>JASJEI010000134.1 GCA_030064795.1 Pleurocapsa sp. MO_226.B13 | reverse complement strand
ATTAATAATTCCGTATCCCCCGCCGAAACTATCGTGACTAGATCTGGGGTCGGTTCGGCTGTGGTAGAAATGATTAGATCCGTCCCCTCGGCAATGTTTCCCGTAGATAGTATGGATACATTACCATCGAGGTCTACCATGTAGTCCGTGCCTTCGGTGTAGGTCGTCCCCGAAGTATCGGCTATGGTGCTAACCGTGCCGTTGGTTTCAATAACCACGTTGTAATCGGCAACGCCGACGGTAAGATCTCCCGACTCTAAAATCCTGACCAAATCCCAAAAATAGGTGTCGTGGGGGACTCCTTCGCAGTCAACGATTAAATTTGCCCCAATTCTGGTTTGGGTAATTTTAATTGGGTAGTCGCCATCATCAAAGACATTGGCAATTAAATCTGTCGGTTCTAAAGTTAGATGGGCGGGGGGAAGTTGAAACTTGTAGGTATATTTAGAAAGCCACGCCAGGATTAAAGCGCGATCGGCAATCGTGGCAGCTTCCGATGCGGTCAGAACCAGGGAAAAGCTTAAGGTAACTGGGTTGGGGTTGTAATGGGATTTAACATCTAACTGCGATCGCTGTTCGTTAACGTCGTAATCTAAGTCTGGATCTAGATATTTAACTATGACCTCGCTGGGTAAAGTGGCGGGGTCTTTCTCAATGATTTCGTAGTCTAGGGGTTTTTGGTTGCCCGCAGGGTGGGCAGCTAGATCTAGAGGACTGAGGTTAATTACATTTCGAGCATAGTTTAAAGGAATAAACTTAAAAACCCCATTGCTATCAACAATGTCAAAAAAGTAAGCTTGCTGTAGAGTTTGGATCGCTTGTTTGGCAGCAGTGACATTATCGATAGTAAAACCTTGAACTGGGGTAGTCAGTAGCGAAACATCGTAGCGGGTAGGAGCGAAAAACAAACTGAATATGTCCCCAATAATTTGCCCGACACTACAGTTTTCGCTGGCAATTATCTGCGCTTCATCTGCGGGTAAGGCATTAAAAAAATCTTCTAGTGGCAATCTTTGGGCGACCATATAGGCTCTATAGTTATAGCTAGGAGTGAGGATAACTGCATTGGGGTCAATACCCAAACTTCCTAGGTAGGCATCCCTATCCTCTTCATTGGTAGGAAGCCCATAGTTATAGTTAGATATTGGCGTGGTGTTAGAAAGCAGCGGGTCAATTATCTGGGCGGGGTCGCCTTTGTAAAATCGAAGATAGCGATCGGCAAACTTCCCACCTTGAGCGATGGTTTCCGCCCCGCCGATCGTAGAGTAAACCAGCTTTTTATTCATCCAGAGACGTTGATAATCAACTATGGAACGAAAAGGACACTCGCAAAATACCGAAGCGTAGTAACCATAATAAGAATATTCTGTGGTTTGAACCTTTGAACCTTTACCGCCAGAGGAAGTTTTTCTTTGTTCCTCAAGATAATCGAGCCAAATTTTATTGCCAGGTAAACGAACAGTCCCCCAAGCCCAAGGTAAAGATACGCCATAAGAACTATTACTAGAAGTTAAATCGTTAAGTCTTCCTGCTTCTAATTTCTGAGTAGGAGTGAGAGCATAAGTCAATCCTGCGGTAATTAAACTCGTAGCTGCGCTGATTAATAATGCTTCTCCAATACCAGACATAATTAATTATTGTTTGAACTAATTTTCCATAACGCCCGTCCCCCAGCATAAGCCTCTTTATTGGCAATAAACCCACAGTAATAATATTGAGTTAAGCTATTTAAATACTGTGGAGAAATACCAAACAAAGGGGCTAACCTACTTGCAGGAAGCAACCACTGATTATCGCTTATCCTCTGTAATAGTTCCAAGTCAAACAAAGGATCTTGTTCCATTCCATAAGCTAAACTTTGCTGGTAAATATTGATTGCCGAATTACTATTTTTATTAGCTGTAAGTTTACTTACTTGAGGAACATCCTCGACTACTTCTACTTCCGTATTGGGAACGAAAGACTCGCGAGAATTACTTTTATCCGCGCAATGTTCGCGCATTTGAGAAATCAAATTAAAATCCGATTCACTGTAAAGTTTCAATCCGCGATCGCCTTCTATTGGCTTTAAGTTTAAGTGTTTTGCATACTCGGCTATAGTCTTGGGCGACACTCCTAATAAATGCGCTATCTCCCGTTTTGCATAGGTTATCATAGTGGCTTCCACCTTAGAATATCAGATTATTCCTCGGCGATCGCTTCTTCAACAAAATTATTTAACTCTTCATTTGAATCCGCCACGTCTTCAAGTCTAATCTTAGATTCAACCGCAGATTCTTCTAACTTTTCAATTTGGGGTTTAAGTTTACCGTCAACTTTTTTATTTTTGGCAGCTTCGGCTAATTCTTGAATAATTTGATTTTGTCGTTCTAGTTGCTGCTCTAGCTTTTTAGTTTTTTCTTCATTGACATTAGTTAGCCGTTTGCCTTTAAGGTTAATTTCAGTCTCTCCAGTTTTATATTCAATCGAACCCGAATTAACAATTAGGTAAGCGATCGCGATTGGAGTAGTAGCGCTAGACACGCCTAAAAATCCCGCCAAAATAAACCAAAATTGTTTGGGTAAAAGATTAATAATATTGACAATATTTTTAAACATGAGTAAAGCGGAGTCTAATCTCTCCGCATCAAGCAACATACCCTATCTACGATCATTATTCCCAGGGGAACTATTAGGTAGTCGATCGCAATAAAAAAAGATGACTACAGCACAAGAAGTTTTAAATATTGCCAAGAAAGAAATTGGTTATAGGGTCAATCGGGGACAGGCTTCTAAATATGGGATTTGGTATGGAGAATTGGGTTTTGATACTGCTCCCTGGTGTGCAATGTTTGTCTCGTGGTGTTTTGAGAAAGCGGGAATGCCTCTGCCCCCAATTCAAAACTCAAAAGGTTTTGCCTATTGCCCCTACGGTGTTAGTTACTTCAAAAACAAAAGACAGTTTTACCGCACTCCCCAAATTGGCGATATAGTTTTCTTCGATTGGGGGGGCGATCGCATTGCCGATCATGTGGGTTTGGTCGAGGAAGTTTACCCGACCTACCTTAAAACCATTGAAGGTAACACCAGCATTACCAATCAGAGTAATGGGGGTGGGGTGATGCGTCGCACTCGTTATTATCCTTCTTGTCTCGGTTTTGCCAGACCAGATTATGAAGAGAGGTCTTTAGATTGGAATGGATTTTATCTGGAGTTGACCTCGCCATTTACCCGTCGCAGAGAAGTAGGCATCGTCCAGACTTTATTGGTCGATCGCGGTTGCGATCTTAAGATTGATAACATTTATGGCCCAATTACCTTTAATGCGGTCAAAGAATTTCAAAAGCAAAATGGTTTAGAAGTTGATGGGGTCGTCGGGCCTGTTACTTGGCAAAAACTGCACCTATAATAGTAGGCGCAAACCATAGCTTTGCTGGATAAAATACTGATGATTAATAGAGTTCGTAGTTTGTAGTTCGTAGTTCGTAGTTTTTTTTACTACTTACTATAAACTACAGACTACAAACTTTTTGTGGAGTTTTTTATGGCTTTTTCCATTAATCAGATTAATTATATGCTTAGGGTTAATAAAAAACTGAAAATTGATAAAATTCGACTTCAAAAAGAGAAAGATATTTTGTCTTATCAACTTGATAGCTTAAAACCCAAAATTGAAGATACTCCTGAAAAGCGATCGCGTTTATTTGGATGGTAGTCTACATTCTTCCACTCTTAAGAAACCAGCCAAATACTGTACTAGCAGTACCAGTAATAATAATTATTGCTATCTGTCTCCAGTTTTTTAACTCGCCGACCTTCTCTGCCAAGTCGGGAATTTTATCCACAGCTTTTTGTTGACCGTCAAGTCTAGATTTTATTACTACTATATCTGTTTTAATCTCAGAAATGTCTTCAGATATTTTATCGAGTTTTTTGATAATTTCTTGTTCGGTTATTTCGGTCATTATTCTTCATCTTTATCTTTGTCTTCAAGTTTACTGAGACGTGCATATATATCTCTTAAAGACATTTAAACGTCTAAGATATCTCCACCTTGAGAAATTGAGTAACCTATGAGTTGCTGAATTCTTTTGTCCTGTAATCGTCCTTGGTCTAGTAACTGTTGTATTTCTTCTGATTGTTTTATCTGAGATTGCTGTAGTTCTTTTTGAACTTTTAGCATTCCTTCTATTGTTTGTTGGATTTCTTCTGGGGTCATTTTCTTATTATTTTTTTCAGCTTATTGGTATGGCTCTGATAAGTAGTGTTGTAATACTAGTTATGACCGCTACAACAATTGGGATAATTAATGATTTTGCACCTTTTAAATCTGCAACATCATTAACTAATTTATCTTGCTTGTTTTTGACATCGCTCAGAATTTCTTTTAGATTATCCTGATTAGTCTTTAATACCGCTACATCAGTTTTTATCGCTGCTGTTTCCGCCGTCAAGTTATCCAGCTTTTTGTTGGTGTCTTTTAGATCTGACTTAATTTCTAATAATATTTCTTTTAAATCTGTTTCTATATTTATTGACATTTTTGCGATTGAGATAGAGCTTTTTGTTTAATTTTATAAAATCTATTAATAACTGCTACTTGGTGCATCTAGTAATCCAAGAAGGCAAAGTAATGTAATAACTCCTGCAATTGCACAATATATTCTTATTCCTTTACTTAGCTTTTTATTTTCAAACATTTCAGCATATCTAGGAAATATATAAAAAGCCATCATTATTCCTATTATCTGAATCATTTGAATTTAAATAAATCAATTTGGTTTACTTTAACAATTTGACTTATTTAGTGTTTTTAAAAACCGATCGCGATCGCACTTATTCTGTAAATTTAAACTTTTGATGTGTTGTTTTTCTTTATGATTTTTAAACCCTCTTTTTTCTGAAACAGTAAATCTAGCAAATAGACTTGTGCTTCATCAGGTAATGACTCAACTAACTTTATAAAATTCTCGAAGCTCGGAAGTCTTTTGCCGTTTCTTAAATGACTAATGTAAGTTGAGTCAAGTCCAGATATATCAGCCAACTCTACGCCTGAGATATCAAACTCAAACATAACTCGTTTTAGGCAATTAGATATTCTCAACTTTAGTTCTGCTGAAAACTGCTTTTCATCTGGAGTTGTTTTAGGCATTTAATTAAAATTCGAGATTTATGCTGCGTCAATAAATTAACGCACAAGTCAATATATTGTATTTTACTTGCTTTTTTATGTGACCTATGTATAAAACATTTGTCAATAAATTGACTAAAGCGTCATTTTATCTGATAAAAAAATCAATATATTGGTATAAATGACAACTACCAAATTATCGGTCGAACATATTCAATATGCTTCAGGAGTTCAGTTAGCAAAATTATTAAGCAAAGACCCTGCTGTAATTTGCCACTGGAATAAAAGAAATTTTGATTTGTCAAGTTTGAAAATTTATTATTCATGCATCGATCACGAAACATTGGCAATTGGACTGATGAGACGAAAGGCAGATGCAGTAAAGACTCGCCAACTTCAAAAAGAATTTGATGAAATTTTAGATTCATCCCAAAAACTTGAAAAACCTCTAGTTGCTTAAAAATAACCTTTGATTCAAGCCCAATTGCACTTCTGCGAGATGCAACAAAAATCAACATATAGAACCTCCCTTCTCGAACAGTAATTCAATTTGAGCGAGAAGAAGTAAAGCAAAAGATAACCCATGGAAACACCGACCAGATACAAAGCCAATATTTATCGACCAGTGGATAAACGTCCCCAAATACTAACCAACGCCTACTGCGTGACGGTTAAAGAATTCATGTCCGCCATGATTACCTCTGGTTATGCCTATGAGTCCAATGACCAACTTTGCGAAATGGCGATCGGCATGACTGACAAGCTAATTGAGAAAGTAGGAGAGAAATTGTGAAATTAACCAAAAAAGAGAGAAAAATACATCACAAGTTACGTAAATGGCAAGATCGTCATGAACTTAGTTCGCCAGAACTAAAAATAGTAGCTGCTTTACGCGATCGAGTTGGTGAAAATAACGTATCAATCAATCTTCAAGAGATTGCAACTGTAAACAGTGACTCCATTTTTTATCTTTTTGAGAGTATCAGTATTGAACACTTGGAAGCAGATGCTTCTGAGTTAAACAACTTAGCTTGCCAAGAAATAGTTCGTGGTTTTGAAAAGCTTCAAGAGCGTGGATTTATACGAGTTGTTCGGTCAAAAGACTGGAAAGAACACATTGTAAATGTAATACCTGTTTGGGAGAAAAATAACATTGATTAAGTTAACTAAAAAAGTAAGACGAAAACTTCTAGATATTGGATTTAGAAATATGATTGATATGGAATTGTATCTGTATCTACTGGACAGAATTACTAAGTCAAGCAATATTGTTAAATTTTCTTATAGACAATTTTGTAATGACATAAAGAAGACCTGCGATAGCTATACCGTCTCAGAAAGAAATATATACAGAATTCTTGAGAGAGTAGTTGAATTTGGATTAGTAACGGTTCAAATCTCAGGAAAGGGAGAGGCTTTATTAGAAGTAAAGCCTTTGCATGAGTTGTTTTGCCATGAAGATGAAGAAAAGACAGGTGTGTCCGAAGAAAAATCTGAAGAAAAATTTGAAGACCCTTGCTCTGACTCTAATTCCAGCAATGCTGCTGAAAAAAGCAGGGTTAAACAGCAGCAGCTTATACTGACCAAACAAATCTGTAAGTCTGCGGGTATTAATTATCGGCTTGAAAAAGATTGGTGGGAAATAGCCAGTCATGGCATAGACAAGCTTAAAGCCACGATTGACAGGATGATGATTCAAATAGCTTCTGGACGAACAAAGATATTTAATCCTTGTGGCTGGTTGAAGGTGGCACTACGCGACAATTATTATCTTGATACTCCGAAAGAACAGACAGAAAGCCCAGCTGTTTTAGAGCAAATCTTTTTTTATGCTCAAGAAAAATTATTAGATTTGACTGGCTGTATACCGACAAGGATGGATCGACCGCTACAGCTAGATTTACTTAACCAAAAAACTAACTCCGCTTAAAGAACTGTGTAGAGCAGTTAAAAGCGAAGTCAGTAGAAATACGTAAAAATCACTTTTATTATAAACATGAAGCAAGGAAATTTGGCGCGATCGCCAGAATCTTTACAATCTTATCAAAAGTGTAAAGACAGGCTGTCTGAGTTTAAGCAAGAGTATCAAGCCAAGCAGTGCGAGGTTAAAGAACTTTCCTCAGTCAGTCATTACACGGCTGAAGTTAAACGGAAGCTCTCGAAACTAAAAACTCAACTTGATGACTTAGACAGAACTATCAAGGACATAGACGCTATGCTTCTATATCCGCCTGGAACTTGGGTGCGTAATGGCAGTACCACACCAGGAATGGTGATCGATCTGGTTATCGCTGGCAGGATACCAGAGGTTCACGTCCGTTGGTGGGGTTCGACTATTCCCGTTCCCGAACGTCCAGGGAAATTATCTCTTGTCCCCAATGGGGAACTTGAGTATATCTGGAATGGCGATCGCCTTCCTAAATTAATTAGAAAACTCGATCGCATTGAATGCGAAGAGATTGAAGTTTTAAATGAGGAGTTAGTTAAATGGCAAGAAGTTAAACATTTAGCAGTTAAGCAAAATCGTAGCGAAGAAGAGATACAGGAGTATCAGTTAAAAATAACCTACTGTACCAAAAAGATAGATTGGGTCAACAATCAAGATCTATATCGCCTAGAGCGAACCATAAGGCAGGGATTAGATATTTTCTACCGAGTTGGGGAAGCGTTACTGGAGATTCGCGATCGCCAATTATACAAAGAGGTAGGATACTCAAATTTCAGAGATTATTGTTTCGAGAGGTGGAATATGAAAAAATCACAAGCTTACCGATTAATTGAGTCGGCAGTTGTAGTTAATAATTTAAAAAGCGCACCGCCGTCGGCGAGGTTTCCTCGCCATGACGACGGAGCAAGAAGTGTCCCCAATTGGGGACAAAATTCGGCAATTGCCTATCAGTCGTCGGGTAAACCATCAGGTTTGCTTATACCAGCTTCAGAAAGTGTGACTCGCGAACTAGGTAAAGCACCCCATGAGCGTCAAAAAGAAGCTTGGGCTATGACAGTAGATCGATATGGCGAAAATCCGACAGCAAAACAGGTAAAAACCGTTGTAGCGGAAATGAAGAACGATAATAACGACTATCCAGACAAGGCAATAATCCAAAACTTTGAAGTCGGTCAAGTAGTCCAAATAAGAAGCGATCGCTCTGATAAAAGATTAGTTGGCTATAACCTGAGTGTCGGACTGGTAACACGGGTTAATCCTGCCTCAGTCAACATCAAAATTTGGGGACAAAAGTTTGATAATGTTTCCCCCAATGATTTGTCAATTCTTGATGAAGATAAATTTCCCGCAATTTGTATTTCTCCTTCTGCTGATGAATATCGTATTTTGCTCTTGCGTTTTGATTCCAAAGAAGAAATTATTAAAGCTGCGATTGGCTTCGCCAGCTCGCGTAGCGAGATCGCAGCTAGGAGTTTAGGAGTTGGTTAACTTTACCGAGCAAGAAATCAGGGCAATAATCCGCGATGAAATTAGGTCAATGCTTGGAGCAAACACGCCACAAGACATTGAATATTTGCCTACTGAAAAAGCTTACAAAAAACTTGGCTATAGTTCACCCAATGAACTTAGAGAAGCGGTCAACAATGGCACGTTGAGACTAGGCAAAGAAGTACAAGACAGACGCAATCCCGAAGCTTTGTATAGTCGGTATTATTTTAATATTCCAGCCTGTATTAAAAGGTTAAACATTCCACCAGAAAAAAGAAAAGCATAATAACTCGTAACTCGTAACGCATAACGCATAACAGAATAGCCTAAAGTTATAAGTTACGAGTTAATAGTTACGAGTTAAAGAGTTGGTGGTCTTGGTCTATCGTCTCGCTGCATCAATATTCGATAAAACTTATCTTCCCGATCTTCATCAATCCATCTTTTATAGGTATCGTTGTGTACTTGAGTTTTATGAGCCATCATTTTTGCTGCCATGGAATCAGGCATAAATCCCATTGCTCTAATTGCCCAACAGTGACGTAAATCCCCAGGCTTACATAAACCATATCTTTTGAAAGCATTGGTTACGCGATTCCCCAAGGCTCTGTTATTTTTTCCAGTCACATTTGGTAATGGTATTGGTTTAAATAACTCCCAATCCTCGTACCATTCAGGATACAAGCACCATATACGTCTTGTTCCATAATGTGCTTTTCTGTAAGTCGATACTAAATGTCCTGGTGGTTGAGACAAACTATTAAGATCGACATAAAATAACTCATGATTACTGATCCCATAAGCAGCCATCAGTCCAAAAGCTCGCTGCCAGTGAGGGTTGGGAATCGACTGATAATATCTAACAATTTCCTCATCTGTAGGTAAGGCGCGATCGCTACCAGTAAGATGAGAATAATTACCTTTATATCTATTAAAATCACAATCTAGTTTGGCAAACTTTGCCAAGCTATTGGCTGCTAAAACTGCACGTTTGCGAGTTCTTGTATCTGGCTCTGTAGCTATTACTAAATCAAATAAAACCTGTTCGCTCAAACTGTCACTTGGGTTAAGCCTTTTAAACATGGCTTTGTAATCATTGTTCCAAGTCGTAAGAGTGCGATCGCTTTTCTGCTTGCGAGTGAAATAATCAGCCTCAAATTCCTCGACCCAATAACCAACAGTACCAATATTATTATCGCGGTCGATCCACTTGTCCCAGCTAAATTCAGATAGTGCCAATTGAGAAGCTAATTTCTGCGCTTGCTTCTCAGCAACCTGTATCCCCGCAGCATTACAGTAAATTCTCAAGCTTATAGTTTGCTGCGATTTACCATCGCCACTCTTTTTGGGCAGCATCCCTCGCAATGATAGCTTTTGCCCACGTCTAAATATTTTAATCCCAGCATTCGATTGCTTTAACCTAGCGTTGGCTGCATCTAGCAGTTTATTTATCTTGTCCAATGTATCGCGTTTTCGATCTAAAAGCGATCTAATTTTAAGACATCTTTGGCAGTCTTTCGCAGTGTTTGGCGGTGTTTGAAACACTGCTAAAGATATGCAAGTCTATTAAAAAAGAAGCTTGAAGCTTCTGTAATGTATAACCTATGGGCCGAGTTGGATTTGAACCAACGTAGGCATAGCCAGCGGATTTACAGTCCGCCCCCATTAACCACTCGGGCATCGACCCTTAATCACCACGGTTATCAATCATAGCATAGGATCGTCATAATTTGCCCAAAAAAAGCAGTCAGCCAACTTTTTTTTATTTTTAATTAGACTAACTAGACTGAATTACTCGAAACCTATACTACATAAGCGGAATTCAACGCCCAAACAATCAGAGCAATGATGCCACCAAAAATTAAAATTGCGGATACAGCAACCAATATAGGTTTATCTGCACCATCGAATTTCATAATTCCACGATTCAAGTCAGACATAATTGCTTGGCTCTCCCACTTTAAATAGAGCGATGATTTTAATTTAGACTAACAAAACCAAAGATCTTAATTTTGTAGTCAGCTTTTTCTATCTAAATAGTATCAAAACAATTTAGATTTAGAGAGATTTTAAAAATTTTTCCTAAATCTCAAAACTGAAAAATCAATTTATTGACAATGAAAATACTACTGATTATCTTGGCTAGTGTGGCTGGAGTCACTGTGGTAACGGAAATTGGCTTGCGGTTGACTATGGGTTTGGGCAATCCTCCTCTATATGTTGCCGACGATGAGATTGGCTATTTACTCGCCCCTAATCAGAAATTACGTCGTTCTGGTAATCTTATTGAAGTCAATCAGTACTCAATGCGCAATCAAGAGATTAAATCCGAAAAAGAAGACAACACTAAACGAGTCTTGTTACTGGGAGACTCGGTAGTTAATGGCTCTTGGTGGACAGATCAAACACAAACCCTTTCTGCTTTGCTGGTTAACAAATTACAACCAAAGAGCGATCGCCCTGTTGAAGTTCTCAATGCTTCGGCCAACTCCTGGGGGCCTCGTAACCAATTGGCGTATCTAAAACGTTATGGTTTATTTGATGCTGACGTACTGGTGTTAATGATTAATACTGACGATCTATTTGCTACCCAACCGACATCCCTGGTGGTAGGAAAATCTTATAGTTATCCCGATAAAGCTCCTCCTTTAGCCTTGGTGGAACTATACCAACTTTATGTTGCCACCCCGCGCCAGATTCCTGAATTAGAGCAATTAAGAGCAGCCAAAAACGATAATTTAACCGCCAATTTAGCAGCGATCGCAGAAATACAAGATCTGGCGCGACAATCTAATACTCGATTTATCTTGGCCCTGACACCTTTGTTGCGGGAGTTTCAAGAGGGTTCGACAGAAGAAGAAACTAGAGCTAGAAAACGCCTCCAAGAATTAGTCGCCACTGAAAATCTAGAAGATCTCGACTTTTTGCAAATTTGGGCGGATTTTCCCCAGCCTGAGTTTTTATACCGCGATCGTATTCATCCCAGTCCCCAAGGAAATACTAAAATTATCGAACAATTAGAATCGAGTATTGAATAGTCATTAGTTATATGAATCAATGGAATGTTGAGCTTTACGAGGATAAACACAGTTTTGTCTGGCAATACGGCACAAAAATCCTAGAAATGCTTTCTCCTCAGCCTGGAGAGTCTATTTTGGATTTAGGCTGTGGTACGGGACAATTAACGGCTCAAATTGCCGATACGGGGGCAAAAGTTATTGGTTTAGATGCTGCCTCTAGCGCGATCGCTCAATGTCGTCAGAATTATCCTCAAATCGAATTTGTGGTTGCTGACGGTGCAGATTTTGCTTTGGAGTCGAGTTTTGATGCTGTGTTTTCCAATGCAGCCTTACACTGGATTCATCCCCCCACAGCAG
>JASJEI010000133.1 GCA_030064795.1 Pleurocapsa sp. MO_226.B13 | reverse complement strand
CTGAATTACCTTGGATTCAATCAACTAAACAGAAAGTCAGTCATTACTTAGCTTTTGAAGGACAAAAAATCCCCCTAAATAAAGCTTTTCTAGCTACATCAGATATATAGCAATTCTCAAAGTGGTGAGGTACAGTAACAGCAATGAGCATACCAATTACGAATATCTTCTTTTGTGACTTTTAACATTGACGAGCGCGATCGCGTTAATTAAATCGAGATAACTTCTAGGCTTGATTTTCTTTAAAGAAGCTTTTACCTTTGACCAGAAATTTTCTATGGGATTAAATTCTGGAGAATAGGGGGATAGATAGATTAATTTAGCTCCTGCTGCTTCAATTAATTTTCTGATTTCTTCTCCTAAATGAATCTTTGCATTGTCCATGATTACACAAGCCCCTACCCAGAGATTTGGAACTAATTTATTAGCGATAAATGCTTCAAAGGTTACTGCATCAACCGCACCATATATGTTCTGAGAAGCGATTGCCTTTTCTAACGACAAAGCACCTAATATTGAAACGTTTCTACCTCTTTTTTGTGGCTTACTTCCTCTTGCCCTTTGACCCACTATTGCTCTAGCGTACATTCTCATCATTGCTAGATTTACTCCCGATTCATCTATAAAAATCAGATCTTTTGCGGGTATATCTCTAACTTTTTGCCAAAATTCAACTCTCTTACTTTGCACGCGATCGCAATATTTTTCCGCTGCCTGTAGGGTTTTTTTTAACGCTATAGTTCAATTGAATAGTTATTCTGCCCATTGTTGCTCTACTTACTTTTACTTCAGTTCTTTCTTCGAGTAGCTCACACAACTCTTCTAGTGTGGCATCATTATTACTTTCAATTATCTCAATCAAAACCATTAGCTGTTCTGAATTTAGTTTTCTTGGCGGGCTTCCTCCAGATTTTTGGGGAGTAATTTCTCCTGTTTCTCGATATTGCTTGATTAGCTTTTGAACAAAGCTTTTGGCTACTTGAAAACGTTCTGCCAACTTTCTGATTGAAATTTCTTCTTGCTCGTAAACCTTGATTATTTTGGTTCTAAAGTCAACTGAGTAAGGTTGCATTTTACCTGACTGATAATTTCTATTTACTGTACCTCACTAGTCTGAGAATTGCTATAATTATTACCAATAAAAATTACCAAATTAATAATCCCTGTCTTGGTCTATTGACCAATTACATCCTAACAACCCTTCAAAATGGTAAGTTCGCCTGTACCATAAATCAACGCAATAATACAATAACCAAAACCCATAAAATACAATCCCAACCAACAGGCGATCGCTTCACACCTCAAATTTCTGTCTGTACAATGTGCATATAATAATTAAATGAGGTATCAATGGGATAGAAACAAAGCAGCAACCAATTTAAACAAGCATGGTATAGATTTTGCCGATGCTGTATCGGTTTTTTCAGACGAATTGGCAATTACCATATTCGACGAACGCTTTGAAGAAGAAAGATTTGTCACCATTGGGACAGATTGCTTCAATAGAATTTTGGTTGTTGTTTATACATTGCGAAATGATGAAATTCGTCTTATTTCTGCCCGTAAAGCTACCCGAAAAGAACGCAGACAATACGAGGAAGAATAGATGAACGGAGAATATGATTTCAGTCAGGGAAAAAGAGGTGCAGTCGAATCAGTTCCGCCAGGCAAAACTCGCATTACTATTCGCATAGATGACGATATTTTGGCATGGTTTCGCGCTTTAGTTCACGAAAGAGGTGGTGGTAACTATCAGACGTTAATTAACGATGCACTGCGACAACACATCAAGCAAGAACGCGAATCATTAGAGGAAACCCTGCGTCGGGTTTTAAGGGAAGAACTCAAGCAAGCAGGAAAATAAATAGTCGCTATAGTCTAATGCGATCGCCCATCAAGATTCAGCAACACTACAGGCGATCGCAACCCCATCCACAATCGATTCGCAGTGAAATGTCCTACGATTAATCCATAACCCACGAAAATAACCAAAACCGATGAAATACGATCCCGATCGACATCACAGGCGATCCGAAGGCGACGCGGAGCGTAATCGATCCGATTACCAGGATCCGATTACCGCCAACCAGGGGCGTATTTTGTGACGATATGCGCGGATCGACGGCAATGTATGTTTGGTGATGTGGTCGATAGGCGGATGATGTTAAAGCAATATGGAATGATTATTGCGGATGAATGGCAAAAATCATCGGTAATCCGAAAAGAGGCGTTGGTGAATCAGGGTATGATTGATGGAAATTCGCGATCGCACTTAGGACTTTTCGACACTCACGATCCTCTAAAAATAAAGTTTGGTGAAGAAGATAAAATTCAAATCGATCTTGGTGCAGAAAGGATTTTAGGGGCAGAAAAATCAGGTCAGAAAATTGCGGTAGAAATTAAAAGCTTCTTGAGTGATTCGGCAATATTTGATTTTCACTTAGCATTAGGGCAGTTCTTAAATTATCGTTTAGTTTTAGAAGCAACTGAACCAGAGAGAATACTTTATCTAGCAGTACCAATTTATGCTTATCAATCATTCTTTTATCGTGACTTGCCACAAGCTGCAATTAAAAAGTATCAAATAAATTTGATTATTTACGATCCGATTAAGGAGGTTAACAGACAATGGATAAATTAACCAGCTATCGTCAATATATTCAAGCATTTTTGCAAGAACAAACTCAAGGTCAAACTATTGGTGGAGATATAGAGACAGAAATTATTTTCGATCTGGACAGAGATAAATATTTACTAATTGATTTAGGTTGGCAGGAACACCAACGTATCTACAATTGTGTAATTCATCTAGAGATTAGGGACTGTAAAATTTGGATTCAACGTAATCAGACAGATCGACCTATCGCTGATGTTTTAATTGCTATGGGGATAGCAAAAGAAGATATTGTTTTGGGTTTACAACCTCCTTACATTCGCGAATATACTGGTTTAGGTGTTGCATAATGGCACTAAACAAAGAATTCTTGAATTTACCACTTATTGAGGTCAATTTGCTCGCAGTGTTCTTCTATTGCTGCACTCATCAACTGTAAATCTTCCGATGATACTGTACCTGCAAAACGCAACAAGTTTTGACCTGAAGTGCCATTGATTTCTTGGGTTGGTTTTTGCGATTTAGCGTCTAAAAACGTAACGATCACCTGACTTTATTCAAGATTTTCGGGGATTTCTGCCAGTTCGATCGCACCATCTTTATAGACTCCTTTGATAGATTGGAGCATTTTTACCAATTTTACTAACAATTGATTTTTAGGAGAATTATAACTTGAGTAATCCAGCCAATGAGTTGTTAAGGCGATCGCTTCTTGATCTCTTCAATTAGAGGGCGATCGCTTTAACTTTCAGTTGCAAAAATCTGTTGGGGAGTAATGTTTAGTTTTTCAAAAGTAGGGGAAACTAATTCTTGTTCTGAAGTAAAAATAGTCTCTTCATATAAACCTTCATCTAAAACTAAAATTGTTACCTGCTGTTCTAGGGGATCGACAATCCAATATTCATTGATTCCCAAAGCTGCATACTCAGATCTTTTATAACGATAGTCTCTTTTAATTGATTCGGGACTGACTACTTCTACTACTAGCAAAGGAGCAGTTTCTAACACCCCAGATTCATCTAAAGAATCGATTATCTGTTCTTTTTCAACGACGTAAATATCGGCGATGCGAGATTTACGCCAACCAGTACGAATTCCTCCTTCTCGCATTGCCAACCAGGGAAGCTGAAGGCGATTTATTTCTGCTTTAAAAGCATCTCTAATAAAATCGCAGATTAAAATATGGCGAAATGTGGGAGGATTCATTAATTCGAGTTTTCCGTCTACTAATTCATAACGATTATCGGGGTCTAGATCCCATTGCAAATATTCTTCAAAGGAATACAAGGTTTTTGGAGTTGTGGTAGTCACGGTCGTTAATAATAATAATGCCAATAATTAATATGTTTATATTGTAATCAAGAATTTTTAGGCTGGCGATCGCTTGTTGGCTTTTATGTGTAGACATTCCGATCTCGTAATTAGTGCGATCGCAGTATTATATTTCTTAGTATTTTTTGAGTTGGCAAACCCTACTGAGCTTTAGCTTAAAATAAATTTGTCTGTTTCAAAATCCCAAAATAAATGCGATCGCCCTTGAGATTCTAAGATTAACTGAGAACCGTCTTTGATTTTTCCGATTACCCCAAAGGTAATATTTTGCTGACTAAATTGTTGCTGAACCTGAGATAATTTTTCTGGCTGAATTGATAATAGAAATCCATAACTAGGAAAACACAACAACCAAGTTGATAGTGCTACGCTTGGGGGAGAAAAAATTTTATTTAGATTCAAAACAGCACCACATTGAGAAGCTTCGAGCAACATTAAGATAGTGCCAACAATTCCGCCCATGCTAATATCTTTTCCCGCAGCACATAAATTGTTTTCTGCTAGATTAGGTAGAATAGCTAAATTTTCTTGCAACCTCTGAGGATCGGCTTTGGTTGCAGCATTCCAAAAAGGAAATTGGGGATGCATTTCTCCCTCAAGATCTATTGCCATAACTAATAAATCTCCAGGCTGCGCTGCAAAGCTACTAATCAACTTTTTTGCCCGCCCCAAAATAGCTACAGACAAGGCATTGTAAGCACTCCTAAAATTAGTATGTCCTCCAACAATTGGGACATCAAAAGCCTGAGATGCTGCCTTTATACCCGCGAGTAAAGGTCTAGCTTGAGTAATATTCTCCGTCCAAATAGTATCGACTACGGCGATCGCTTTTCCACCCATAGCTGCAATATCGCTGACGTTGACCATCACCGCACACCAGCCAGCAAACCAAGGATCTGTCTCGACTAATACGTGCCACATTCCTTCAGCAGCAAGCAGCAAATAACCATCACCATCGTCGATAGTAGCGCAGTCATCTCCTATCCGAATCCGATCGTCTCGTTGTAAGCCCAACATTTGGCCAGCAATTTGGATATCCTGTTTTTGCATTATGCCCAAGGACTGTTTGAGTTCGTTTGCTAACTGTTCGAGATCTAGGAAATGGCGATCGCTCATAAAATGGCAGACAATTGTAGTGCTTCGATCCAGAAAATCATCTATATGGTAGTTGAATAAATAAGTTTAATTTGTTATCTGTACCGATTCTAAAACTCTTACTAATAGCTAATGTCTAATAGCTAATAGCTATTTTAAAATCATCCTATCTCGATTCAACGCCAAAATAATTAATTAAATTAGTTGGAGAGAAGTCCAAATTGCGATCGAAAAGACACTATATTGGCAGAGGTGTTATCAAAGTGAGAGAAATAGCTTCTAGAAGAATAAAATTAATATGCTAAACAAAAATACAATTTTCTTAATTTTGTTGGTGTTTATTCCCGTTTCCATTGCTGCACATTTTTTGGAATGGGGAGAAACTACCGTTTTTCTAACCGCTGCTTTGGGTATTGTTCCTTTAGCTTCCTACATGGGTACAGCAACCGAAGAAATTGCCGTAGTTACAGGCCCTAATATCGGAGGATTGCTCAATGCTACTTTTGGTAATGCTACAGAATTAATTCTGGCTTTTATTGCTTTACGGGCTGGTTTAGTGGGCGTAGTCAAAGCTACTATTACAGGTTCAATTGTCAGTAACTTGCTGCTGGTAATGGGGTTTTCGATGCTGTTGGGTGGTCTAAAATTTAAAGAACAAAAGTTCCAACCTACCGTTGCTCGTCTTAATGCCTCCTCAATGAATCTAGCAGTAATTGCCCTACTACTACCGACTGCGGTTGAGTACACTTCTTCTGGGATCGGGCAAGACACCTTACAGAACTTATCTGTAGCTGTAGCGATAATTTTAATTTTGGTTTACCTTCTGACATTATTATTTTCGATGAAAACTCACTCTTATCTTTGTGAAGTGGGAGATACAAATTTAAACGAAGGCGAAGAAGAACGCGATGTCAATTTAGCTTTTTGGTTATTTATTCTTTTAGTAGTGACTTTATCAGTAGCTGTAGAATCCGAACTATTAGTAGAATCTCTAGAAGCAGCTACCTCTAACTTAGGTTTGAGTGCCTTATTTACTGGAGTAATTTTGCTGCCGATTATTGGTAATGCTGCCGAACACGCAACTGCGGTAACTGTAGCTATGAAAGACAAAATGGATCTTTCTTTATCGGTAGCGGTAGGTTCGAGTATGCAGATTGCTCTGTTTGTTGCCCCCGTGTTGGTCATTGCGGGTTGGATTATCGGTCAACCGATGGATCTAAACTTTAATCCTTTTGAATTAGTTACTGTTACCGTTGCGGTATTGATTGCCAATTCGATTAGCTCTGATGGGGAATCTAACTGGTTGGAAGGAAGTTTGCTTTTGGCTACATATGCGGTGGTGGCGATCGCTTTTTATTTTCATCCCGTCGTCGCAGGTATGATCTAGAACTTTATCAAAATTAGAGTCGATCTTGCCTGGGAAAATCCCAGGCATTTTTATTTACGAAATTCCTCGTAACTGAGTAGTTACAACTCTTAACTTCAAAGTGCGATCGCCCCGTTGGACGGTAAAGTTCAAGCTGGTATTTAAGCCACTGCTGTCTACCACCGTCTGTAATTGTCCCGCATCGGTAATTGCTTGTCCGTTAATAGCAGTAACAACATCGCCAATACGCAATCCTGCTGACTCGGCGGGAGTATCGGGTAATACTCTCACGATCAAGACTCCGTTAACTTCGGGAATTGTAACAGGAGAATTAGGATTTTGGTTACTTCTGCGAGCAAATTCTGGGGTGAGAGTACGCATTTGTACGCCGATATAAGGATGAGGAACTTGTTTTCCCGCAGCCAGAGTAGTCGTAATCGATCTCGCCTTATCTATAGGAATAGCGAAGCCGATACCATTAGCATCGGGACGAATAGCAGTATTAATCCCGATTACTTCTCCTCGTTGATTTAATAATGGCCCACCAGAATTACCAGGGTTGATTGCTGCATCGGTTTGTAAAAAGTCAATGCGCTTATCGGGTATCCCTACCTGTGCCGAAGAACGAGTCAGAGTACTAATAATGCCTAAAGTGACGGTATTGTTTAAACCTACGGGATTGCCGACGGCGATCGCCCAATCTCCTACTTGAATATCACTAGAGTTGCCCAAGGGAGCAACGGGAAGATCTACACCTTGAGGATCGATTTTGACTACTGCCAGATCGGTTACTTCGTCTGTACCTCTAACTACTCCTTCAAACTCTCTGCCGTCTTTGAGGGTAACTGTCACCCGATCTGCACCACTAACCACATGAGCATTAGTAAAGATGATGCCATCTTTCTGGGTAATAAATCCCGAACCCTGTCCTCTAACCTGCCTTTCTCTGGGGATTTGCGCGCCAAAGCGATCGCCAAAAAAATCTCGGAAGAAAGGATCGTCAAAAAAAGGTTCTATTCTGGTAGCGACAGTTTTTTCAGTATCGATTCTGACTACCGCTGGGCCAGTTTTGGCTACTGCTGCTGCAACAAAACTAGTGGAATTCGTGGCAACAGGAGCCTGTGCCTGTACTTGGGGTTCGGTTTTTAGGGCAATAGGATTATTTTTATAGTTAACCTTAGAGTCTACTGGTAATAATGTATCTGCATGAGAAGACATTACTCTAATACTGCCAAAAGTCAAAATGACTCCTAAAAAAAGTGCTATGGCGTGACTAGCTACTTTACCTAGAAATCGCTGCTTTTTCATTGTTGTTGTTCAACTTATTTATTTAGTTTGTCATACTACTCAATCATAGCTTGACCAACGGTCAACCGCAGGCGACGCTTAGCTAGTCCTTTAGGGCACCTTCGTTTCACAAGTCCGCGTCGCCTGAATTTATTTCAGGCGTTTATGACGGACGTGGAGGTGTATTTGAGTTAGCTACCTCGATGCAGTTGTTACGCTACGACAAGGCATGAATGACTATTATCGTAATTTTTGTGGTGGTGCTATTGGTGGAACAAATATCGGCAGTAATTCGGAAAGCTTTGATGTAGCAAGCAATATCACTAATTTAGTTTAGCAGTTTCTTCGGCAGTTATTCTACGAGATGATATCTCGACAAAATCTTGATATTCTACCTACCTGGCATGATATTTGGAAAGTTTTCGTAGAATAGACATCTATACATTTATGTCCAAGCCGATTGAGATTTTCTGGAAAGGTCAGCTAGTCGGCACCCTGGTTAATTCAGTCCCAGATATGTGGTATCTAGAGGGCGAGTTTATATCTGGTTCATCGGAAATTGCCGAGAATTTCCAAAAATTGGCAGGCAGAGGAACTTGACCCGAAACTAGTTTTTAAAGATTGGGATGACGGTATAGTGATAAAACTAAAAGCTTCCCCAACCGCGTCATCTTAACGAAATAAACGCAACGAACGAAATAAACGAATCTAAGAAGCGATCGCCCAAACCTTTAAGCAAATTTAATTCTCACGTTATAAAGTTTTTCGCAAGACAGTTAAAAGCAATTATGAGTTCGGACACTGTGGTCAACTGAAATTCAATAACTAACAACAAACTATCAAAGAAAAATACACATTAATGTCAAAACAAACTTCAGATCGAGATTATGTTTGGTGGCTAATACCAGGAAAACTAGCGGGAATGCCTCGCCCACAGTTAGCAGATTTACCAGAACTTCAGCGATCGGGCATCAAAGGAATCGTTTCGGTTATGGATGAGCCATCAGGGATTAAAGAATATCAAGAACAGGGTTTTCAAGCTCTTTGGCTGCCAATTACAGGGGGCAAACCCCCAACCGTAGAACAAGTAAGACAGTTTGTGAACTTTGCAGAACCGATAATTGAAGGTAATCGCTCGGTAGTAGTTCACTGTACCAGTGGCAACCGCAGAACGGGAACTTTGCTAGCAGCCTATTTAATAGCTAAGGGAGAAAATCCCCAACAAGCGATCGCACGAGTGCAAAAAGCCCGCTCAACCGCAGAACTTAGGGAGGCACAACGGAATTTTTTATTGCAGTTACCAGAGTTATTAACCAATTGAAAACTAGAACCGAGACATCAATATCAGCAGGTGAAAGTGCAGTACGTCAAGAATACGATTGCCTCGCGCCTATTTACGATCGCCGTTGGCAAAATTACATCAACCAAAGCCTATCTTTTTTGCTAGACTTTGCCGATATTTCCAGCGACGCATCGATTTTAGATTTAGCCTGTGGTACGGGAGAATTAGCCAGATTGTTATTGGAACGAAACCCCCAACAGCAGATTACTGGGGCAGATATTTCCGAATCAATGTTGGAGATAGCCCGCAATAAATTAGACGCTTATCCTAATGTCAGTTTCGATCTTGCCTCAGTTGCATCGTTGCCTTTTAACAATGATTCTTTCGATCTGGTTATTTGTGCCAACGCTTTTCATTATTTTGCATCCCCGCAATTGGCTTTAACAGAAATGAAGCGAGTATTGAAGCCAACAGGAGAAGTAATTATTCTTGACTGGTGTCGGGATTATTGGATTTTACGGCTATTAAATCCTCTGTGTGACTTCTCCCTAGCGCGTAAACGCATACGGGCTTCATCTCTCGCGAGACAAAACTTACTGCCCCAAGCCTCTTATCTAGACAAACATGTTGACAACACTAAATCCCCGACAGATCGACTATTTGACAGTCAATTTCTTTCCCTGGATGTCCTCCAGTACTAACGTATTTGAGAATACTGATACTCCTGATTACGTTTGGAATTTTACCGACACAACTACTGTGTCGAATCCATTTCCAAGTTTTCAAGGTGCCAAAGTGTACAAACTTACAGCAATTTCTAGCTAGATTTCTTATACACAATAATTATACAACGACTGAAACCCTTGGTATATGAAGATTCTGTATCAAATATGTAAACCTCAACCCTTCGTTGATGAGTTCGCTTTCATCCGCACCCCCTAAAACGGGGTGGGAATTCCCGCTCACACAATTTAAAGATTGTTCAATCTGTGGTCAGATTAACCTGGGATTATTCTTTTCTCTTAGCTGCGATCGCCAGCTGGACTTCAGGAATTTGTCTCAAGCGATCGATTACATCTACCACCAAACCATGTTCGACAGTTTTGTCCGCGTTCACTACTACTGTTGTTGTTTCTCCAGTTTGAATTAACTTTTCTATTTCAGCTTTTAATTGTTCCATCTCCGCAGGTTGGCTATCGATGCTTAATTTACCATCTAAATCTAGACTGACAGTTATTTGTTGCGTCTTTTGTACTTCAGTAGTAGTAGCGCGGGGTAGATTTACGGGTAAGCCTTCAGAACGAGTCAAATAAAGGCTAGAGACAATAAAAAACACCAGAATAGCGAAGATAACATCAATCATCGGCAAAATGTTAATTCTGGGAGGTAGATCTGGTTCTTCTAATAAGCGCATGGTTGAGATCGTTGATATTTTACTGAATAGGCTTTGACATCATCTTACGGTAGAGGTGAATCTTACTATAGCAATTCTCAAATCGGTGAGAGCCAAAATAGATCTTATAGATCTTTTTGAGGCAGCAGGTAGGTGTACCTAAGTGAACTGAGAAACGCTATATTTCTTATTGTTAATATATATTTGGAGTCTTTAGTCGTTGATTAATGGTGATTCGACTCATGTTTAGTTATACTTATGAATCGACCTAGAAAAAGAAAGTTATAATAACTTAATATTAAGGTTAATAATTGTTTTGTTCTTCGTAATCAGTCTTAGTAATTAAAACTGAAACCGAAGTTAGCCATCAAAAACAAATAAATAAAAATACTTAAAGATAGAATCAAGAGGAAAATCAAATGCTCGCGCTTTCATTAGTGACTTTAGCTGTTGCAGCGATCGCTCTATATACTAGTTCGGTAATTAAAGACGATGTTTTTAAAGCTGCGACTCGCTTTACATCGGTCGCTTTTTCATTGGTAACATTATTTTGCGCTCCTTGGATTTTAAAACTATCTTTAGTCGCAGTTTCGATCGCGATCGCCTCGTTAAATTCTTGGTCAACTGAGAATTTATAACTAGTCAGCAAACTATAGTTACAAAGATAAATTAGCTGTAAAATACATCATCGAAGACATTGAGCAGCAATCTCTGATAATATGGCGAAATATTAAAGATAAGAATACTCGTTGATTTAGATATGAATTTATTATTCGCAGTAGCTGGAGAATTTCCGACTTATTTCGTTGCCGTCTACGTAGTTGGTTTTATCGCTGCTGTAACCATAGGCTCGATCGCTTGGTACAACTCCAAACGTCCTGCGGGTTGGGAAGATGCCGAACGTCCCGATATCGTTCCCAAAGTGGATAAAGAAGATTTAAAAGAATAGATGATGTAGTTCACCTTCACGTAAAACAACTTTAGAAAGAGTTGGGGGAAATAACGAGTAGGTAACGACAGGGTAAAGGTTCAATAACTCAGCCCTGCTTCGCGAGGACTGAGAGTGACAACCCCAGCTTCGACTCAACCCACTAATAACTGAACGACAGAGGCGAAAGCCAACGTCATTCATGGGTTGCTAAGCTTAATGACCGAGAGTTAAGGAACTTCTACATAAATAAAATTAAGTTCGTAGTTAACCCTTTAGGGTTGAAAAACCTAGAAATAATCATCGCTCTTTGCCAACAGCGCGATTAGAGGAGGGTGCGTCTACGGAGGCTTCCTCCGCAGTTCATGTCGCCCCATTCATGACAAGTTAAGGTGATGTGCGGTCGCGTCAAACGATTTTAGCGATCGGCGATTAGCTCTTAGCTATTAGCTTTTGAAGCATTTTTATCCTCACTACTTTTTTGAAGCGATCGCGCTCATTACTATATGCGAAGCCCGCGCATGACTCGCTGCGCATCGCGGTATCCATGATAGACAAACATAGTTTATTTTAGGTTTAATTGAGTGGAGCTACTTAGATGCTAAATCTAATGACTGATAACTAATCATCGATCGCAGTCG
>JASJEI010000132.1 GCA_030064795.1 Pleurocapsa sp. MO_226.B13 | reverse complement strand
TTGCTAATTCACCGCAACCACAAGCTTATTTCTTCCTCTAAATTTAAGTTATTGAGAAGTAATAATCATGGTTACAACTAGGCTGTCGAATGTCGATCGCTTTCAAGAAAGTTCTACTGCCAAACGTATGGTAGGGAATAGGCTGCTTACCAGTCATCGAGCAAATTGGCAAAATATTGCCTTAGAACATTGGTGGAGACCAGCACAGGAAATCCCCGTCTATTCAGCACAACAACACGCTGTAGCAATTCAGCTTAGCAACAAAGGTAGCACGGAAAGAAAGTTGGCTGGGGTTTTCAAACAAGAAACCAATCAAATTGGAGATGTGGTTCTCGTTCCTGCCAACGTAGAGCATTGGGCAAAATTTAAGCAAGATGCAGAAGTATTGATTATTTCATTGATACCCGAAGAACTGGCAATTACAGCTCATGAAGCAATCGGATCGGATCGTGTGGAATTGATTCCTCAATTCGCTCATGCAGACCCCACTTTAGAACAAATTGGTCGCGCTCTTTTAGCTGAATTACAATCTGACTATTATGGTTGCAAACTTTACGCTGAATCTTTAGCTAATGCTATGTTTGCCCACTTAATTCGCAAATACTCGACTAGCCAACTACAAATTAAAGAATATCAAGATGGATTATCGCGCTATAGACTCAAAAAAACGCTCGGGTACATTCATAACCATCTCGATCGCGAGCTGAAGCTGAGTGAGATCGCCAAAGAAATAAACATGAGTCAATATTACTTTTGTCGTCTGTTTAGAAAATCTATGGGGATTTCTCCCTATCAATACATCATTCAGCAGCGTGTTGAAAAAGCCAAAAGATTGCTAAGAGCAAACTATAACTTATCGATCGCTGATATTGCTCTAGAGTGTGGCTTCTCTCATCAAAGTCACTTAAATAAATATTTTCGTCAATATACTCAGTCAACACCTAATGATTATCGCAAGCAATATCATTCAGCATAAGCTGTCAAGCATTTAATTTGTCTGTCAAGGTTGACCGCGGAAGGCGGTCAAACTTTTGACTTGTGAATCTCTACTCACGAACCAATAGCTTTCTCGTCCTAACCTAATCTAGTACGGCTATATCGTTTGGCTTTTAGGGGGAATACTACTTCCTGTGTCCCCTTTTTTTCTTGCTTTTTTATTTAGCAGTGGCTACTTTTGTCGGCTTTCGATTTTAGCTCTCTGAGTATAGAGCAAAATTTTGTTGGTTTTGGCAAAATTTTGCAATACCAAGAATCGGATTTTTTTTATGATTACTTTGAAACTTAAATTTTTAAAGCGGTAATCATTTCTCGAGGCAATACACATATATAAAACCTAAAATTGGAAAATATATGCATTCACAAAGTATCGAGCTAACTCCAGAGATTGATGGCTCAAAAACACAGAGATTAGCTTATTTAGCCAACATTGGCGAACGAGTAGTAAAAATCGCTCATGAAGCCCGCAGCCCATTAACGACAATTTTGTTAGGATTGGACCACTGTCAAAAATTGAATCTATCGGAAAATGACCAAAAGCGGATTTCGTTAGCGCGAGATGAAGCAGACCGCTTGAGAAGGCTAATTGACGATCTTTTATTTCAAATCAAATCACCACCTCCGCTGGAGGCTTTACTTAGTACTCGTCTCTTAGAGTTAAATTCACTGATTGAGGATTCACTGTCACTTATTCGCCCACTTCCTGTCGTTGTCGATAAAAAAATTATTTTTGTGTCTAATGCCTCTATAGTCTGGATTAAAGGCGATCGCGATAAACTCAAACAAGTCTTGATCAATTTAGTTACTAATGCTTGCGAAGCTATTGAAGCGGGTGAAGAAGTTCTTTGGAAAATTTCTCCCGACGCGACTGGAGAGAGAGTCTGTATTTCTTTACGTAATGGTGGACGACCAATTTCTTCTCATCTGATGTCCAAACTTTGTACTTCTTGGGTAACGACCAAACCAGGAGGTACGGGGTTGGAACTGGCAATCTCGAAACAAATCATCGAGGCTCATGAAGGAAAGTTGACGATTGATTCTAGCGTAGACCGAGGAACTAGGGTAAATATCGATCTGCCCCTATTCAAAATTAAAAATATTGCTACACCTGGAAAAATTAGCTCGAAAAGAAAAGCTATAAGAAGGAGCTTCTAGAAAACCGAGCCTAGAATCTAAGGAGTAAGTTGTGATTATGTTGCTAGAAGGAAAAGTAGCTTTAGTTACGGGAGGTGCTAAAGGACTAGGTCGCGCTACGGTTCAAGCAATGATTGAAGCAGGAGCGAAGGTTGTCATAAGTGATATTAATGTTGCAAGAGGAGAAAATCTGGCGAAAAAAATGCGAGCTTTAGGGGGGAAAGCAATTTTTCAGCAAGCTGATGTTACTTTAACTAGAGATGTTCAGTCTTTGATTCAAGAAACGGTTAATCAGTTTGGGAGATTGGATATTGCTTTTAATAATGCTTGCGTAGACGGTATTTTTTTACCCCTAGCGGAACAGTCAGAAGAAGATGTCGCCCAAATTATTGATGTCAATATCTATGGTGTCTGGCTATCGATGAAATATGAAATTAAACAAATGCTTAAAAATAACGGTGGTGCGATCGTCAATAGTAGCTGCATTTATGGTTTGAAAGGTTATCCAGGTCTCTCAGTCTACGTTGCCAGCAAGCATGCTATTACGGGAATGAGTAAATCCGTAGCTCTGGAATACGCTAAAAGAAAAATTCGGGTAAACGCGATCGCCCCAGGTTTTGTTGACAACTCACTCCATAAAATGATTAGCAACGATAATGTCAATGCTTTTTCAGAAATTGTTCCTATGGGTAGAATCCCTACTCATCGTGAGATTGCTAATTCCGTTGTCTGGTTATGTTCGGATTTAGCATCCTTTGTGACGGGACATACCATGCCCATTGAGGGAGGTTTTTTTGCTCAGTAGTTACAACTTACTTCTTTATGGAGAAAAGCTATGTCAGCAAAGTTTGAACAGAAGAAATTACTCATTAAAGAGCGAAGCTTAACTATAGAGCGTATCTTGACCTCTATCTCGCTCGTGCTGCTTTTGCTAATAACTAACACTGAAGATACTTTAGCTGAATCGGCGATCCATTCAATTTGTCTTAGAAAATCCACAACTTAAAACGGAGCAACTCAAATGACAACAACTTTAAGCTTAGGAAGCACAGAACCACTATTCATTACCGACTTTGAGGGTGCAGAATTCTTTGACTCTCCTGAAGAAGGTGGCGGTATTTTTGCTGCGGGAAAAGAAGATAGTACCAACATCTTGATTTTTGGAGATACTAACGACGTTGCCACAGGAGGCGATGAAGTTGACATTCTCAGTGCTGGAGGCGGTGATGATAATATCCAAGGTGCAGAAGGGGATGACTTTGTGTTCGGTGGCTTGGGAGATGATATCGCTCGTGGTGGAAAAGGAGATGATGTTATCGTCGGTGGCGAAGGTTCTGATGTTCTGATTAGTGGTGAAGGTAGCGATATCTATGAATTCTTTGCCGATCAGTTTATTGAGGGCGATCTTGATGTCATTCTTGATTTTGAAGCAGGAAGCGATCCCATAGTTGTGGTTGGTAGTACTGATGCTATAGCAATCGGATTTGAGTTGTGAACAAGAAGGGAGGCTGTAAGTTCTGATTGACGTGAACTAAGTTTCACGATTCAAGTCCGATTGCTATAGTTATGAAGTTTCCAGTGGGTTATTGTCTGTAGATGGCTCAGAAGTAGCAGTATTAGAGGCTGGCTTAGATTTAACTACTTTAACTAGAGAAAACTCGACGGTAATCTTTTGAAAAAGCCATTCCTTCTAGCGGTAGTGTGGCAAAATTTTTCAAAAACACTATCGATCTTGAAGTAACTAACTGTACTTGTCAGATATCTTTTTAGGAGAAAATTAAGCGTGACTTTAACTCAAGATTTAATTAACCTGCGAAATCAATTGGTTGCCAACCATTCAGATGATGCTAAAGCTACCATGAACAAGGCAACTCAAGATCTGCTCAATTCCAATATAATCGAGCAAACATTGAAAGTTGGGGAAAAAGCACCTAACTTTACTCTCCCCAATGCAGTTGGCAAAGAAGTTGAATTACAAGAACTCCTCAAAGCGGTCGCGGTAGTAATTTCATTTTACCGAGGTCAGTGGTGTCCTTACTGTAACTTGGAACTGCGAACTTTACAGCAATATCTACCGCAAATTCAGAATCAGGGAGCAACTTTAGTGGCAATTTCCCCTCAAACGCCCGATAACACCCTTTCTACTACCGAAAAAGACGAATTGACCTTTGAAGTTCTTAGCGATGTGGGCAATCGAGTGGCAAAAAAATTTGGACTCGTCTTCACTTTACCTAAAGAACTGCGACCTATCTATGAAGAATTTGGCATCGACCTTCCCGCACACAACGGCGATCGCACCTTTGAATTGCCGATCGCAGCCACCTATATCATCGATCGCACGGGCAAGGTGGTTTACCGCTTTGCCGATCCCGACTATACCAAACGGCTCGACCCCGAAATAATTGTTCAAACCCTATCCGAACTTTCCTTAACCGCTTCCACTAAATAGCTAACCGCTAACAGCCTTTTAAATTGCCAGCTCAGCTAATCAAGAAAGCAAAATTTTCCGATCGAAATTAGGAGATAAATTACTAATGAAGCAGCGAGTAAATTACTACAAAGAACTAGCAGCAGATTATTCAAGACCAGGGCTAGTTTCAGAAGAAATGCAACAAAAACTTATTCAATTGGCTGAAGAATTAATTAGTAAAAAAGAAGCCAAATTACCAGAAATAGACTCTGATTACACCCTAGAACAAATCGAGCAAGAAAATAAAGAATGGTGGCCCAGTCATTGTGAAGCATTGAGACAAGGAAGGGGCGATATTTTGACAGGAGAATATCGAGAAAATCTGATTTATCTCTGTCAGGATGGTCCCTATCAAGGATTAGAACAACAAGTAGAAAGAGAGCAGCACTGGTGGGCATTAATTGCTCAACCTGGTGTAACTATGTGTTGGCCCATTGTCATGTTTTCTGGCGAACATACTTTATTTGAATGGAAATGTGTTGATGACGAAACTAACGAAACTCTTGCCAAAGGAAATGTTACTTGGGTTCGTCGAGGTCATCGAGGTGGCTGTTATCTAAAAACCGAACAGTTAACTTTCTATCGTGATGTTTTTGCCCCCAATGAACTTTTGAAATTAATTAAAACAGCATAGTCATGACCGAACAAACTATCTACAAAAATGCAGTTCTCGACGATCGCGAATTACAGGCAGGATTAAACAGTATTAATCCCAAATTTGGCGATTTTTGTACTCGCGTTGCAGGTGAAGCTTGGGGACTACCCCTAATCGACCAGAAAACAAAAGCCTTGATTACTATCGCCATTGATGTGGTTAATCAAGACCAAACTGGAGCGGGAAGTCCATTTGCAGCCCATGTCAATATGGCTCTAAAACAAGGAGCAACCAGAGAAGAAATTGAAGAATTATTGTTGTTTATGTGCGTTTATGCTGGCTTTAATAAAGCAGCAGGTTGCTTCGGAATGCTAAATGAGATTTTTGCAGAAAATTAAACAAGCTATTAGCTTTTAGCCATTAGCTTTTAGCCCAAATTGAATTTCAAGAAACCAGCGCAAGCTTTTAGCTTTAAACAAATAAGGAGTTACTCAACAATGTCAACTAAAATTAAAGGAAAAATTGGAGTTCTAATTGAAGAACATTTTGATGAAACCGAGTCTCGCAGATTTAATGAATTCTTTCCCCAACATGGCTATGAGGTAGAGTATATTTCTAACCTCTGGGGTCAACCTCAATTAACCTTTAAAGGAAACGACCACGAAGAAGAGGCAGTCGTAACTGTAGACTTTAAAGATGTGTCTCCCGCCGATTATCAAGGCATCATTCTGATTGGCGGATATGCAATGGATCGCTTGCGCTATCAGGTAAATCCCCAACCAGGTAAACCCAATAAGTCTCCTGCCGTTCAGTTTCTGCGTCAAGCGGTAGAAATGATGGACGATCGCGCGCTGAAAATTGGCACAATTTGTCATAGCTTGTGGCTCTTTTGTGCAGATGTAGAATTGCTAGAAGGGCGTAGGGTAACCTGCGCTCACAACATCATCTGTGATGTAGAAAATGCTGGGGGAATTATCATCTACGAAGGAGAAGAAACCGCAGCCACCTATATCGATGGTAGCCTCATTACTGGACGACACCCAGGAGTAGTTGAAGAATTCATGGAAGTCTTTTTAGAAGAAGTCAACAACAAGCATCAAGAACTTATTTCTTCTGTTGAATCGTAGAATCTTCAGCCAGTTGGCAATAGATGCAGCGTTTGCCGTTTAGGGAAATTTCTTTTATCGAAAGGCTTAGAGCTTAGAGCTTGAAGCTTATAGCTATCAAACTATCAACTATCGAAGTTTTATGAATAGACAGCCAGATCTCTTTTCACCTTTCCAATTGGGGTCTTTATCTCTACCCCATCGCATTGTCATGGCTCCTTTGACTCGGATGCGAGCAGGAATTGGCAACGTCCCCCAACCGATGAATGCTCAATACTACGCCCAACGTACCTCTGCTGCTCTGATTATTAGTGAAGCCACTCAAATTTCACCTCAAGGAGTAGGATATCCCCACACTCCTGGTATCCACTCTCCCGAACAGATAGAAGGCTGGAAATTAGTTACCCAAGCAGTTCATGAAGGAGGAGGACGTATTTTCCTCCAATTGTGGCACGTCGGGCGAGTTTCCCATCCTTCCTTACAACCTGATGGCGATCTTCCTGTCGCACCAAGTGCGATCGCACCATCAGGAATGGCAGCTACCTATGAGGGAGAAAAACCCTTTGTTATCCCTCGCGCTTTGGAAACAGAAGAGATTCCAGACATTGTAGACCAATATCGTCAAGCAGCTAGAAATGCCATAATGGCGGGATTTGATGGCGTAGAAATTCACAGTGCCAATGGTTATCTACTGGATGAATTTTTACAAGATGGCTCTAACCAACGCAGCGATCGCTATGGGGGTTCAATTACCAATCGCGCTCGCTTGTTGATGGAAGTTACCGAAGCTGTCACTGAGGTTTGGGGAGGCGATCGAGTCGGCGTAAGGCTATCGCCTTCTAGCACTTTTATGAGTATGCACGATTCTAACCCCCAGGCATTATTTGGCTATGTCGGCAAAGAACTCAATCGTTTTGAATTGGCGTACCTCCATATCGTTGAGCCAAGAATTAAAGGCGATAGAAACGTTGAGGATAATTCCAACGGATTGGGAGTAAAATTCTTTCGTCCTATTTTCCAAGGAACTCTAATCACGGCAGGAGGTTACACCCGCAACAAGGGAAATGCGGTACTAGCTGAGGGGGATGCAGATCTAGTCGCCTATGGCAGACTGTTTATCGCTAATCCAGATCTACCCAAGCGATTTAAACTAAAAGCACCCTTGAATCCTTACGATCGTTCCACCTTTTACACCCAAGAGAAACAAGGATACATTGACTATCCCACCCTCTCAGAAACTCAGCAGCGACAATTAGCTTAAGGTGAGTTCGTCGTACGGGTAGAGACGCGATATATCGCGTCTCTACAGGAGTTCGGAGTTAACAGACTCATCAATGTTCTAGTTGACCGAACACTAGATTTCTCATTTTTCTTTAGGCAATTTTCATGGGAGAGAAAAAGACGGTGTTTAGTAATTTTAGAAGTTTTTTAACCCCCTTAACCGCTCAATTTAACTCTCGCTTATCTCGAAAGATTGTTTTGTGGGTGTTTATAGCAATTGTTGCCATTGAAGGCATTATTTTAGTTCCTTCAGTTCAACGGCGAGAACAAGAACTTCTCTCCCAACTCAAAGAGGTTTCTTCTGGAAAAGTTACCTGGATCTTAATTACTCATTCTCCTATTTCTGGGAAAGATCTCGTAACTTACTTAAGGGAATTGCAACAAAGCCAATCTCTCATCCTAGGCGGGGCAGTTTATCAATCTTCTGGGCAACTGATTGAAACCTTTGGCGAACCACCACAACTGTCCCTTACTCAGATAAATAATAATTCTCCTAGACGAAATGGTTCATTCTATGATGACGTAGTTTGGTCTGGCACTGAGATGAAGACAAAATACACTATTGTTATACGTCATGATGCCTCCAGTGTTTCAGGAGAATTGATTGCCTACATTATTAGGATAGGTGGTTTAGTCGTAATTATCTCTCTGTTTCTGACCATAACGGTTTGGATCGCCCTAAAACCGATCGTGATTGCTCCTATATTCTGTCTTCGGCGCGATCTGCTGGTTGCAGGAGAAACTGTTTATCATGACCGAAATCCACCCGAATTCTATTCTGCTTCAATTCAACGCAAAGATGAATTGGGAGATGTGATTGCTGCTTTTAAGCGGATGTTCGCTCAAATTACAGAAGCTATCGAGGCTCGCAAACAAGCTGAAGCAGCCCTAAAAGACAGTTTAGATAGAGAGGCAGCCTATTCCCAAGCACTCGATCGCGAATTAGAAAAAGGTCGTCTGATGCAAAAGAATTTTCTGCCGACTCAAATATTACAGAAACCAGGTTGGGAAATTGCTGCTTTTACTTCTCCCGCTCGTCGTGTCGCTGGCGACTTCTACGATGTCTTTGAACTTCCTGGTAATAATGTCGGTCTAGTCATTGCCGATGTTTGCGATAAAGGAGTTAGTGCAGCATTATTTATGGGACTTTTTCGTAGTCTAATCCGCATATTTTCTGGTCAAACCTATCTGGAAGAAGCGAAATATTTGAGTCACGAAATTTCTTCGATAGAAGAGAAAAATGAAATCAATCCCATTCATTTTAACTCCCTCAAAGCCGTTAAACTTACCAATAGTTATATCGCTCAAAATCACGGCGATACAGGTATGTTTGCTACTCTATTTTTTGGTGTATTAGACATAGAAAGTGGCACTCTAACCTATATCAATGGCGGACACGAACCTTTATCGATCGTCGATGCTAATGGTAACATTAAGAAATCTTTAAAAGCCACTGGAACTGTGATAGGAATAATTCCCGATTCAGAATTTAAAATTCAGCAAACTGTTTTGGATTCAGGTGATATCTTATTAGGTTATACCGATGGAATCGTTGAAGCTCGTGGAAATAATAGAAATTTTTTTACCAGAGAACGTTTGTTGAAAATCATCGCTCAACCCTTTATTTCTGCTCGGGCAATTCTTGAGGAAATCAAACTGGAAGTATTAGCTCACATAGGGGAGGCAGAGCAGTCTGATGACATGACTATTTTAACTGTAAAAAGATTGTTTGGAAAATGAATAATCTATAGCAATTTAGCAAAAAGTTTGAAGAGAAAAAACTATTTCTCTTGCAAACTTTATGAGCTAGTCAACCAAAATTAAATTCTTTGAGTAGAAAAGATGAAATCTCTTATTAAAATTTATCCCGCTCTCTTGTTAATTACTTTAATTGGAGTAATAACTCCCAAAACAATTTTTTCCAGAGATTTAACTTTAAAACCAGCTTATGCTCAAAAAACTTATGAACTAGCACGAGAAAACCAACAAGCCGAACAACCTTTAATCGTTATTGCTTACTTACAAGTCAAGCCAGAACACCGTCAAACTTTTTTAGACTTAGCAACAAACGTAACAAAATTGACCAATGAAACTGAACCAGGAGCAAACAGTTACACCTTTTACGAAAGTCCAGATACTCCCAATTTGTTTTTCTTCTTTGAAGATTGGCAAAATGAAGCAGCCTTTGAAGAACACCTCCAGAAAACTTATACCAAATCTTTAACCGAAAAGTATCCTGAAATTCTTGCAGAATCTGCCGATGTCAGAATCTATAGAATCGAAGATATCGAGAAAAAACAAATTCCTTAATAGTCATTAGTTATTAGTTAAATTTGCCTTTTGCCTTCTTCGAGTACGTTCAACCATAACCAAAGGAGTATCTATGAACTCGGTCGATTTTTCATTTTCCGACTTAATCGCTGGATACGTCACTCACTTCGATCGCGACAATGATATCTTTGGCATTAAAACCTCAGATGGTCGGGAGTTTCAGGCTATTTTAACTCCCATGACCTATGCCAAACTGATTCAAAACCTAGACGAACCCTACCCTGACGCAACAGGGACAATACGATCGATGCTTGAGCCTGGTCGTTATCTGTTTACCTACGGTATTTTCTATGCCGATAGTCCCAAATTTGAAGTCAAACAGATTATTTTTGTCGGTCGCACTAAGGGCGATTATCTATTTGAAAAGCCCAATTGGTGGATTAATCAAGTTTCTTCCCTTGGCAATTTTTACTTTAAATCTCAATTCGATGACGGCAAGATTGACTATCGCAACTATCGTACCAATTTAGCTCTATCGGGAGAGCGATCGCCTGACAATTTTAGTCAAGAAACCGACACTATTTCCCGTCTCGTCTATGGGTTTGCCACTGCTTACCTGATGACAGGAGAAGACCGATTTCTCGAAGCAGCAGAAACAGGAACTCAATACCTGCGGGAACATATGAGATTTCTCGACTTGGATGAAGGTATTGTCTATTGGTATCATGGAATCGACGTTGAAGGTATAAGAGAACAGAAAATATTTGCCTCCGAATTCGGGGATGATTATCACGCGATCCCTGCTTACGAACAAATCTATGCCCTAGCAGGCCCGATTCAAACTTATCGAATTACGGGCGATCCTCGCATTATGACAGATGCAGAGTTAACTGTTAAACTCTTTAATCAATTCTTCCGCGACAAAAGTGAATATGGCGGATACTTTTCCCATCTTGACCCTGTTACCTTAGATCCTCGTAGCGATGCTTTAGGACAAAATCGAGCTAAAAAAAATTGGAACTCCATTGGCGATCATGCTCCAGCCTACTTAATCAACCTCTGGTTAGCAACGGGCAAGCCAGAATACGCCGAGATGTTGGAAGATACCTTTGATACCATTATCCAGCGTTTCCCCGACTATCAAAATAGTCCTTTTGTTCAAGAAAGATTCTATGAAGACTGGTCGAGGGATACTACCTGGAGTTGGCAACAAGACCGTGCAGTAATCGGTCACAACCTCAAAATTGCCTGGAATTTGATGCGGATGAATTCTTTAAAACCAAAATCAGAATATACCGATCTCGCTACCAAGATTGCTAGTCTCATGCCTGATGTGGGAAGCGATCGCCAAAGAGGTGGCTGGTATGACGTAGTAGAAAAATCTTTAGGTGCAGAAGAAAGAGTTCATCGCTTTGTTTGGCACGATCGCAAAGCCTGGTGGCAACAAGAACAAGCGATTCTGGCTTTTTTAATCCTAGCAGGTGTCAGAGAAAATCAAGAGTATTTGCAATTAGCTCGCCAAGCAGCAGCTTTTTATAATGCTTGGTTTCTAGATACAGAAGATGGCGGAGTGTATTTTAACGTTCTTGCTAATGGTATTCCTTATTTAGCTAACGGTAACGAGCGCAGTAAAGGCAGTCATTCTATGAGTGGTTATCACTCTACTGAATTATGTTATCTAGCTGCTGTTTATACCAACTTATTAATTACCAAACAGCCAATGAACTTTTACTTCAAGCCATTACCAAACGGATTTGATAACCGCCTGCTTAGAGTATCTCCCGATATTCTGCCTCCTGGCAGCATCAAGATTAGTAAGTGCGAAATTGACGGAGAAAACTACACTAACTTTGATGCTGAAAAACTTACAGTAAACTTACCGAGGACAAAACAAAGAGTCAAAGTAAAGGTGCAAATAGTACCAACTAGTTAAGAAATGAAGAGTAAAAAGGTTTTAGGGTCTGATATCTAGATTGATGTCAGAAAATTCTAGAAAATTGACCAATGAGCTTAGATTACAGATTTTCGCTCTCTAACTAAACATGAAAAATGCAATTGTAATCAGGCATATAGCATTTGAGGATTT
>JASJEI010000131.1 GCA_030064795.1 Pleurocapsa sp. MO_226.B13 | reverse complement strand
CTTAAACTGCGGAAGGCAGTCGGACGGCGCACAGCTTGAGGTAACCTCAAGCTTGCGTCCCGACCTTGGTTAAATGAATCCTGGGTAATTCCACCACAGTCCAATGCAGAAGAGCGTTTGTTGTAGGTCAGATGTTTTAGATATCTATCAAAGTCCTGATGACGAATCCCCCAGAACTTCAGGGACGAGTATTTGCAGATAATACCATTTCTCATGATTTAGCTAGATAGATCATTTTTGAAATGTAGGTTGGGTTGAGGTCATCGGTACACCGCCGTTTCACGGCGGTGCCTGTGATGACCGCGCGGACGCGGCACGAAACTCAACGAATATAAGCTTTTGTTGGGTTTTACTGTCGTTCTACCCAACCTACCAAGTCGACCGTTCACTTTTGAGAATTGGTATAATTCCTTAGTTTTAGAATTAGTTAGCGCGATCGCCACTCTAATAGCAGGACCATTGAGCGATCGCGTACTCGAACCAGCGATGCAGTCAGAAACTATTCTAAGTTCGCTGTTTGCCCCTATATTTGGTAACGGTGCGGGGGCGGGTATGGCTTTACTGTATGTATGTTGTGCGATCGCTATGTTTTTAGTTGGTGCAGTGGGCGATCGATTACCACAACTTCGTCAGTTAGAAGATAGAGTATTGGAACGATCAAGGCGATCGGTATAATAATTAAATTATTTCAAAATTTTTTATAGTTTATTAGTAATATTTCTTATTTAGCTTTAAAATTTATTTTTTATAGGGTATGCCTCACAAACGTAATGTTCGCTATTTCCATCCCAGCGATCGCGCAGCAACTGCAAACTAGGAACAATTTGCAATTACTAATATTAGCGACGTAGAAACAGCATCAGATTCAGCTGCTTTAATCGCCAAGCTAAAAGAAATTTTTGCTCCTATTGCGCCGATAGTTTTGATTTTTGCTAGCGAAGAATCCTCAAGCATTTCTACAAAACTACAGCAGCCAGATAGTCAAAACTTTTGGCAGTTAGTTACTTCTCTGGTTTAACACAACTGAGTCGAACACTTGCCCATTCACTGTATCTTTCACCTTTAGTTTCTGCTCCACAGCTTAATTGTTGCCAATCTTTTGGTTTGATAGTTTCTAATAACTTTTCAGCATAACGAACTTGAAAATCAATCTGAGTCGGCTGTCTCTTGCTAATAGTTGGCCGAACGAGCCCGACCATAGACGGACTCATTCAATACGACAATTGCAAATTAAGCACCAACGTCGAAGCGATCGAGCATCATCACCTTGTTCCAAGCTGCAACAAAGTCCTTAACCATGCGCTCGTGACCATCATCAGCGCCATAGACTTCAGCAACCTGGCGAAGCTCCGCGTTCGAGCCAAAGATGAGATCGCAGCGTGTCGCGGTAAACTTCGTTTCGCCGGTTTTGCGATCGCAGATATTAAAGAGCATCTCGCGATTGTCGTTCGGCTTCCACTCGTAGTCCATACTGGTCAGGACACGGAAAAAGTCGTTGGTCAAAACGCCAGGTCGGTCGGTGAAGATCCCGTGCTTTGAACCATCCCAGTTCTGATCGAGGGCGCGAAGTCCACCGACAAGAACCGTCCACTCTGGCGCGGTCAGCGTAAGAAGCTGTGCCCGATCGAGGAAGATGCGCTCCGCCTTTACCTTATAGCCCACAGCCTCGTTATGGTAATTTCTGAAACCGTCCGAGACTGGCTTGAGCCATTCAAAGCTTTCAACATCTGTCAGTTCCTGAGTAGTATCCATTCGACCTGGCGTGAATGGAACACTGACATTAACCCCAGCATCTCGTGCAGCCTTCTCGACAGCAGCGCAGCCACCAAGAACAATAAGGTCCGCGATCGAGACTTTTTTGTTACCCGACTGAGTGCCGTTAAATTCTGACTGAATTTGCTCCAGGGTTGATAGAACTTGATTGAGCTCCTGCGGGCGGTTCACCTCCCAGTCTTTTTGGGGATCTAGGCGAACGCGCGCGCCATTCGCACCACCGCGCTTGTCGGAGTCGCGATAGTTCGACGCCGACGCCCAAGCTGCCGACACCAGCGCCGAAACAGAGAGTCCACTCGCCAAAATCGTGTCCTTAAGAGAACTGATATCGGTGTCATCAATAACGTCGTGGTCGAGTTCTGGAATCGGATCTTGCCAAGACAGATCTTCCTCTGGGACTTCTGGACCGAGATAGCGTACTTTTGGTCCCATATCTCGGTGGGTCAGCTTGTACCAAGCGCGCGCAAATGTATCACTAAAGTAGTCGAAATCATTGAGAAAACGCTGACAGACCTCGCGATAGGCGGAATCTTCCTTCAACGCAATGTCTGAAGTCATCATCATTAAAGAATGCTCGACACCTGGCTTGTGGGCGTCTGGTGTCTTCGGCGCATCAGGATTGGCTGGCTGCCACTGAACGGCACCAGCTGGGCTTTTTGTCTTTTCCCATTCGTATTTGAAGAGATTTTCTAGGTAGCTTTTGTCCCACTGGGTCGGGTTTGGCGTCCATGAGCCTTCGATCCCGTTGGTCATCGTATATTCGGCAAAGCCTGTGCCTTCGGGGTTTTGCCACCCCAGCCCCATTGCCTGAATCGGCGCACCTTCTGGTGCTGGTCCAATCTTGTCTGGCGCAACCATGCCGTGGCTTTTACCAAAAGCATGACCACCCGCAATCAACGCCACAGTTTCCTCATCGTTCATCGCCATGCGCGCAAAAGTCTCACGAATGTCGCGGGCGGATGCGATCGGGTCGCCACTTCCGTTGGGACCTTCGGGATCGACATAGATTAGTGCCTGGTGAGAAGCTCCCAATGGATTCTCCAGGTCGTAGTATTCGTCGCTCGGCTCGCCAATCCAGCGAATTGTTCGAGTGACCATCTCATCTGGATGTCCCTCGTGCTGCTTGCCATTTTCTCCGAACGCTTGACCGTCCCAGAACTCAGGACCCCAGTAGGTGGCACGATCTGCCTCCCAAGCATCAATGCGACCACCGCCATAGCCAAAGGTCTTCAGACCCATGATTTCGAGCGCGCAGTTGCCGACCAGGATCATTAGATCGGCCCAGCTTAGTGCTGCACCGTATTTCTGCTTGATTGGCCAGAGCAGCCGTCGTGATTTATCTGTGTTTCCGTTATCCCACCATGAGTTAATTGGGGCAAAGCGCTGCATGCCCTGACCCGCTCCGCCACGACCGTCCGCGATACGATAGGTTCCCGCGGAGTGCCATGCCATGCGGATCATTTGAGGTCCGTAGTTGCCGTAGTCGGCTGGCCACCAATCCTTTGAATCCGTCAGCAGTGCTTTGATATCGCTCTTCAACTGCTGGAAGTCAATCTTTTGAAACGCTTCCTTGTAGTTGAAATTTCGCAGCGGGTTGGCTTGGGGTGAATTTTGGTGAAGCAGCTCGACCTGAAGTCGATTCGGCCACCAATCATCAGTTTGCGGCTTAGAGCCGAGCGCGCCCCCAACGCGGGTTCCACGAAAGGGGCATTGTGCAGGAGCGGTAGGAGGGTTGTTGTTCATTTAGTTCAATCCTTTCTAATAGTTTTCGTTATTCAAACTACCTGCATTGAGGGCCATTTGTGGCAGTTTGAACGGCGAGTGTTTTTCTAGCTATAGTCTTGGCAATCGATAGCGCAGATATGCTATCCCCTTCTAGAAGCACTTTTTTGGGTCATATCTATCTATCGTCTACGGTTTATCGTCAGAATGACTTCTAGGAGTAATTCAAATTGGAAGCGATTTAATCCCACAGCACATTATAGTTGTTGTTGGGGTGGTCTAGTTCGAGATTGCACTTTGGAGGTATCGTATAGACTAAAGCTTGTGTTGTACCAGTTTTCATTATAAAAGATGTCGGCGTTGCTGGATAAGTAATAGATCTCCAGCCCTGTTAAGGTGAACAAAAGTACTATTTACAATTTACAAGGGTTTCAACACCCAATCGCCGAAGGGTGTGGTCAAAAGTCGTTGGTGAAGAGCGATCGCTACATAACTAACCAGACAACTTGATTATCATTATCATTGGAGTAAGACCGCCACAGATTTGATGAAAGAAAAACGGACGCGATCGGCTTTGGTGGCAGTGTCTTGAGTCAATAACTTATGGGGGTTACAAAAGCAGTATGAAAGAAGATTATACACTACCACTTTTTTCGCTCTCTCCTTTGAGCATAATTTTTGGTTGCTACTTGACTTAAACAACAAAAATGTTGTTAAACTAAATTTACTTAAACAACAAAAATATTGTTTAAGTCTGATTTGCATCGAGTTCACTGGAGATCGGTTTTGCTGATACGCGAAATATATTCGCTGTAATGCCCTATTAGAGACATGTTTAAACCTCGTTCGGCGGTTCGAGCGTCGAACTAACTAAAAAAACGATGTTTGAGACAAAAATACTCACTGTAATCAATAAAAAACGCAGAATACGGCAGCTCGTAATTTCTGCATTTTTGAAGTTTAAAAACAGAGAAACTTTAGACCTTGAGTCGATCTATTTTTCGTAATCTTACGTCATTAAAGCTGATTATTGTTTTCGAGAATTGGGATAAGTTTTTACCAACGAAACTAAAAGCATAGAGTTATCTAAATAGGGAGCAAAGAGAAACAAACAAAGAAATTTATTTATAGATCGTGGCATGGTAAAAAGCCAAAAAAGCGATCGCGCTTCGCGTATCAGCAAAACCGATCTCCACAACTCAAATTGATGACCCTCGATTAAACATAATTCCAGCATGATACAGAGCAACAATGTAATCAAAAATAACCATCGGTTTTCCAATAATTTAAAGTTTCCTCTGTACCGAAACGATTTTTCTGAAACTAGCATCAGCCAAACCTCTGGAACTAAAAAACATTTATCTAAGCTAAAGTCTGGCTATTCTGAGGCTAAAACTCGAAAACAAAGTTATTCTCAGGATTCGGTTCAGAATTATTTACAAACCATTGTTCGGTTTCCGTTGCTGAGTGGAGAAGAAGAGATTAAGTTTAGTCGCCAAGTTACCGACTTGCTACAGCTAGAACAAATCCGCCAACAATTAGCTGAAAAATTGGGGCGACAACCAAGTAAACGAGAATGGGCGCAAGAAGCAAATATGATGCTGCCTGAATTTCGCCGTCGTTTGTACCTTTCTCGTCAAGCCAAAAACAAGATGATTCAAGCGAATTTACGTCTTGTAGTCTTTGTTGCTAAACAATATCTTAAGCGCGGGCTTTCATTACAAGATCTGATTCAGGAAGGTAATTTTGGTCTGATACGAGCAGTGGAAAAGTTCGACCCCGAGAAAGGCTGTAAGTTTTCTACCTATGCCTACTGGTGGATTCGTCAAGCTATTATGCAAGCGATCGCCGACCAATCGCGAACAATTCGTCTGCCAATTCATATTCACGATAAATTTTCACGAATAAAAAAAACATTTAGACTTTTGTCTCAGAAACTGCAACGTCAGCCTAGTGAGTCAGAGATAGCAGAAAATCTAGGTATGACCGTAAAACAACTTCGATTTGTACTCGAAGCAGCTCAAACACCATTCTCTCTAGAAATTCCTATCGATCGAGAAGGAGATTCTCGCTCGCTAGAAGACATCATCGAATCAGATATTCCTACGCCAGAGGACTGGATTGTCAATCGCTCGATGTACGAAGAGGTAGAGACTATTTTAGATTGTCTTGATTCTCAAGAACGAGATATTCTACGGCTACGTTACGGTCTTGATGACGGAACAATTAAAACCTCAGCAGAAGTTGCTCGGATGTTCGATTTGAGTCGAGAAGAAATTAATCAAATTAAAGGGGGAGCCATGAACAAGTTACGCCGTAAGTATGGCAATTCTGACTCTAAAGAATATCTTGTTTGAGGACAAGAAAATTACTAACCAACAACTTAGTAACAAAAATAGACTAGAGGAATTTAGATCGATGTATTTTTCCACTTCAGACGAAATTCCAGCCAAAGTTATTCATCATCGACTTGAATACGATCGCCAGAATATCGTCGGCATTAACAATATAATCGCTTTTTCCAGTGGTCGGAATAAAGTTGGCAAAACTACAATTGCGGTCAATGTAGCGGTAATGCTAGCTCAAATTGGCTTGAAAATCGGCTTACTAGACGCTGAGACAAACAGCGATCGCCCATCAGAAATTTTAGGCATTGAAGCTCGCGATCTTCCTGATTCACAAGATTTATCCAAGCCTGTGGAAAATTTTGGTGTCAAGTTAGTTTCTATCGGCTCATTAATCGGGGAAGAGCCAACAGAAGACAGTGGCGATGAGTGGTCTGACTATTGGCTCGATCGAGAAATAAGCAGAATTCTCCAGCAGGTGCAATGGGGAAATCTAGATTATTTGATTCTTAATTTATCCCCAGGTATGGGAGAGCTTCAAATTGCTTTGGCTCAAGCTCTTCCTGTTGACGGCGTAGTGATGGTAGCCACTGCTCAAAAGGATGCTCACCCAGATATCTATCAAACTTTGAGGATGTTCGAGCAATTAAAAGTGCCTCTTCTTGGTTTGATAGAAAACAAGTGCAATATCGTTTCTGCCGAATTATCGAAACGCAAATATGAAATTCGAGGGCAAGAAAAACCCACGTCAACAATAAGAGTTCCTTTTCTGGGATCTATTCCTGTAGATCCGATTGTTCCCGAATATAGCGATCGCAATTTGCCCGTAGTTCTGGCAGAACCTTCATCAATATTTACTAGTGCTTTAAATGCTATTGTTTGGGCGATCTCCTCTCAAATAACCATTGCTGCACTTAAATCGTAAGTTTCAAGATGTATTACTCATTCAAAGAATTCTCCGATGCAGACAACTACTCTTACTCAAACAGTTCGATGTCCCAACTGCGGTAGTGCTGCCATTCGTCATTATTACGATGAATTAATCTCTGTTTCTCATTTGAGCAAACAACTCATTCATACTGAATGCCCATTCTGTGACTAGAAAAATGAAGATGCGATCTGTCGATGGCAGCGTTATCGAGGCTCATGCACCAAGTATCCATCCCGCTCACTTCTCAAGAAGATAGCTATTTTTTGTCAAAAATTTATCTCACCAAAACGATGTTTAATATCTTAAAACCAGTTAGCGATTACGCGAAAGAAAGCTTTCAAGCTGCAAAATATATCGGTCAAGGACTGGCGGTTACTTTCGATCATATGCAGCGTCGTCCTGTTACAGTTCAATATCCCTATGAAAAACTAATTCCCTCCGAACGCTATCGAGGTCGAATTCACTTTGAGTTTGATAAGTGCATCTCTTGTGAAGTTTGCGTTCGAGTTTGCCCGATTAATCTACCAGTAGTGGATTGGGAATTCGATCGCCAAGTGAAGAAGAAAAAGCTCAAGCACTACAGTATTGACTTTGGCGTGTGTATTTTCTGTGGCAACTGCGTAGAGTATTGCCCTACCAACTGTTTATCCATGACCGAAGAATACGAGCTAGCTTCCTATGACCGACACGAATTAAATTACGATAATGTCGCTCTGGGAAGACTGCCCTATAAAGTGACTCAAGACCCGATGGTAACTCACCTGCGAGAATTTGCCTACTTACCCCAAGGCGCGATCGACCCCCACGATCTACCGCCAGGAAGTCAGAGAGCAGGTAAACGTCCATCAGAAATAATCGAGTGAAAAGAAGAGAGAGGTTGGCAAGCCCTTCTCTATCGGTGGTTTTAGACCTCTCTCAATCCCTCTATCTTCGTCAACTAGCAAAATTTACTTAATTTTTTACTTGAATAATTAGAGGATATGATGCAAGTTCAACTAAAACCTAACTCTTATCATCAAATTTCTGAAGGAGAGGTTATTGAATGCTTTAGTAGCAATTCAGACGAGGGCTTATCCCCAGAAGAAGTCGCCAGTCGCTACGAAAAGTATGGCTGGAATGAACTACAGTTCAAACCAGGTAAACCAGCTTGGCTGAGATTTCTGCTGCAATTTCATCAACCTCTGCTTTATATTCTGTTATTAGCAGGGGCGATTAAAGCCATTTTAGGTTCATGGACAAATGCAGCAGTGATCTGGGGAGTAACGTTAATCAACGCGATCATCGGCTATGTGCAGGAAGCCCAAGCAGAAGGAGCGATCGCTTCTCTAGCAAAATCCGTAACCACAGAAGTAAACGTATTGCGAGAAGGGCAAACCTTACGAATTCCTTCCCAAGATTTAGTACCAGGAGATATAGTTTTGCTGGCATCGGGGGATAAAGTTCCCGCAGATTTGAGACTGTTAAAGGTGCGTAGTTTGCAAGTGGATGAGTCTGCTTTAACAGGGGAATCTGTTCCAGTAAACAAATCGATCCAATCCTTACCGCCAGATACACCCCTGGCAGAAAGGACAAATATGGCATATGCAGGGAGTTTTATTACTTTTGGGCAGGGAAAGGGTGTAGTTGTCGCCACGGCAAATAATACTGAAGTCGGTCAAATCTCGCAATCGATGGAACAGAGAGTCAGTCTGACTACTCCACTCACGCGAAAGTTTGCCAAATTTAGCCGTACCTTACTTTACGCAGTTTTGACCCTGGCAACCCTAACTTTTGCCATCGGCTTAGGACAGGGTGAATCTTGGTTTTATATGTTTGAAGCTACCGTTGCTCTTGCAGTTAGTGCCATTCCTGAAGGACTACCAGCAGTAGTTACCATTACCTTAGCAATTGGAGTCAATCGCATGGCACGTCGTCATGCCATTATTCGTAAACTACCTGCCGTGGAAGCTTTGGGGAGTGCTACGGTTATTTGTTCTGATAAAACGGGAACACTGACAGAAAATCAAATGACCGTACAGAGTATTTATGTGGGAGATAGATATTATGCAGTCAGTGGTAGTGGCTATAGTCCCAAAGGAGAGATTAGTCAGGCAATCGACGGTAAGCACCGAAGCCCTTTTGAGGATGGATTACCTCCAGGTTTAGAGGAATGTCTAATAGCTGGGGTACTCTGTAATGACTCGCAGTTGAAACAAACAGGAGAAGATTGGTCTGTTGTGGGAGATCCGACAGAAGGAGCATTACTCGCAGCAGCAGCCAAAGCCAGTCTCAGTCAATCTGGTCTTGCTGCCTCAAAACCCCGATTGGACTCGATTCCCTTTGAATCTCAATATCAATACATGGCAACCTTACATGATGGATTGACTCCTGCTATTTACGTTAAGGGTTCAGTGGAATCGTTGATAAGTCGTTGTTCTGGGGCGATCGCGACCGATGGTGAGATTATCGCTTTTGAACGCCCGCAGATCGAGCAAGCGGTAGCAATTATGGCACGAAAAGGATTGCGAGTGTTGGCATTTGCCAAAAAAGAAATAGGTTCTCATCAGCATTCGCTCTTACATGAGGATATTGCAACAGGCTTAATTTTTCTCGGATTACAGGGCATGATCGACCCACCCCGCCCAGAAGCGATCGCAGCGGTTCATGCCTGTCAGACTGCGGGAATTAAGGTGAAAATGATTACTGGCGATCATATTACTACTGCCCAGGCGATCGCCCGTAAGATGGGTATCGACAAGACCAAGTGGATCTTGGCTTTTGAGGGGAAACAGTTAGAAAAAATGGGCGATCGCGAGCTTTCTCAAGCGGTCGAAGATGGTTCGGTATTTGCCAGGGTTGCTCCCGCTCAAAAACTCCGACTAGTCGAAGCACTCCAATCTAAAGGAGAAATTGTGGCGATGACTGGGGATGGGGTCAATGATGCTCCTGCCCTCAAACAAGCAGATATCGGGATTGCCATGGGTAAAGGAGGAACAGAAGTGGCGCGAGAATCGGCTGACATGCTGCTGACAGATGATAACTTTGCCTCCATTGAAGCTGCCGTCGAAGAAGGACGTACTGTTTATCAAAACTTAAGAAAAGCGATCGCCTTTCTCTTACCCGTTAACGGTGGTGAATCGATGACTATCTTAATTAGTGCTTTGCTAGCCAGAGATTTACCGATTCTCTCCCTACAGGTACTTTGGCTGAATATGATTAACTCCATTACCATGACCGTCCCTCTGGCATTTGAACCCAAATCTCAGGGAATGATGCAACAGCCACCACTCAATCCTAATCAACCCTTGCTCACCCGCAAACTATTATTGCGAATCCTAGCCGTGTCACTGTTTAACTGGATTCTAATTTTTGGAATGTTTGAGTGGGCCAAATCGACTACGGGCGATATTACAGTTGCTCGCACCATGGCAATCCAATCTCTCGTTGCAGCCAGAATTATCTATCTTTTAAGCATCAGTCAATTGGGAACGAGTATAGCTAATTATCTACGCAGGAGAACGACGGCGATAACCAAGGCACCGATCCTACTTGTAGGTATTGTTGCTGCTGTGGCATTGCAAATTGTCTTCAGTCAGTCGGGTGTAATGAACGTCCTGTTTGAAACAGCCCCCTTAACTTTGAATCAATGGCTCATTTGTCTGCTGCCCATGCTGCCCATGATACCAATGGCAGTCGTAGCACATTTCATCGATCCTCCTTGAGGGTGTGAATAGCAAAAAAAACGATTTTTTTAGGCTGTAAGCTAGTTGATCGGGGAATTTCAAGAGCTATGGGTAAAGCATAGATTGATTAAAGATATAGATCGATTTAATCAGATTTTGGTTACTATTGCACCACCATAGAAAAGAAACTATGTAAATACAAACTATGCAATTTGCAAATAAAATTTACTATAATCAAAATAAGTTCATGAAAAAACTAGCGTTTCAAATCATCAACGTTTTTCGTTTAATTGCACGATAACTTTTTGGAAGGTCATCTATGCCATTTACTCTAAACTCCGCACGCAACATATTTCCCAATACCTTATCTGCTGATGCAGTACCAGCATTAATAGCTCGATTCAACCAACTTAGTGCAGAAGATCGATTAGCCTGGATTTGGTTTGCTTACCTGGAAATAGGTAAAACTATTACCGTTGCTGCTCCTGGAGCTGCAAATATGCAATTTGCCGAGCCTACTCTCAATGAAATCAAAAAAATGAGTTTCCAAGAACAATCTCAGGTAATGTGCGATTTAGCCAACCATGCAGATACACCAATTTGCCGTACTTATGCTACTTGGACTCCTAATATTAAGCTTGGTTTCTGGTATCAACTAGGAGAATGGATGGAACAAGGAATCGTGGCTCCTATTCCTGAAGGATATAAACTTTCAGCCAATGCCAATGCAGTGTTGCAAACACTAATCGGGTTAGATTCGGGTCAACAAATCACGGTACTACGCAATACTGTTGTAGACATGGGATTCGATACCTCTAAAATGAGTAATCTGACTAGAGTTAGCGAACCAGTCGTCCCTCCTACGGAAATGTCTAAGCGAACTAAAGTCGCTATTGCTGGTGTAACCAATCCCACTGTATTGAGTTATATGAACTTGTTGAATGCTAATGATTTTGACGAGTTAATCAAATTATTTGCTGCCGATGGTGCATTGCAACCTCCTTTTAAAAGACCAATTGTCGGTAAGGATGCGGTACTAAAATTTTTCAAAGAAGAATGTCCCAATCTTAAACTAGCCCCAGAGCGCGGTGTTTCTGAACCTGCTGAGGATGGTTATACTCAGATCAAAGTCACAGGAAAAGTGCAAACTCCTTGGTTTGGTGCTGGTGTCGGCATGAATATGTCCTGGCGATTTTTGCTTAATTCGGAAAACAAAATTTTCTTTGTGGCGATCGATCTGTTGGCATCTCCCAAAGAATTACTCAATCTAGCTCGCTAAAACTGCCTGTTTTTACGAAGTCAACGCGTGCCGTCGGGACGCTGAGTCCCGATGAACGCTGACTGCATTACTTGTTTAGTAGTTGCAATGAAAACTGACGATAACCTGGTTGACTGACAAAACTTTTAGGAAATATTGTAAAAGTGAGTCTGAACTTTAAACTCTAACTGATAGAGCCGTTGTTCATGTTGTTTGAGTGATGCGATCGCAGGAGTCGGGTCTTGATTACCAGAG
>JASJEI010000141.1 GCA_030064795.1 Pleurocapsa sp. MO_226.B13 | reverse complement strand
CTTGGTACTTTCCCAGTATTGGGGAATATTCTACCTTATGTGAACAACAGGGATTTACGGTCAATTATGCAGCCCTATTTCCTCGTCCGACCAAATTAGAAGGAGAAAATGGCTTGGCAAACTGGCTAGAAATGTTTGCTCGCGATCGCTTTAAAGAACTTTCATCGACCAATAAAACAGCGATCGTCGAGCGAGTTGAATCTGAATTACGTCCATACTTATATCGGAATGGTCATTGGTGGGCCGACTATTACAGAATCTGACATTTATGAAACAAGCAATATTTCCTGTTCTCCAGATTGGTATCTGTACCTTTAGCTATCTGTGCGCGACTAGTAGCAAAACCTTAGCTCAAATTACTTCCGATGGTACTGTTAATACTCAAATAAATCAGAATGGGAATGTTGCCGAAATCACGGGAGGAGAAACGCGAGGCAGTAATCTGTTTCACAGTTTTCAAGATTTTTCTGTGCCTACGGGTAATGAAGCTTTCTTTAATAACGCCAATAGTATCTCTAATATCTTCAGTCGAGTTACAGGAGGTAATATTTCCAACATCGATGGGTTGATTCGGGCAAATGGCAGTGCTATTTTATTTTTAATCAACCCCGCAGGGATTATCTTTGGTGAAAATGCCAGGTTAGATCTTGGTGGTTCGTTTTACGGTAGTACTGCTAGTAGTATTCTGTTTGAAGATGGAGAGTTTAGCGCAGCAGACTTAGAAACTCCTCCTTTGTTAACGGTTAATGCGCCAATTGGTTTGGGTTTTCGAGATAATCCTGGGAATATTGAAGTACAAAACTCAAATTTGCAAGTTTCATCAGGGCAAAATCTCAACTTGCTTGGTAAAGATATTAATATTGGTGGTGCTTATCTAGAAGCTGTTGGAGGTAGAGTGAACCTCGGTGCTATCTCCACTGCTGCTATAGTTAGCTTCAAGGAAAATTTGCAGTTCAATTTTGACAATGTATCATTAGCAAATATTAGATTGAGTAATGGTGCGATAATCAACGTTAACGGAACGGGTGGTGGAGAAATTGAGGTTAATGCCCGTAATTTGAGCCTAACAGAGTCTAGTATTTTTAATGCAGGAATTAGTACTAATAGTTCTACGATTGAATCTCAAGCAGGAAATATTACAATTAACGTTGCAGAAAGCCTTGCTTTAGAATCAGCTAGCACGATCAGAAATAATGTAAATTTAAATGGGTTTGGTAATGCAGGGGATGTTAAAATTACTGCCCAAAATCTATATCTTGCTGACAATTCCAGACTATCTAGTATTACTCAAGGAAACGGTAACTCAGGCAATATTAAGCTCGCAGTCAGCGATCGCATTAGTTTAGAAAATAGTACTATTCAAACTAGAATTCAACCAGAGGGAATAGGTAATGCAGGTAATATTGAGATTACTACCACTAATCTATCTTTAAAAGGAGAAGCCAAAGAAATTAGAGCCAACTTACTGGCTGATTCTGCGGGGAATGGTGACGCAGGCTCAATTATTATTAATGCCACTGAAAACGTTAGTTTGGAATCAAATAGCAGTATTAATAATAAAGCTTCAGAGAGAAGTGGAAATGCAGGCGATATAAGCATTAATGCCAATAGCCTATTGATTGATGGGCGGAGTTTTATTCTCAATGGTAATGGCGATGCAGAAATATCTATTGTCAATAATATTGGTAACTCGGGAAATACTACTATCAATGCTCGGTTTGTTGCCCTTGACAACCTATCTCTAATTAACAATAGTTCCTTTAAGAATGCGATTGGAGAAGCAGGAGATATTACAATCAATACCGATAGCCTGAGTATTGCAGGAGGTTCTAATATTAGTTCTTTGACAGAAAATGATTCTGATGGTGGAGAGATTAATATTAATGCTCAAGGTGTAGAGATACTTACTGGAGGTACAATTACCACTTCTGCTAGCAGTGATGGTAACGCAGGTAATATTACTCTAAATATTGTGGATCGAATTGTTGTTGATGGCGAGAATCCTCTCATTCCCTCGGAAGAGCTACGTTTTACATTAAGGACATTACAAGGACTAGAACCCTTTACAGGATTATTTGCTAGTACTACTGATGCTTCTAGCGGTAATGGAGGAAATATAAACATTAATACTGGCAATTTGTCTCTAATTAGCGGAGGAGCGATTAATACTAGTACTAATGGTCAAGGAAATGCGGGAACTATCAAGATCGATGCTTCGGAGAGAATTTCTTTAGATGGAGAAGATCGAGCAGCAGGTAGAAGTGCTATTCGTAATCGAGTAGAAGCTAATGCAGTAGGAGATGCAGGGAATATCGAGATTACTACTACTGATTTATCTTTAATCAACGGAGGAGTTATCACTGCCAGTACCGAGGGACAAGGAAATGGAGGAACAATCATTATCAAGGCTTCAGATAGTATTTCTTTAGATGGAGAAGACCAAAGTGGCTTCAGAAGTTCGATTCTCAATCGAGTTGAAGGTAGTGCATTAGGAGATGCAGGAAACATCGAAATTACTACCACTAATTTGTCATTAATTAATGAAGGAAGAATTAGTGCCAACATTCAAGATCCTCTAAGTCAAGGAAATGGAGGAGATATTGAAATTGCTACTGTCAATCTTGCCTTGATGAACGGAGGAAGAATTAGTGCTAGTATCGAAGGACAAGGAAATGCGGGAAATATTAAAATAAACGCCACAAATAACATTTCTTTAGATGGAGAAGATCGAGGCGGGGGAAGAAGTGCTATTCGTAATCGAGTCGAAGCTACTGGAGTAGGAGATGCAGGAAATATTGAAATTACCACTCCTAATCTATCTTTAACTAATGGAGGAGTAATTACTGCTAGTACTCGTTCTCAAGGTAATGGCGGATCGATCTTGATTAATGCCTCGGATAGTATTTCTTTAGATGGAGAAGATGAGAGTGGGTTTAGAAGCTCTATTCTCAATCGAGTAGAAGGTGATGCAGTAGGAGATGCAGGAAATATTGAAATTACTACTACTAATTTGTCTTTGACTAGTGGAGGAAGAATTAGTGCTTCTACTATTGAAAATTCTCAAGGAAATGCAGGAGATATCAACATTACTGCTGCTGGTATTAATCTTTTAAACAATGGTGAAATTAATGTGAGTGCTTTGGGACAGGGAAATGGAGGCAATATATTTATTCGGGCAAATGACTTGAATCTCGATCGCAGTTCAATTTTCGCAGTTAACCAACCATCTGAAATAAATATATCAGCAAACACCAATCCTATCGGTGGTAATGTGAATCTAGAATTAACTGATAATCTGATTTTACGAAATGATAGTTCAATTTCTGCTCGTGCTTTTCAAGAAGCAGATGGTGGAAATTTAGATATTGATGCGAGGTTTATTATCGCTTTTCCTGATGGAAATAATGATATTCTCGCTAGCGCGCAACAGGGACAAGGAGGCAATATTTCGATTGATGCTGAGTCATTATTTGGCATCTAACAACGCCCCTTAAGCGATTTAACTAATGATATTAATGCCAGTTCTGAGTTTAGTTTGGATGGCACTGTAAACATTAACACTCCCGATATAAATCCTCTTCAGGGAGTAACTGAATTACCCACAAATATAGTCGAACCAGAACAAACTACAGCCCAAGCTTGCCAAGCTAATAGGGAAGTGGCAGCACAAAATGGACTCAATATTACTGGTAAAGGCGGTATTCCTCCAGCACCAGATTTACCTCTGGATTCTCATAATATCTCTGTTAACGGTCAGTATCATACTACGTTTAGCATTCCCGAACCCATAGAAACCAGCCAAGGAAAAATTCAACCAGCTAGAGGCGTAATCGTAACTGAATCGGGCGAAATAATTTTAACGGCCTATCGGACTGATAATCGGGGTGAAAGAATATTTAATGGATCTGTTAATTGTGGTGGAGTTTAAATAGTTTTAAAACAAAATTGGTTTGATTTTTTGCTGATTGAAAAGAACAAACGAGGTTAATTGCGATCGCCCTAATAAGATTTATGACTGATTACTGATAATTCTTTTTTTCCAGTATTCGTAGATGCCGATGAGTTTGCCTAAACCTTGTTGGGGTTTTAAAATCAGTAGTCTAATCGTATTGAGAGACATTCTGATATTGGTCAGGATAAAAACTTTGGTGTTGCCGTATTTTTCAATATGAATTAGGTAGCTTTGGCTAATGTGGCGATATTTTTGCAGGATATTGCGGTTAGTAATGGTAGAAGTATCGTGTATTGCTTTCAAGAAATGTGTAACGGCAATTTGATGCCCTTGTTGACTGTAGCGCAGACAAAAATCTAAGTCTTCGTAATATAAAAAATAGCGAGGATCGAATTGAGGACAGTTAGTAAAGTTGGCTAAATTTATTAATAAACTACAGCCACTAACCCAATCAGTTTTAATATAGTCCTGAGTTAAATCTTCTGGTAAAGAATCAACAATTGTTAAAGCAGCAGTACCAGGAGTAAAAGTACCTCCTGCGGTAGTAACTTTCCCTTCAGAATTATAAACAGTAGTGCCTAAAATTGAAATCTGAGGATGATGTTTAAAAAAGGTAATTGCCAAGCTAGTCGGAGAAATTGTATTTTCTAGATCGAAATAGGCATCGGGATTGATTAACCAGACAATTGCTTGTCCGTTGCGATCGCAGATCCACTTGAAACCCAGATTACAAGCTCGACCAAAACCCAGATTTTTTTGTGGTTGAATTATCTCGATTGTTTTACTTTGAAGATATAAAATATTTCTATCTTCAGGAGAATTATTAACAATAATTACTCGATAATTATCTTGACTGTAGTTTTTAATAGATTCCAAGAGACGTTTAACTAGGTTACTGGAATTATAATTAACTATTAGATAATAAAGTTCGATCATCTATTTAATAATCAACAAAGTTATGTCAGGAAGTATTGAATTAAGTACACCATATGACTATCAATATTTACAAGAGCTTCATTCTGAATTAGCTAGTTATGGATTACCAAGTTATCATTTTGATTTTAATCGGCAATACGAGGATATTATCTTACCTGGAATGGAATTATACGGCTCTAAAAGAATGATAATTCGTAGATTAAAAACTATTGCTATAGAATTAGAATACAACCCTAACTGGACTCCCGATCGGGATTCTGTATTTATTAGCGAACCAATTTTCATGAGTTTGGTCAAAGAAGTTTTTGGCGAGAAAAAATCTCATTTTATTTGGCATTATGATTTTTGTGGTTTGTATATTCCTGTTGACTTGACAGATGGTCATCTTGCTAAGGGATGTTTATATACTTTTGGTTTTAGTATCAATCTAGCTCGTGAATTAAAAGAATTTGCGGATAAACTAGACTTTGAAGTTGAAAATTATCCTCCGAGTTACACAAAAGATTATAGTATGTACTTTGAGGATAATTTTTATGATTTTACCAATAATATTTTAGTTGAGGAAAAATTTGTCTGACTAGAACTTTATACTATAGCAATGGCTAGTATTAAATATAATTTAACGATCGCTATTAATTAGTTTACTTTAGATAATAATTTAATAAATAATTTCTTATACCTATAGAGAAGAAAAATATGACTAAAAAAGTACTAGTAATAGGAGGCTGTGGCAGAATTGGTAATAGTGTTGCCAGAGACATTGCCCAATATACCGAGGCGGAAGTTACGATTACCTCTCGTAAACCCCAACAGGTTGAAGATCGATTTAAATTCCTAAGTTTAGATCTTGCAGATCGAGAACGACTAGTAAATGCGATCGCGCCAGTGAATTTAGTCGTTCATTGTGCGGGGCCATTTCATCACCGAGACGGTAGAGTATTAGAAACTTGTATCGATGCAGGGGTAAATTATATAGATGTTAGCGATCATCGCTCTTTTTTTGAACGGGTAATCAAACACCAAGAAAAAGCGATCGCCAACGAGGTTACGGCAATACTCAATACAGGAATTTTTCCTGGGATTTCTAATAGTATGGTCAAGCAGGGAGTCGAACAATTGGATCGCCCTGAGAAAATTCATCTTAGCTATGTGGTAGCGGGTTCGGGTGGTGCGGGGTTAACCGTGATGCGGACTACTTTTTTGGGGCTGAGAAACAAGTTTTCTGCTTGGATCGATGGTAAGTGGCAAGATATTTTACCCTATACAGAACGGGAAGTAATCGAATTTCCTCAACCCTATGACAAGACGGGAGTATATTGGTTTGATGTCCCCGAAACCTATACTTTTGCCGATTCTTTTCCTGTAGAGACTGTAATTACCAAATTTGGCTCGATTCCTGATTGGTATAATCATTTAACTTGGATTACCGCTCATATCTTTCCTGAAGCTTGGGTAACTAGTCCTCAAGGTATTGAATTCTTCTCTCGCGTCAGCTATCTAATGACTAACGTAACCGACAGATTTAGTGGTATTGGGGTGGCAATGCGGGCAGAAATTACGGGAGAAAAAGAAGGGAAACCTAAAACCTACCGTGCAACTATGGTACATAATAATACAGCGATCGCAGCAGGTGCGGGAACGGGTGCGATCGCACAATTGATTTTAGAAGGAAAGCTAATTCGAGCGGGAATTTATCCCGTAGAACAAGCTTTATCGACTGCGTTGTTTATCGAAGCAATGAAAAGTCGCCAAATCGCAATTGCGATCGAGCCTTAATTTTTAGCTACACTATGTAATTTTCTTAATCATCTTGTTAAAAACTGTCTCGATCGATAGAGAGAGGTAATTATTTATCGCTCGAACATTTTCAGTTGGTTAGAATTTTAATCTCCACACACATTGCTAAACTGTTGTCGATTAAAAATTGACGGGTTAAGAAAAAATAAAGACATCTAACCGTAAAAAAACTCCCCATCATTAATTAATTGACACAGCACTACTAATTACCTTTCTCCTTATTTTTAAGCTATTGCTTCCTTAACCTCTAAATTTAAATTATCGGCTTCTACTGCATCATAAATTTTTTGCAGAATCTCAGCATCGGCACTAATAACCCGATTCCAGCTAGGAATTACTGGTCTTAATTGAGGGTTTTGCAAAAAGGCATTACCTGCATAAATAATTGACTGAGCAAATAGTTCTACTGCTTTTTCTTCACTATGACGATCTAAGGTAAGTCCATTCATAATCGCATCACTATAATAGCGTTTTATGTAGTTAAGGGCGGTGCGGTAGTAGGTTGCTTTGATAGTTCTAAAAATCTCTTGAGAAAAGACTTGACCATTGGCTGCCATCTTGCGGAAAAAGACTTTACAAATATCAATAGACATTCGAGATAAACCTTTCTCGCGGTCTTGGAAGGAAAGTGCTTGATGTTTATGATCGTAAGCATTAGCAATATCTACCTGACAAATTTTATTGACATGATAATTACGATAAACATCATCTAAAATCCCAATCTCCAGTCCCCAATCATAGGGAATACGGACATTATTGACCACCTCCGCAGCCATGGAAAATTCTCCTGAGAGGGGATAACGAAAACTATCAATATAATCTAAGAAAGAACTACCTGGAAAAAGTTTTTGGAGAGATCGCACTAGAGGACTAACCAACAGACGCATTACTCTACCATTTAACTTGTTATTAGCCTGACGATAGTAATAACCTTTACAGAATTTGAATTCAAACTGAGGATTAGCTATGGGATACAGTAGTTTTGCCAGTAATCCTCTTTCATAAGTGAGAATATCGCAATCATGAAGAGCCAGAATTTTGGCATGACCGCTAGCCAGAAAATAGCCCATGCAATACCAGACATTAAATCCTTTGCCTCGTTCGCTTGGTGCTAACTCTTCTTTTTGCAAGAACTCATGGACGGCTTTCATTCTCGGGCCATCATTCCACAAAATTTTGTGTTTTTGGGGTAAACGAGCAAAATATTTTTTGGCATACTCAAATTGTGCCTCGCTAGCTCGATCCAAACCAATAATGATTTGGTCTAAATATTTAACCTCAGAAAGTTCATCTAAGATCTGACCCAATGCTGGGCCTTCTAACTCAGAGAACAAACATGGCAGAACCAATGCCATTGGGGAAGAGGTTTTAGAGATATGCAGCAGTTCTGTTTCTAGAGATTGCACAGAACGGTTATGTAAATCATGTAGAGTGGTTATCTCTCCATTTTGAAAGAAGTCAGCGATGGTGAACCTCCAAAAAATGAAATATATCTCAAATATATCCAAAAAAAATTATCTAAAATGTATCGTCGGACAATGATAAATAGTCCAAATGTATCTAAAATATTGTCTGCAAAAGAAAATCTATTGCTTCTTGCCAACCATAAGGGCCTGGCTGAGTTGCGAAGTATAGAGAATCTCGATCTGGTTTTAAATTAGCTCCCTTTGCCGAGGGAATTACCACAGCATAATCAGCCCGTTCTAACATCGGCAGATCGTTGGGACTATCACCCAAAGCAATAATTCCCACTTCTTCTATTTCTGCTTGCCAAATTTGGGCATAATATTGTTTTAGCCGAGCAAAACAACTTGCCTTATTAAAAAAACCCATCACATGATGAAACCTACCCCCTTTAACGCACTGTAAATCGAGCTTGCTTAATTCTTGGCGAAAGCTCTCTAGTGCCAACTCGGTGTCTTGCCACAACAAAGGTTCTGTAGCCGATCTGTTCATGGCGTTTTGAGCATCAGCAGCAGTTAGTCCCGTCCACCGAACGACATCTTCGACGGTGGCATCGGCAAATCCCTGATACTTCAACTGTAATTTTTCTTTAATCGCAGCCAAACTAGCTAAAAACTGCTCTCTGGGGGTGGCTAAATATTGAACATTTAGTCCCTCGTCTTTGGATACTTGGGTATCGTCAACCAGACCGCAGATAATTCCGCCATTTTCACAGACAAAAGGCTCTTGGTTATTAAGCTGCTGACGTATAGCTAAAATTTCTGCTTGGGTTTTACTAGAGTTAAGAATAATCGGGACTTGCCGCCGATCTAATGTTTCTATTGCCTTCAAGGCGGGAGTAAATTCGTAGGTTTGATGGTCTAATAGGGTTCCATCTAGATCGGTAACGACAATGTACTGCATAAGCTTAATTACCTTCCTTGGCGATCGCGACTGGGGAATAAAAAATTCAAAAAGCTGAGATTTGGGTAAAAATACCATAGGTGAAATTGGCATTTTACTGTTATCTATTACCTATATATAAATATGTCAATCCAGTTAAGTCTTAGGTAACAAAACAAAGAGCATGGTTGCTGCCTCCAAAATTAGCGTCTCTCCTCAAGAACAAGCTCAAAATTCTGAATCACAAGATTGGACAAAAATTCGTCACTACGAATATCCAGATTACAATCGTCCTCTACTCAAAATTTCTCCTGAAGCCAAGAATAAAATCTATCAACGTCTTTGCTTTCTTTATGGAGAAGAACAGGCAAAACAACATTTACCCGAACTAGAGCGGGTTTTAAAAGTTTATTATGCCCATAAACCCCCAGCCAGAATTGAAGCAGAACAAAATCTACTCCCAGCAAACCGCTTTACGGAACGGGATGTGATTTTAATTACTTATGGAGACTTGCTTCGCAGCGAAAAATCATCTCCCCTAGCTAGTTTGGTTCACATCCTCGAACAAGTACCAGGCTTTAAAAAAGCGATCGATACTCTCCATATTTTGCCCTTTTTTCCCTACTCTTCAGACCGAGGATTTTCTGTTACCGATTTTCGCAATGTCGATCCCAAATTAGGTTCTTGGCAAGACATAGCCAAAATTGGCGACTCCTATCAACTAATGTTTGATGCGGTTTGTAACCACACTTCATCCAAAAGTAAAGCTTTTCAAAAACTGCTCAGTGGTAATCCTGAGTACAAAGATATTGCGACGGTTTATCTCGACCCCAAGGAATTAAGTGTAGCAGACCGTCAGAAGATCGTCCGTCCTCGTACCAGCGATGTTTTAACCAAGTTTCAGAGTATCAATGGCCCTATTTGGGTTTGGACTACTTTTTCTGCCGACCAAATCGACCTTAATTATCGTAATCCCAAAGTTTTACTCTGGGTGATTGAAACCTTATTGCTCTATGTACGTCGTGGCGCGAATCTAATTCGTTTGGATGCTGTAACTTATCTGTGGCAAATCCCTGGTACTTCTTGTGCCAACTTGGAACAAACCCACGAAACAATTAAACTATTCCGCGATATTTTTAATGTGGTCGCGCCTGGGGTGGCACTAATTACCGAAACCAATATTCCTCATCAGCAAAATATTGCCTACTTTGGTAACGGTGATGATGAAGCACAGATGGTCTATAACTTTGCCTTACCACCTTTGGTCTTGCATACTTTTTACCGCGAAGATACCAAAGCTTTAGCGCAGTGGGCAAAAAATTTAGAGTTTCCTTCTAATGCCTGCACCTATCTAAATATCTTAGATACCCATGACGGAATCGGCTTGATGGGAGTCAAAAATATTCTCACTACTAAAGATATTGACTATCTAATCAGCAGATCTAGAGAACATGGAGCATTTGTATCCTACCGTACTGGTGCAGATGGTCAAGATGAACCCTACGAAATCAATACTACCTGGTTTAGTGCTTTAAATTTAGATAGTGGCAACGAACCGTTAGCTATTCAAATCAAGCGTTTTGTTGCCTCTCGGAGTATTGCTTTGGTCTTAAAAGGCGTACCAGGAATTTATTTGCATGGCTTGATTGGGACTAGCAATGATGTGGATACGGTAATCAAAACCAAGTCCAAGCGAGATATCAACCGACAAATAATTGCGGAAACTGCTTTAGACGAGGAGCTAAAATTACCCAATTCTAAACTGTCTCAGCTAACTAAAGCTTTGGGCAAACTATTAGAAATTCGCGTGCGACAGAGTGCTTTTCATCCCCAGGGAGAACAACAAATTCTCGAATTGAGCGATCGCTGTTTTGTAGTTTTAAGAGTTGCTCCTGATGGTAACGAGCATATTTTAACCATCGTCAATATTTCTAACCAAATTTGTCAATTAGAAATTCCTGTAGCTAAATTGCAGTTAAATAACTCCAAAACTCCCCTAGATAATACTGCCAATAACTATTGGTACGATTTAGTTGGTAATCGAGGCTGGAGAGTCCAGCAACAAAAGATTTTTTTGGTTTTACATCCCTATGATGTGGTCTGGCTTGTTCCTTATCTAGAGTTGGAAAGAAATATCGAAGATCGAGATTTGACGCAGTAAACGCAGCAATAAAACCCCGCGCCGAAATGGGTCGCGGCTTGCACTTGTCTATCACGGATATATCGAAGTCCTAAAGGATACATAGCGAAGTGTATCCTTTAGGACTTCGCTATGTATCCCTTTAGGGACACCTTCGGACATTGTACCCTTGTGGTATATCGCATTGAGTGTATCCGTGATAGACGTGGGGTTTCGCGCCTAGATTTATAACGGACGTGGGGCTGTAATGATAACTCAATATCGAAGAGGAGACATTCAGGAGCGATCGCGAATCAGAAGTCGGATTTGTGCTGCTTTTTAACCAAAGGGGAGTTTGAGGGGCTGTAATTCCCGCTCTCTATCCGTAGGATGAGAGTCGGGAGGAAGTCACTTTCGGAGACT
>JASJEI010000140.1 GCA_030064795.1 Pleurocapsa sp. MO_226.B13 | reverse complement strand
TCGGCATTTTGAGTTGCTGCGCCATTCTCGTTATATTCTTGGTAGTTGGGATAATCAGCAGCCATTGAATCCCAATCAGCATAAGCAGTTAGACCTACATTGAGAGTTGCAGGCAAATCGGGGCGAATAAACTGCTCTAAAACTTGCCATTGGTCAGAATTTTCTTCTTGATATAGTAGCGTAAACAGTTCTCCAGAACGAGCAACCCTCAACCGCACCCATCCTTGAGGAGCATCAAAAATTTTTAGAGTAGAAAGACTATTGTAAGTGGACTTAATTTCAAACTGAGAATTACCAGCAGGAAAAGCAGTACCTACGCTGAAGAACAGCCAGTTTTCCTCATTAGGTTTCCAGCTAACATTGGTAAAGGTTCGGGGTTCTCGAATAAATAATCCCGCCAGGGAGAAAGACCTTTGCGGTATGGGCGTTTGTGTTCCCTCAACTCGGATGCGAGTCGTGACGACAAAATCTCCTGTAACTTCACGATAAAGATGTCCTGCTTGGTTATCTTCAAACCAGCCTGAAGATTTTGGTCGCAGCATTAAATTACCATTTTCTACCTTGGGAGTTTCCCATTTAGAAACCCAACCCTCTACCTGATATTCCTGCCAATCTGCTAAACTTTCTGGTCGCTCGAATCTGGTAGAAAGCGATCGCAAGTCCTCAGTAGTATTAGTTGCAAGATTATTCACTCGATCTGTCATTTGATTATTGGTCACTGGTTCGGTTGTAGCGATCGCAGAATTAAATACAACAATTAGAGCGGCGACTAGTACACTTCCCATCGTCAGAAAAAGTTTGCTTTTCTTCATGTCTCATCACTATCATTGACATTTCTTAAGATAAAACTTGGTTACTTATAATGTCCAATAGATTTATACAGAATAATTAATAGCTTTTGGCTATTAATTGTCCTTCGCAAGATTGAAGAAATTGAATGTCAGGTTAGGTAAAGCGCGATCGCCCAAACATTTTCCAGCCCCCCAAATTTAAAGGAAGTAAGAATTATGAATTAGGAATTATGAACTAAGTTTGTTCGTCGTTGCTAGAGGAATAGTATTTGTGTTTTGCGATCGATATTTTGAAAAAGATTGGTTTTACTTAGCAAATAAATTATTGGCTTAAGCTACGTTGGTTCGAGTAGCATAAGGGGCTAATTTTTGGGCTTTATTTCAGTTAACTCGATACTGACTACCCTGTTTTTTCTTCTTCTTTAAACAACACTTCCCAATTTTTGAACGGGCGCAGGGGAAAATATTCCACCGTCATCAAACCTGCTTTGAGAATGGGAAGATCCTTAAATCGTTCTTTGGCAGCATCAACACTTTCCATTTCTAAAATCGAAATTGCGGGCGTGGGCATATCGCTTTCATAATGTTCGCGTAGTTCGTCTGCAAGATAAGCTTGCCAAGCATAACGTTCTTCTTCGAGAAGCATTGCTTGAATTTTGCTGAAATCTGCATCTTCCTTGACACGCCAAATAGTTAGAATTTTCATAATCAAATTTTCCAAATTTACATCTATCTCGAATTGTTTTTACCAAGGAAGTACTACCGCACCGCCAAATTTACGCATTTCGGCAAAAAATCCGCCTTGAGAACTTCCATCGGGTAGGGTAGCTAAATAAACTGCTGTTTCTGCTCCTTCTTCAACTGTATAGGGCGCATCTTCTCCACCGATATCGGTTTTCATCCAGCCAGGAGAATAATTATTAACTAGAATATTAGTGTCTTTTAGTTCCTTTGCTAGCATAGTCGTCATGGCATTTAAACCTACCTTCGACATTCGATAAGATGGTGCGGGAGGATAAAAATCTTGAGGGATTTGTTGCAGGGATGCCATTTCTGTAGAGACATTAACAATTCTGCCGTAATTTCTTTGTTGCATGATAGGAATAACTGCCTGACACATTCGCAATGCACCAATGGTATTAGTATTGAATGTATCGAGCATAGTTTCCGCTTTAGCGGTTAAAATACTTGCTTCTTCTGCTACCTGGGAAGGATTCACCCCTGCATTATTAACTAAAATATCAACTCGACCATAAGCAGATGTTATCCACTCCATAAACTCATAGACGCTATCGTCATCGGTAACATCTAATTGATGACAGTCTACTTCAATTCCTTCAGCTTTGAGCTTTTGTTCTGTGACTTGGCAAGCTGATTTTTGGCGAGAGGTAATAATTACCCAGATATCATCTTGTTGGGCTAGTTTACGAGCGATCGCTAGTCCCAATCCTTTGTAGCTGCCTGTAATTACGGCTACTTTTCTATTTGTTGTCATATTGTGCTGTTATATCTCGTGTGTATGAATTTTTGTTGGTTACTCTTCATTCATTTCCGCAGGATTCCAAAAACCAACTAAGTTAGTAATCTTACCTGTCTCATCGAATTCAAAAAAATTAATCCCCTCGAATTTTACGGAGTTCCCCTCTGTAGTGACACCGCGACCAATCCATTTAGCTGCTGCTCTCAGGTTGTCTACAGAAACATACTCTGGATATAAGCCTACTGTCTGAAAATTTGCCATAAACTCTTGACCCCGTTTTAAGATGGCATCAGTACCCTGAATTACGGGGCTACCTACAGGATCGTCAACAGTAGCATCAGTAGCAAAACAAGCTGCCCAAGTTGCAGCATCGCTACTTTGGGTTGCTTTAAAGTAGCGTTTTACAAAGGTAGCGGTGTTGGTTTTTTCAGTCATGATAATTTTTATTTAAGAGATGAAGCTTGTCTGCCACCCAAACGCTGGTTTTCAGCTTCAGGTAAAGTATTGATGGAAATAGTTGTGTAAGAACTCATTTTCTGACCGATGATTAAATAACGAATAAAATCTCCTAATCCTTCCAGAAGACGAGCAAAACGTAACTCACCACAATCAACGGGAGTAAAACCAATATCTGCTGCCAGACTCATCACAATTTTTCGAGCATCTTCATCATCACCTGCTACGAACACGGAAACGTTATATTCGTTAAGCGGTTGTGGCGATAGTTCAAAAACTTCTTGCGCCATTGTATTAAAAGCTTTGACTACTCTTGCCTGGGGTACTTGTTCGGCTAATTTTTCTGCCAAAGAATACTCGATCGCCTGATAAGCAAAGTTTTCAGGTATTTCGTAGTTATTGCAATCAATCAAAATTTTGCCATCGAGAACCTCAATAGAAGTTAGTACCTCTGAGGGATTGACCCCACGAATTGTATATAACAATACATCCCCAAAAGCTGCTGCTTCATCATTCGTACCACCTTGAGTATTATTTCCCGCAGATTCGGCGACAGCTTGTCCTTTTTCTGCTTTACGTGCGCCAAAAAATACTTCGTGTTTTTGTTCCGCCCACAGAATACCTAAAGAGCGTCCCATATTACCGCTACCGAGAATGCCAATTTTCATATTTGTGTTTCTTGTTTGATATTGATTAGAACTGATTAATCTGTTGTTGTTTTTGCAGCTTCTTCCCGCATCACCTTATCTGGCAAAAAAGCAGCATTAACCGAAATCTGTTGATAAATTCGATGTTGTAGATGCCAAAGATCTGATTTTTCGATCCAGCGATCGACTACCACGCCATGAGCAATAGTACGAGGCAGTGGAGTAACTCTGTAATCTGAAGGCGATCGCTTGCTGATAATTCTGATTCTAATGTTGTTTCCCGATTGCAGAATCCTGCTGTAACTCAGTAACATCATGGAATGGCATATCTTAATCTCTGATTAATATTGTATTGTGACAACTATTTTGCCTATCTACTGGCTAGATTTTATTTTGACATCATCGGCAAAAATGACACTCTCTCCCATTAGCTTTAATTGCTCGTCTCCTGTTTTAGCTTGAATGATAATGTTATTCCATGTATCGACTAGGTTTTGAGCATTTACATACATCAAAGCTTCATCTATATTTTTGATAGGAATATGCTTTTCCTCAGCGTGTAACTTGGGAGCAACTGCGGTTAGAGTTCCAGCTTGGGCTGGTTGGTTTGGTAAGGCAATAATTAAACTAAAAGCTAATAAGATAGTAATGACAAGATCTCGCCAATTATATTTTTGAAGACAAGATTGTTTTAAGTTAAGCTTCAAGCCCAGACAAGTGGTTTGATTCATAGTAAACATTTCAATTATTCTCAACGTAATTTACACTACTGTGACAATAATTTTTCCCGTTTGCTGATTAGATTCCATGTAGCGATGAGCTTCGGCTATTTGTTCCAAAGTAAAAGTGCGATCGACTCTAGCTTTGAGCTTGCCTTCTCGAATGTAATTGGCAATTCTTTCTAACTCTGCACCAGATGGTTGAACGATATAAAGATGACCATCAACGCCATGTTTGGCCGACTCATCAGGTAGAGCAGTATCCATCATCACCGAGACAAGCTGACCTCCTGGTTTGAGAACTTGAAGCGATCGCTTCCAGGTATCACCACCAACTAGATCTAGTACGACATCAACGTTAGAAACTTCTTCCTCAAACTTCTGTTGACGGTAATTAATAATTTGCTCCGCTCCCAGGGAAGATAAAAATTCACGGCTGCGATCTGAAGCAGTTGTTATCACTTTTGCTCCCTCTAGTAAGGCAAGTTGAATTGCTTGAGAGCCAACCGCCCCCGCACCTCCATGAATTAAAATAGTTTGACCCGATTGCAGACATCCATACCCAAAAATACCTTGCCAAGCAGTTAGTGCGCCGACAGGAAACGCAGCAGCCTCTTCATGAGAAATATTCTCTGGCTTAAGAACGAGGTTTGATTCATCTACGGCAATATATTCAGCATTGCCTCCAGGTCGATTCATATCGGGATAGCCAAATACCTCGTCACCTTTCTTGAGCCGAAATGTATGACGACCAACTGCTTCAACTACCCCAGAAATTTCCCAGCCAAGAATCAAAGGCAGAGAATATTCACGGTCTTTAAGTGTACCATCGCGAACTTTGAGATCGTGAGGATTGATTCCTGCTGCACGAACTCGAACTAAAACATCAGTTGAATTTAATTCGGGTAGAGGCACTAATTCCTGTTTTAATACTTCTGGTTCGCCAAAATCGTGCATACGAACCGCTTTCATGGTTGCTGTCATGATTTTTCCTCTTAATTTAATTTAAGTGTTTATAATTCTTGATTGGATGGACGAACCACAATTTCGTTAACTGCTACTTCATCTGGTTGCTCGATCGCATAACGTACTGCATTACTGATTGCAGTGGGCGGAATAAAACTAACCTCACTAAAATTGCTACTAATTTGATTAATGGTTTGTTCATCGTTACTAGATTGCATTAATTCACTTTCAACTGCACCAGGATAGATAATGGTCACTCTTACTTTCCCTAGCGTCTCTTTACGCAAGCTATCGCTAATAGCTTTAACGGCAAACTTAGTACCACAATAGACGGCAAAATTAGGTATGGTTTGAAGCGAGGCAATTGAACCGATGTTAATAATATGACCGCTACCGCGATCGCTCATGTGAGGTAATACCGCAGCAATTCCGTGTAAGACACCCCTTATATTAATATCAATTGCCCGATTCCAATCGTCAATCTTCAAATCTATTAAAGGGCTAACTGGCATAATTCCTGCATTGTTAACCAGAACATCAATCTTCCCAAAGCGATCGATGGTTGCTTGTGCCATCTCCTGTACTTGTTTGGCATCAGTAACGTCAGTAAGGTGGTAAGCAACCCCATCCCCTAATTCTTGCACGAGGGATTTCAGTCGTTCTTCTCGACGTGCTGCTAACATGACTTTGCAATCAGCATCGGCTAATTCTCTAGCAATGGCTTCTCCAATCCCACTGCTTGCACCTGTAACAGCTACAACTTTATTTTCCAAACTCATTGATACTTTCTCTCATTTTTTTAAAGGACAAGGTTTTATAGCTTCAATCGATCGATTTTTCCTACTGTGTTACATAACCACCATCTACTACCAAAGACTGACCAGTCATATAAGAAGCAGCATCGGAACACAAAAATAGTACTGTAGAAGCATTTTCTTCAGGTTGACCCATTTTTGCCATTGGAACTGCTGCTGTTAACTGTTGAGTTACAGTTTCAGAATCGCCTGTATTTCCTGTAAAGCGATCGACACCCAAAGATAGAAAAAATGCACTGGTTGGCTTCATTGTTAATCCCCTGAGTTACATAACTTAATAATTATTTAATTCCTAGTCTAGCGATCTCAATTAGATACTATGTATTGTTAATTCCATATCTATAAAAAAATACGGTTTAAAATTTTTCTACTTGCTACTTTTGCAGGCAGTTCGCGAACTGCCCCTACTGGGCTAAATAACCACCATCTACTACTAATGTTGTACCCGTTACAAAACCAGCAGCATCCGAACAAAGCCAAACAACAGCTTCTGCGACTTCTTGAGCAGTTCCCATCCTGTTCATCGGCACAAAAGTAGAAATATAATTATCTAGTGCTTCTTTACTAGCAGTACCTCGATCTGGCATCCCAGTATCAATTGGTCCTGGAGCGATCGCGGTTTCTCGCCCAATTCCTGTCGTTCCTCCAGTTACTAATGCTACTTTTTCATTTAGTAAATGCTTCATGTCTTATCCTTTCCTTATTGAATTTGACTCAATAGTTTTTCGGCTTCACCAATTTTGAGATTTTGGTTGTAAAGTGGGGCATCGGGTTCAAATAGAACACCTTGACTCAGGTCGCCTAAATCTTGAGGAGCAAAACCAATATCTGCGATTAATTTTTTAACAGTCTTTTTTGCTTGTTCGTCATCGCTACAAATTTGAACGGCAATTCTGTCATCTCCCTCTTGAAATGCTTGTTCGGCAAATACTTGATAGAAAATAGAATTAAATGCTTTTACTGTTTTCGCCCCTGGAAATTGACTGGCGACGTAACCCGTAGCAGTTTGAGATTCGTCATCAATTACTTTTTGTGCCACATCTCCGTCTCTAGAAGGATAGGGATTACCTGCATCGATGAGAATCTTATTATCTAAACTGCCGATCTGTTGAGCTACATCGGGGACTTTACCAAAAGGAATTGCTAATAAAACAACCTCACCAAATGCAGCAGCTTCTTCGGTAGTACCTACTTTTGCTCCCACCTTTTCAGCCATTAATTTTAGCTCTTCAGGATGTCGGGAACTAAACATCACCTCATGTCCTACTTTTGCCCAATGTTTGCCTAAATTTCCGCCAATATTTCCCGAACCGATAATCCCGATTTTCATGATTTTATCTCGTGTAAATGTTGACAATTTTTGATTGGATGGTTAGCTTGCAATTTCGTTATCGCGATCGCTTGTTTTACTAGGCAAGCACAACTACATCCTTTAATTGTTTTGCTTGGGTTTCGTTAATAATTCTATTTTCATCCCTGGGTTATGAACGATAGTTCATCGCATCTCTTGCATGAATAACAGACTAATTTATTCTTGCTCCGTGTTGTAAAAAAAGCTCGCAAATAGTTTTTGTGTCGGTTAGCATGGCATCGCCGATAAATTCGATGCTGGCTACAGTTCGCTCTCCTGCTTCATCATTTCCCGCACCGCAAGCATCAGTAACCAAGACGGGAATATAACCGCGATCGCTTCCATGTCTGATGGTTGGTTCGATACCTATTTCTGTGGCAATACCAACAATAGCAAAAGAGTTAATTCCACAATCTCTTAGCGCGATATCGAGAAATGTTCCTTCAAAAGCCGACATGGTGATTTTGTCAAAGATTACTTCGGAGGGACGAGGTTCTAGTTCTGAAATCAGTTGAAAACTCTCAGAATCTCGCAAAAACCAGGAATTAACTTCCCTAACTTTATCGGTTCGCTGCCACATCATTGCCTGACGCAGTTGAAATACTCCTGCTACCTCCTTGGGTAAAGACAAATGGCGAGCAAAAAATACTCGAAATCCTCCTTTTCTCGCTGCATCTAATACTTTTAGGACATTTTCTTTGATGCGGTTAGTTTTTTCTTTGGGCAACTGATTCATAATGCCCACCTGCATATCGTAAACTAAGAGTGCCATACGTTCGGGATGACAGACTTCTTCTAGATTTTGTGGTATTTCTAATCCGTAAGCTTTTTCCATGATGTCTACCAAGATCTAAATTGATTGTTTATTGTCTACTCGATCAGAATGAAAATCAAAACTAAACACCATTAAGTCAAAAGGAATTAAATTTTCTTTTGTAGAAAGCGATAAGCCTACCCTAAAGGGTATATCGAAGTCCTAAAGGATACACTTCGCTATGTATCCCTTTAGGGACACCTTCGGCTAACGGCATGGCGACGCGCAGCTAGTCCTTTAGGGCTTCGCAACGCGAAATTGCTAAAGCTTATTTATATCTAATGTCCAACGATCTTCATCAAGAACCTTTATCGTAAGGTGGGCATTGCACTAAAGTACTTCCTTCGGTCGCCCACCCTACCTAATTGAAACTGTAATTTTCACTAAAAAATTGATTTTATTAACGCCTGACAATTTGAAATGCCCAATCTCTACCCAAACCTTGACGCATGGCTAAATGAATCCAAGTCATGCCAAAGGGTTCGATGAGACGCGCCATTTTTAGTTCGCCCATGTCGATCGCCTCAAAGCCAATATCGGTAACTAAACCCATGACTATATTTTTAGCTGCTGTATCGTTACCACAAACCATCATCGCGCTAGGTTTACCGTCATAAACTGGATTAGCCATATTTTCCCAACCAGTTTGATTAAAAGTTTTAAAGACCTTTGCTCCTTTTGCCCAAGCTGCAACTTGTTCTGCACCAGAAGTATCGAAACCGATTTCTAAAGCCGAAAAATCAGGAGTCAAAGGATTGGTAGCATCGATAATTATTTTGTTACTCAGATCTCCTGCATTAGTAAGAGTTGCTTCTACCACTTGCCAAGGAATTGCCAACAGAATAACATCACTAAATGCGATCGCTTCATTATTTGTTCCCGCTCGAACATTACCACCAAGATCTTCAAGTAATGCTAAGGTTTTGTCATCTTTTGGATTGCGTACTCCAAAAAAGATTTCATGACCTTTTGTCAACCAACTCCGCCCTAATGTGCTGCCTACATTTCCAGCACCTAAAATCGCAATTTTCATCAATCTCACTCCTCGAAACAATCGGTCAAAAAACTCATCTAATTTTTGCTTGGGGCGATCGCTAATTATGAATTACTCATTATTGATTGAATTTGTTCATAATTAACTTTAATTCTTTAAATTATGATTCTAGCTTCAAATAAAGCTCTAAATATTAATATTCATTACCAAAACTCGATTTTAAATTCATATTTGTAGATTAATAAAACTGAGTGAATTAGTCAAACAAATATCATAGATAATATATATCGATGCCATCGATTTCAGATTCTTCTAGAGTGAATATCGACTACAACAATCTCCGTCAATTGGATTTAAACTTGTTAATTGCCCTAGATGTTTTGATTGCCGAAGCTAGCGTGACTAAAGCAGCCAAAAAGCTAAATATGAGTCAATCTGCTATGAGTTATTCCTTAAAAAGATTGCGGGCTATTTTGGATGACGATCTGTTGATTCGTACTTCTCGTGAGATGGAAGTTACCCCCTATGCTAGAGAAATTAGCGATCGCGTCAGGCAAATTTTAATTGAAATTCAAACAACTTTCTTGGCTAAAGATGCTTTCGATCCCGCTACGACTCAAGAAACGTTTAAAATTGCCATGAGCGACTATGTAGAAGCAACTATTGGTGTCAATTTACTGCAACAGATTGCAACTCAAGCATCGGGAATGAAAATTAGGGTTAATAATCTAGAAAAAGAAACGGTAATGGACGATCTGGATGCTAATCTTTTGGATTTGGTTATTAATCCTGGATTAAATCTCAAAAGCTGGCACGTCAGCCAAGATTTATATCGCGAAGAGTTTGTTTGTGTCTTTCGAGGAGATGATACTGTTGAGGAGATATCTTTAGACGATTATTTAGAGCGATCGCATATCTTAGTTTCGCTACGGGATGACTTTCAAGGCAAGAGCGATCGCATTTTAGAACAACAACAAAAATCTAGAAGGGTTATTTGGTCAACTTCTCATTTTATGAGTGTACCTTTTTTACTTAATAATTCCGACTGCGTGGCGTTACTTCCCCAAAGAATGGCTCAACAATGTGCTAAATCGATGGATTTAAAAATCTTCCCCCCACCCTTTCCCATTAAAGGTTTTACCGTCTCGATGGTTTGGCATCAACGCAATACTAACAATCTGGCGCACCAATGGCTGAGACAGCAGATAATTGAAGCAGTGAGGGATATTTAGGTAAATTAGCCTGAATTAGCTAAAAAGGCGATAGTGCTAAAATAGCTGCCATTCTTTACTAGATAATCTTTTTAGCTGGTGCAAATGTTTTTTAGTATAAAAATCATCCAGTCTAGACCAATTATGAATTGCTGTAGCATTGATACTAATCGCCCAAGCCCAAATATGAGCCATCTGGGTTAAAGCTTGCAAAGATGATAGTTCTGAGTCGGTAAGCTTTTGTACTTGTTGATAGCCAACAAAAAAAGCATCCCGAACTTTACACTTAATACCCGCGCTGAGAGAAACTTGAAGAAACTTTGCCAGATCGAAAATTCGCCAACCATAACCACACTGATCGAAATCAAATAAAGTAATCTGATTGTCTACGGTAAAGTGAACGTTTCCACTGTGGGGATCTCCCCAACAAACGCTCCATAAAGGCGATTTTTGCTCTAAACAAGATACCTGCTGTTTGATTTTGGCGATCGCCTCTTCGAGGTAAAGTAAATCTTTGTCTTGCTGACACAAATAAGGTCTAATCACCTCTAAGGAATCATCGAGTAGATATTTAAGATCGAGAGGCTGACGGGGAGTTGTACTGTGGAATGTTAAAGCTACTTGATGGATTTTTCCCAAGATGTTGCCCATAATGGCACTTTGTTCGGTGTTAAGATCTCCTTTGGGTACTTCTCCAGGTGCGTAGGTAAATAGCGCAGCATAGCGATCGCCTTCTACCGCCCGAATTGTTACTAAAAGTTCGCCATCTGTAGTTTTCAGCGGGTTAGCCACGGGAATATTCTGCTGGTGTAGAAAATCGAGAAATTCTAACTCAAATTGAATATCCGATTTAGAACGCCAGTGATGATGAGAAACTTTGAGAATGTATGATTTGCTAGCAGTTTCTACTAGATAGATATCGCTCAAACCACGATTCCAAAATAAACATCGCTCGATTATGTCTATTTTATATCTAGTCAGTACTCCATCTATTAACGCTTGAGGAGATAGAGTGGAATAGATAGCTGGAAACACACCCATCGCTACCATTGATAATTAAATCCTCTACTAACTACAGGTTGACTTTTCTCAGCGGTCGGGTCGATCGGGAAATCTAGTAAAGAAGACTTAGGCTTCGCGGTTTGATTTGAATTCCTGTTAATAACTTATAGATCGCTGACAAATATACTTATCTAAGTTACCTGTAATCTGACACTTTTTAAGTATCAATTGCTACCAAATTTCTCTTGTCTGGATTCGCTAATTATTAACTTTTACTAATTAAATTTTCAAAAATGGCGTAAGACAGATTTTAAACCACAATATATCTCTA
>JASJEI010000139.1 GCA_030064795.1 Pleurocapsa sp. MO_226.B13 | reverse complement strand
TAAAACTTCTGCTCGGCAACAGGGGGAAAAGTCAGGTTGTAGATGAGTAGGAAGGTGATTTCTAAGAAAGAAATTAGCAAAAGATGTACTGCGATGCCATTCCTCCCTACTTCTTCTCGATTAGTTTTTAGGGTGAGATTAGCTAGGGAAATAGCAAACAAACGAGGTGTGAAATATGAAATTTTTGAACCAAACGAACAGTTGCAAGTTTAGTGGGAAATACCCTGTCCCATTAGGCGATCGCGAAGCTTGTCCCAAGGACTTGGGCCATAGTCTAAATTTCGATCGCCACTAGGCAAAAAAACCTTGCCAACTCTCCAATTTTCGGACAGGATTGTGTTTTCCATTATCAAGACATTATGCAAATTACTCTAATCGGTAAAGGCGATCGCTAGTAAGTTTTCCTCTAGCTGAAGCGCGACCGCCTTAGTTGAGAGGAAACGACTATGAAAATCAATTGGCAAAAACTAACTTTAAAAATAATCTTTTGGTTATCAACCGAGATTATCTTTAATTTTATCGGTATAGACGATCTTGCCGACTACAGCGAGTTTTTAATGATGCTCAAGGTTACAGTTCCGCCGCGATCGTTCTATTGTTGCCAGATAAACAAATAATCTTTGCTGGTTCTTACTTTTGATTGCGTGCCTAAAGCTAACCTATAGACGGGCTTTTCCCTAATTTCTACTACTTACTATATAGGTGCAAGATCGACAAATATCTTAAAATACGTCTTAAGCTTGAAACTTCCATTCCCTAGCTATGTCATCCAGGTTACTGCGCAAGATAGTCAAGTCTTATCGCAATCTCTCTCTACAGAACATTATTACTCTGCCTTTTTTGCTTCAAATATTTATTACGGTGGGCTTGGTGGGGTATTTTTCTTGGCGCAATGGGGAACAAGCGGTTAATCAAGTCACTAGCCAACTAAGAAGAGAAGTTACCGATGGAGTGAAAAATCATTTAGAAAGTTATTTGCAAACGCCTCATTTAATCGTGCAGTTAAAGCAAAACAGTGTTAAAAACCAGCAATTAGATCTGGCTGATTTTCCTGCGATCCAGCAAGATTTTTGGTCAACTATTCAATTGTTTGATTCGGTACGCGCTATCTATTTTGCAGATGAGACGGGAAGGTTTGTCTTCAGCAAACAAGAAGCGGGTAAATTCTATAATGAAGAGGTAATCGACACACCGATAAGAAAAAGCTACATCTTAGATAGTTTAGGTCAAAAACAAAAATTAATGGCGGTAGATGAATACGATCCGAGAATTCGTCCCTGGTATATCAACACCCAATTAACTCGAAGAAATAACTGGAGTAAAATTTATACCTTTACAAGAGGAGAACTAGGCATCACCGCAGCAGGTTTGTTGCCAGATAGTCAGGATCGAGTGCAAGCAATAGTCGGAGTCGATTTAGTTCTAAGTGGAATAGATCGCTTTTTACGCGATATCGAAACGAGCCAAAATGGTCAAGTTTTTATTCTCGAACGTAATGGTTATTTAGTAGCTACTTCTACCGATGAAGCACCATTTACCTATAATCCAGCTACCCAAAAAGAACAGCGTCTGCGAGCTATTGACAGCGAGAATCTCTTAGTCAAAGCCACGACTCAATACATCACTGAGTATTTTCGTAGCCTCTACAAAATAGATCGTCCTCAGCTATTAGAATTTGAACTCAAAGACAATAATCAATTAGTCCAAGTTGTACCCTATCAAGACGAACTCGGTTTAGATTGGCTGATTGTGGTAGTTTTGCCAGAAGCGGATTTTATGACCGAAATTGAATCCAATACTCGCAATACAATCTGGTTATGTCTGATCGCTCTGGCTATGGCAACTATGCTCGGAATTTATACCTCCCGTAGAATTGCTCGACCTATTACCAATCTCAGTCAGGTAACTAATATGGTAGCCCAAAGTGCCAGGGCGAAAAACGCTAGCACTAACTTTTATCCGATCGTTAAAGCCAAGAGTATTAAAGAATTAAAGTTATTGGCAGAGTCTTTTAATGAAATGGTACTCCAGTTAAAAGCAGCCTTTAAAGATTTAGAAAATTACAATGAAACCTTAGAAAAACGTGTCAAACAAAGAACAGAAGCTTTAATAACCGCAAAAGAGGCTGCGGATGCTGCTAATCGCGCTAAAAGTCAGTTTTTGGCGAATATGAGCCACGAATTACGTACACCACTTCATGCTATTTTGGGTTTTACACAAGTGGCATTACAAGACGCTTCTCTAAAACCACAGCAGCGAGAAAATCTCTTAACCGTCAAACGCAGTGGAGAACATCTGCTAAATTCGATCGATAATGTTTTAGAAATGTCCAAAATAGAAGCGGGTTCGCTTTCACTGAAGACCAAACCCTTCGATCTGCATTTATTATTAGACAATTTAGGCAAGATGTTCCAATTACGATTGGCATCAGATTATCGTAGAGGGCGATCGCCATCAAAAAACATCAAGCTATGCTTTGACTTCGCTCCCGATCTTCCCCGCTATATTGAAACCGATCCTGCTAAACTCAACCAAATTTTGATTAATCTGATTGAAAATGCGATTAAGTTTACCGATCGCGGCGAAATTAGACTCAAAGTTAAACTAATAACTAAGTCCGATAGTAAAGCGATCGCCTTTGCAGTCAAAGATACGGGACATGGTATCCTACCATCAGAATTAGAATCGATTTTTATTCCCTTCACTCAAACCCGACAGTCCGATGGAGAAGGTACTGGATTGGGTTTAGCTATCTCTCAGCAATTCGTGCGCTTGTTGGGTGGAGAAGAAATCACCGTCAGCAGTATCCTCGGTCAAGGTTCGACATTTAGCTTTCAAATTCCGATTACCATAGTCGAAAGTTTAGAGAACTCTACTGTCAAAAAACCAGTTACCAAAGCCAATCCTACTTCCAAGGGCGAGCGAAAATCCCCTATGGTAACAGTAACAAGCAGCGAAGATAATTTACAGGAGCGAGAAGAAATTATCCTCCCTGCATTAGTAAATATGCAAACAGAATGGCTCGAAAAACTTTACCAAGCTGCGATTGCCGTTGATGGCGAAATCATCTTGCAACTGATTGACCAAATCCCCTCAGTCGAGACTAACTTAGCCCAAGAATTAACTAGGATGCTCCAGAATTTTGAATATGATGAGATGCTTGAATTAGTCCAAGCAGAATTACAAAGAAGAAAGGGAATCATAAACTAGGTTAACAGGAAATAGCTCAAAATACTAGTAACGGATTAAATGATGCGATCGCTATGCTACGGGGAGTATAAAACACTTAATTCTGCTCGTACAAATTACATTGCTGATGATTGGCTGTTTCTTCGGTTAATTTGTTTTTAGCCATAGAAATCCAATTATACTTCTGCCAAAAATGCTGTTTAATCGCATCTATTTCCGACCCTGGAGCAATACTAATCTTGACCAAAAAGCGATTTCCAGGCAAGGATTCAATTGATTGAATATCGATTTTCTGAGCCTTATATTGAAACTGTAATTTCTTAAATGTATCCAAGAACAGTGGCCAGTTAATATCAACATCAAATACTAAATTGACCGAACCAACTAGATTTTTAATAATTAGTTTGAACTCATCTGAAGTTAGAAAACGGCGACTACTTTTAGGTATACGCTGTTTTTGATAGTGTTTTAAATAAAGATACTTACAAACCACTTTTTCCAGACTAGTTTGGCGATTTATTTGTATATTTTCCAGACAAGCACCAGTTAAAATAGAATGATTAAAATTAGTCATCCAGGCTTGAGTTTGAACCAAATTAGCCTGAGTAAGATTAGCGTGGGTAAGATTAGCCTGGCTGAGATCGGCTGCAATTAAGTCCGCCCCAATTAAGTCCGCTTTATTCAAGTTAGCATCCACTAATGAAGCTTTGGTTAAATTCGCTTTAAGTAAATTAGCCTCAATCAGCTTGGCTGAGTTCAGATTGGCTTCAGTCAAGTTAGCTTTAAATAGATTGGCTGCACTTAAGTTGGCTTCAAAAAAATTTGCTTTACTGAAATCGGCTTGGTTTAAATTCGCTTTGCTTAGATCGGCTTGATAAAAACGAGCCTGAATTAGACTAGCATTGTTAAAATCGGTATCACGAAGCTTTGCCAATTCAAAATTAGTGCCTATGAGCTTGGCTCCGACAAAAATAGCTCCATCCAAGTTAGCCTGACTCAAATTAGCCTCACTCAAATTGGCAGAGGTAAAATTGACTACCCTCAAATCGGTATGAATTAGATTTGCCAGGCTCAAATTCGCGCCAACTAGTTCTGCACTTCTATAGTTAGCTTTAGTTAGATTTGCCCCAGTTAAATCAGCCCCGTTCAAACTCGCACCACTTAGATTAGCTTTCGTCAAATTCGCCTCAGTTAAATTTGTCCCATCTAAGTTAGCCCCACAGAAATTAGTTTTAACTAAGATAGCTCCAGCTAAATTAACACCAGTAAAATCAATACCAATTAGTACCTTGTTACTTAAATTAATTCCTTGAAAATCAACTCGGATGTGTAAATTTTTTTTTCTCCAGTTATTCCAATATTCCACACCACGTTTTAACGAAGCCAGGCATTTTTTATCGATCATTAGTTTTAGTAACTATGCTGAATGCTTGTTTCTTGCCTCAAATTATATATAAAACTCTAGTGAAGTTATAAATTAATACTGATTAATTTATTTTTCAGTATTTGTAAGCTACTTGTAAGCCAGAAAAATATCGTGTTTTCGATCGAATAGTATATTTTATTTGAAGATCGACAGTACACTAGGAGAATGTGTAACACTAGAGACGTGAAAGACAATGCCTCAGGTTCTTAAACCGCGTTGCGCTCAGCTATAGGCTATGATGCTTAAAGCTGTTGTCAAATAAATCATTTGTGGTGGACTTAGTATCCTGGAGTCTGCCCAGCCTATACCATTCTTGTAAACGATTAAAGGATATAAAAGTCATGGGATTATTCGATCGCCTAAGCAGAGTTGTTAGAGCCAACATCAACGATCTAGTTAGCAAAGCCGAAGATCCAGAAAAAGTTCTGGAACAAGCAGTAGTCGATATGCAAGAAGATTTGGTGCAGCTGCGTCAAGCTGTAGCCAGAGCGATCGCTACTCAAAAACGCACCGAGCAGCAGTATAACAAAAATCAATCAGAAGCCAATAATTGGCAACAAAGAGCGCAGTTAGCCCTAGGTAAAGGTGATGAGAATCTAGCTCGCGAAGCATTGGTGCGGAAAAAATCTTTTAGCGATACTGCTGCTTCTCTAAAAATACAACTCGATCAGCAAAGCAACAACGTTGCTACTCTCAAGCGCAACCTGATTGCCTTAGAAAGTAAAATTTCTGAGGCAAAAACTAAAAAAGATATGCTCAAGGCTCGCGCTAATGCAGCCAAAGCCCAAAAACAACTACAGGATTCGATGACTAATATCGATACTAGTAGTGCGTTGGGTGCGTTTGAACGTATGGAAGATAAGGTGATGCAGCTAGAGGCGGAATCAGAAAGCGCTGCTGAACTAGGTAACGTAGGCATAGAACAACAGTTTGCTGCCCTAGAAGCTGGTAGCGGAGTTGATGACGAACTAGCAGCCATGAAAGCTCAACTTTCTGGTACTTCTGCTGAAACACCAAAATTAGAGGCTGCCGATACTACTTCTCCCTCAAGAGATGCGGTAATTGATGCCGAATTAGATGAGTTACGTTCTCAATTGGATAAATAGCGATTAGCTTTGGGTGGACTTTTCATCATCTAATTGAGTAAGCAGGTTTTTAGTACCTGCTATTTTTTTTGTCGTCTTGAGCCGAATTACTCCTCAATTTTTAGATTCTAATCGGGCATAACAAGCTTGAGCTTGTTCGAGTTTTCCCTGATTTTCAAACAATTTTCCCAGAGTTAGATAGGCTGGCTCGAAGTTGGGATCGAGTTGAATTGTACGACGCAAACAGGCGATCGCTTTATCGAGCTGCTGATGTTCCAGTAGTTTTTTTGCCAAGCTAAAGTATTCTTCTGGTTTTACTAGATCTGGTTCGAGACTAAAAGCTTCGTACCAATAGAGAGCAGCTTTGATTTCTTCCCCCAGCTGGTTATAAACCTTGGCAAGATTGCGATAACTTTTGGCAAATTGAGGATCTAGTTGCAGAGCTTCTTGGTAACAGCTAATCGCTTTTGTCCACTCTTGTTTTTGAGCGTATAAACTGCCCAAATTATTCCAAGATTTAGCCGAGTCGGGCTGAGATGCTTCGATATCTGCGGTGTTGGCTGCTGGTATTTCAACTGTAGCAGAGTCGTTATCGCTTTCTGAGGATACTAGTTTGGCTGGAGAGTTACTATCGCTAGGTTTAACTTTGGGTAACAGTTCGATCTCCAGCTTCTGCGGTAGTAGAGCTATTTTTTGCCGAGCCTCCTCAGCACTTACTTTAGCAGCCAAAGATTTGGTTTTAGAATTAGACAGTAGTTTCTTAATCGGTTTGTTGACAGAATTGGAGTGGGTTTGGTCATCATCGATCGGGAGAGAAATTAGCTGGTGATAATAAACCACTGCTTGTTGCCACTCTTCCAACTCTTCTAACATTTGAACTAGCTGTGCTAATTCTGTTTGTGCTTGGGGGTTTAATTTTACTCCGTGAGTAAACAAAATACTAGCTTCCTTGGTTTTGCCTTGGTGATATAACTCCGTACCAAATTTAAAATATTCTTCTGGTGCTAAAGTTTCGGGTTCGAGATCGATCGCTCGACAAAAACACTCCAAAGCCTTATCTGTCTCTCCCAATTCTTCCCAGATCCGGGCGAGATTGCGGTAAGTTCCAGCTAAATTGGGATCGATAATTACCGCTTGTTGGTAATAATCAAGAGCTTTGTGCCATTTTTTCCGATCTGCATACAAAGTTCCCACATTAGCATATACGGTCGCTAAATTAGGATCGAGAGCTAATGCTTTAGCATAAATCCCCAAGGCATCGGCTTTTTTTCCCTGTCGATAGAGAATATCGCCCAAGATTTTGTAAGCCTCCGCAGTATCAGGGGCAATTTCCAGGGCATTTTTGCAGGCAACAATTGCCTTGCGCCAGTTTTGTTCCTTAAGGTAGATTAATGCCTGCTCGGTGTAAATATGGGCGATCGACTTTTTTTGTTGTTGGCTGGGTTGCTCCAATTTACCCAATGATTGAATCAACGGCAGCGATTGAGAATCGCCAAGATCGGAATTAGTCGATCTTGGGGTGGGTGAAGGTAGGATTGAGGAATTTAAACTGTTCATTGAAGAACCATTGTTGAGATGACTTAACTGTAGGGAAGCGCGAATTTAGGTAAGATAAACGAGGTCAATCTTATCTCATGTAACATTTATCCGCCAGATTATTTTTTAAGCTTAGATATAAGTAGAAATAAAAATTTAAATAGTCATGCAATTTGCCAGACGATTACAAGCTCTTTCTCGGAATGTATTTGCGGACATGGATCGAGCCAAAACCCAGGCGAGAAACGCAGGAAAAGAAATTATCGATTTATCTTTGGGTTCATCAGATCTACCTGTAGCCGAACCAACGCTAAAGGTTATCGAAACGGCATTAAGAGATCCTCAAACTCATGGCTATTTACTCCACGCAGGTACAAAGGATTTTCGTGTTGCAGTAGCTAACTGGTATGAAAGTAAATTTAGCATTGCTGTCGATCCTGAAACTGAAGTTTTACAGTTAATTGGTTCTCAAGAAGGTACGGCTCATCTACCCCTAGCAATTATCAACCCTGGAGATATTGCTCTACTTTTAGATCCTGGTTATCCTTCCCATGCAGGGGGAGTTTATTTGGCGGGAGGAGAAATTTATCCGCTGCCTTTGTTAGCAAAACATAACTTTTTACCCGTACTAGAAGAAATTCCCACAGCTATCTTAGCCCAGTCGAAAATGATGGTGCTGAGTTATCCTCACAATCCGACTACGGCGATCGCGCCTTTGGCTTTTTTTAAACAAGCAGTTGCTTTTTGTCGTCAACATAATTTAGTCTTAGTTCACGATTTTCCCTATGTCGATCTAGTTTTTAACGAGGGAGGACTTGCTCCTTCGATTCTGCAAGCCGATCCTCAAAAAGAACTGAGTATCGAATTTTTTACCCTGTCTAAGTCTTATAATATGGGGGGGTTTCGCATTGGTTATGCCATCGGTAATCGGGAGTTAATTCAAGCTCTCAGGCAAATTAAGGCGATAGTCGATTTTAATCAATATCGCGGTATTTTAGACGGTGCGATCGCTGCTTTATCTGGTTCGCAAGCATCCGTAAGCAAAACAGTGGCTACATTCAAACAGCGTCGAGATGCATTTATCCAAGCCCTTCATGAAATTGGTTGGCAAGTACCATCCCCCGAAGCCACCATGTATATCTGGGCAAAACTCCCCGAACCCTGGCAAAATAACTCCGTTGACTTTTGTACCAAACTAGTCGCTCAAACAGGCGTTGCAGTGTCTCCTGGTGCGGGATTTGGACAGTCTGGAGAGGGATACGTGCGCTTTGCTTTAGTAAGAGATCCCGCCACTCTCCGTCAAGCAGCAGCTAAAATTCAGCAATTTTTGAACGCTGTTTAACCTTTTAGGCTGAGAAGTCCCGCTCTCTATCGCCTAGGGATGAGAGTCGGGAGAAAGTCACTTACCATCGTTCGCCAAAAGGTCTTAAGTCTAACTCAAATGTCCAAGCAGAAGGCTTTTGCTCAGTCAAGAAAAATACTGACTCGGCAATATCGTCAGGACTCATAAAGTAATCATCGGGTTTATCGGGCATCGCTTGGCGGGTACGCTCTAAATCGACTACTCCATCCAGAATAAGATAGGAAACGTGAATTTTTTCGGGGTCTAGATATCGTGCCAATGATTGAGCTAGACTACGCTGGGCGGATTTAGCAGCAGCAAAGGGAGTAAAATTAGCACCGCCTTTAATAGATGCCGTCGCGCCAATAATGACAATATTGCCCCCAGCGAGCTTTCTCATTTGAGGAATAACCTGTTTTGCTACGACAAACAAACCCCTGGTGTTAACCTCCCAAGCACGTTGAAAAGATTCCACCGTCGCCTCATCAATATTGGCAAAAGCACCAGCACCCGCATTGTAAACTAAGACGGATATTGTTCCCATTTCCGACTCAATACGGCTAAATACTTCTGCTGCTTTGTCAGTTTCGGTAACATCGTACTGATAAGCTTGAGAATCTGGAATTTGGGCTGCTAAACTCTCTAGATAATCAATATTACGAGATAGCATGGCGACGCGATAACCTTCTGCTGCAAACTTACGCGAAAAAGCTGCCCCATTTCCCGAACCTACGCCAACTACTACACATACAGGTTTACTCATTATTTTTATATCGAAATTTTCTTTGTGGTTAATAGTTACAATTTGAGTTTTGTTATCAGTCGGCGATCGCGCTACCATCGGAGGTATGCTGCGATCGCCTCTTTGGCTTAAAACTCTATCTACTACGTAGACTGGTTCTATTATTTCAATTCTTCAGTCACCCCATCAATACCTGCTTCCAAAAGACCAGGTAGTACCATAGATGTCCAATGGTCTGGATATTTTGCTTCCATTTGAGTGATAATATCCGCTTTCTCTTGGGAGGTAACTTCGCTATCTGTAGCAAGTGCGTCAGATACTAAACTACGGACAGTCTCAATATATTCGCTCTGGGCTTCGATTAAGGGTCGCGCTTGTCCTGGTTCGCCGTGACCGTGATAAACTGTTACATCAGGGTAGCGATTTAAGATCGTCTGCAACTGCGCCAGCCAGTTTGAACTATAACCATCACCGAGGAAAGGTGTATCTCCGTTGACAACAAAATCTCCTGCAAATAGTGCTTTTTGTTCTGGAAGATAGTAAAGTGTAGTGTCGATCGTTTCGTTTTTGGGTAGATCGATTACTTGAAAGTTTAGACCACCGAGGGAAATCTCATCTCCATCTTCAACAATATGATTTGGGAGGGGAATTTCTTCGTGAGCGGGAAAATCGTTGCCGTGAAGTTCTTTTCGCGCTGCAATAAATCCCTGTCCATCAGTCCTGATATCATCGTAGGTAATTTGGGATGCGTAAATAGGAACGTTTTCAACTGCTGCCTCTGCAAACACTGGCAATGCCCCGTAGTGGTCGGTATGGGGATGGGTAATTAAGATACCAATAATCGGTTTGTCAGATGAGGCTCGAATCTCTTCTAAAGCATATCTGGCTTGAGAAAGAAATCGCCCAGTGTCAACGAGTACAATCCCTTCATTAGTTTCGATCCAGTACAGGTTAACCCGATCCATCTTCGGTGCTTCGTATCTGTTTATGGTTACTGGTGTCTGGCTAGTTTGAGTTGCTGCATTAGCAAAGTTATAAGTTTGGTAATTGCCAAACATCAGCACCGTAGTAAGGGTGACAAAGAACAGGAATAGAAAAACCCTCTTACTATTACGAAGATTGCTCAGTTTTAGCAACTTTGTAGCAGTGTTTATAACTCGAACTATTGTTTTAACACCCATAATACTTCTTCTTCTCTTTTAACAAGACTAGTGTTGATATCAAATTCTCTTAAACAAACGTATTGATAAATAGGTTGGGTTAAGTAATAGCACAACCTAAAAGCATTTTGAGCGTTGGGTTTCGTTCCTCTACCCAACCTACATTTATTAAGAAATTTTTCAGTAATTCTAGACATTCATATAGCCACCATCCACAACCAGATCGCTAGCTGTCATGTAAGAAGATTCATCGCTGGCAAGAAATACAGCAGCTTTGGCAATTTCGGTTACTTCTCCATCTCTTTGTAAAGGCGATGCCTGTCTAACCGCATCTATAAATCCTTCAACTGCTTCTTTGGGTAAGTCCATTTTGCCCTGAAATTCAGTTCGCACAATACCAGGACTTATTGCATTAACTCTAATACCACGAGAACCTAACTCAGCAGCTAAGGAACGAGCAAACGATCGCACTGCTGCTTTCGTGGCAAAATAAATACTGCCTGTGGCTACTCCTTTGGCGTTAACCGCAGAAGCATTGAGAATAACGCTTGCACCTTCATTTAATAATCCCGCTAATTTCTGCACGGTAAAGAATACACCTTTAACATTAATATCAAATTGATTGTCGTAAAATTCCTCATCGATCTGTTCTAGGGATGAAAATTGACCAATACCAGCATTAGCAAAGAGAATATCAAGGCTACCAAATTCTTCTTTTACTTTAGTAGCTAAATTATCGAGATCGGCAAGCGATCGCACATCTGCTGAAAAGGCGATCGCATTCTCTCCCAATTTTTCTACTGCTTCTGACAATCTTGCTTCATTTCTTCCTGTAATAATTACTCGCGCTCCTTGAGAGATAAACTCTTTGGCTGTAGCAAAACCAATACCAGTAGTACCACCAGTGATAACCGCAGTTTTATTATTTAAGCGTTCCATAATAATTTATTTCTCCGTTTTCAATCGTTTAGTTAACAAATTAGTTTTTCTTCGATTTGGTATAAACGTGAAGAACTTGTCGCTCTCCTCTGGAAAAATCGCTAATTTTTGGCGAAATTTCGGTTTTGACATCAAATCTCGGTACGACTTTAGTCTGCTCTTTTTTTCTTGTTCGTGAA
>JASJEI010000031.1 GCA_030064795.1 Pleurocapsa sp. MO_226.B13 | reverse complement strand
TTGAAGAATTTTAGAAGGCGATCGCTCTTTCTGAATTTTCTCTGGTTTACATTCTCTATATCTTTTTGAAGCCTTATGCAGTAAGCTTTTACGCCATTATAATTCTGAAAGACTCAGAAATTTGAGCGAACGGTGAGTTGTAAGTCGTAAGTCGTAATTACCTTCGGTTCTTCCGCCCGCTCGCAGCTGCGCTGCTCGCTACCGAGCGGTAAACGTAGACCGCAGGTCGAAGTGGCTGGTTGACGTAGAACTTACGACTTACGACTTACGACTTACGACTTACGACTTACGACTTACGACTTACGACTTATCCCATGTTTCTCCTATCTCAACCCTACGCCTATCAATCTAATGCCGTCGCCTCCCCGACCATCCCTCTACAATTTACTGGGAGCGATCGCGCCACTTTGGACGTTCGAGTTATTTTAAATCGACAAACAGCAGAGCGAGTTGCTCTTGAGATTAATCTAGAGGAAGATCGTCTTGTTTTTACGGTTGAGAATGAAGTTGAAAATATATCTCAGGTTCATATTGGCACGAGCGTTTTTACCCTGGCAAAGGATAAGAATAATCCAGTAGAAGGAGAATTTGTCTTCGATCGCACTTCTGGGCAGGTAGAAGTAATTACCCCTTATTACTCGGCATCGCAAGTAATTACCTACAAGGCAGATCGACCATCTACTCAGATTAGAAGTAATTGCTACCCGAGTGCTAGAGAGCAACTTTTATATAAATGGAATGCATCCAATGGCGTCTCGATGAGTCGCAGTTTGGGATCTGAGCCGAGTTATAGTTTTAGTTTTGTAGCTTGTCGCGATCGCACGGAGGAAGTGTTAAGAGAGTTGGGTAATGGGACGGAACACGTTTTGTTTGGCGATCGCGTTATAGTAGAAAGCTTAACCATAGAAGATATAGAAAGATCGAATCAGATAAAAGTTACGGTCGATCTATCTCACTTTTTAGCTAGTCGGGGCAATCCTTCTCAATCTGCCATAGATAAGCCGTTGAGATTAAAACAAAGAACGGGTAATAGTTACGCTAGGGTGCGATCGCTTTCGGATTTTGCCAGATCTGCTAATGTTAACTACTCTGGCAGTAATGTAGATATTAGAGTACCCAGGAGTACTTCGGTTACGGAAACGACTACTTTTAGGGATTTACTGGGAGGGCGATCGCTTGTTGCAAAAAGTTTTGTTTTCTATAACCCCAATGGTGTGGAATTAAAAAGATGGGATAACACCTCAACTCATATCATCTCTACTGCTGAAGTTAAAAGCGAATCGATTACTTACAACTATCAGGGACATGGCACTGAACTTAATGGGGTAAGGCTGACTACCGAGTATCGCAATTTAAAAGTTCAGTTGGATTTTGAGGAGGATGCTAGAAGAGAGAATGAAGGTGTAACCCAAGAGTGGCGATTTGAAAATTGCAATAGCCTAGCCGAATTATATTCCCCAGTTGAAGAGATTGGCGGGTTTTTAAGACAACCTTCTGCGGATATCCTGAGAAACCCTGGAATTAATTTTGATGTTGGTGGTTCTTTGATTAAAAAGGCAACTAAAACCACTTATTTCAACGGCACGCCTACTTTTGAACAGCAATTTGAGGCTGGCTATGCTTTTGCTAGTTCTGAAGTTCACCGCATCCAGATAACCTCCGAAGGTAATATTACTATTACCCTATACTCTACTGCCAACCCTAGAAGTTACTGGGGAATAGTTAAACAGACAACTTCAGATTGGGTTTACGATCGCGACGGTTATTTAGAGAAAATTAAAATAACTGGAAGGAGAAAAGCCAGGTTGCAACAAGAAAGCGAGCAATTAGAAGCTGTAACCCTAAAAGCTCAGTCTATAAGAGATGGAACAAGAGTTAATGGTATTTTTACCCCCGATCCGAGTAAAGAAGCTCAAGCTGAAGCTTATGAATTTACAGAGGAATTATCAATAAACGATACTACTGACTATACTTTAGGAAAGCATCGCGATTATTATGATGACGTAGTACAACCCGATGAATGCCAAGAAGAGGATTTTGTCGAGCCGAAATTTGTTAAGTTGATGCGGAGGTTGTCTGAGGATTACATCATTAAAGACAATCCGAAAAATACCGAAGAGTTTATCTATCCGCCTATAGTTACTGGAGATTTTAAAAGAGAGTCAGAGGATACGGTAATTAAATCTACTGAGTTTCCCGAAAAATACGAAGTGCGATCGCGCTCCTCTACTGCTACAGGGGAATATTTTAAGAACACCCGTACTGAGAGTAACATTGACTATAGAGAAGGCAAGCCGTCTACTCATAAGCTTAAACGCAATTAAATGACATTAATAGCATTACCTTTATTCTTTAGCTTTCTAGTCCAATTAATAACTAATTCTCCTTCATTTAAAAGTTGCTTAACTAGTTTTTCTAGTTCTTCTTTTGTTTCAAATTCACGATGAGCGATATATTCTTTGGCTGAATGCCAAACTAATTCTATTAAATTATAGTCTGGACTATAGGCTGGTAAGAATTCCAACTTGATCTTGGGTAATTCCGCTTCTATTTGATCGAGAAACTCTTGTTTCTTGTGGAAGCTAGCGTTATCTAAAATAATCACTATTTTTGGCCCTTTTTGCCGAAACTCTTGCGGATTATTCCCCTGAGATTCCCCTTCTTGTTGTATTTGCTTATTTAATTGTTTTAATTGTTCGTAAAAAGTCTCAGAATCCCCTTTTTTGATGACAAAGCATATTCTTTTTTTGTCACTATATCTCAAGCCTCCCATCATATTTACTCTCCCTCTCCTTCTTTGCCCTTTGACTTTTTTTCTCTTTCCTTTCTTCGGACAACATCTCCTTCTTATCACTCTCAAACTAAAACCACATTCGTCCCAAAACCAGACCTGGATTGATTCTGGCTTTTCTTGAGCTAATTTCAAATATTTGGCTAATTTCTCTTTAAATGCTGCTCTTTTTTTTTGATCTTGCTGCTCTTCTAAACTAGATTTTCCCCAGATGTATACATATTTTTCTTTAGCTAATATTCTACTAACTTGTGATTTACTGAGTTTGATTCCTGTTTCTTTTTCTAAATGGTCTGCTAATCTTTTTCCCGTCCATCTTCCCAATTCATAACCTAGGTCTTGGGGTTCTTTTTCTACTACTTCTAAGAGTAATTTTATATATTCTTGTGTCGCTTTCTTAAAATTACCTTTTTTTCTTCCATCCTCTAAAGTTTCTAGGTTGTCTGGGTCTCCATGAACACACCAATAGGCTACTCTTCTTAAAGACACTCCCAGGAAATCTGCTATTTCTTGGTTGGTTTTTCCATCATTTAAAAGTAGCAACATCAATATTCTTTCCCGTACCTTGGCATCTTCTTCTGTTTTGATGGCTAATTGTAACTTTTTCTTTTGGGATAATGATAGATAACCTTTAGCTGGCATTCCTTATTTTTATCTGATATTGCTATCTTAATTTTATGTTATTTGGGTGCGTTTAAGCTTACTAAGATTAACCACCCCTGCCAAATCTGTTAGGGTAAGATTTTGTTCTAGATTGGCTTGAATATATTCGCTTAAACGTCTGAAGAGAAAGGTAGGTAAACCACTAGCGTCATTTTTGATGGTTGCTTGAGATGTGGTGTAATGTCTGAGTAGATGCAGACAGAGAGTAGTGGATAAAGAATCTAGGTACAATTGGTTTTTGTCTGGGTTGTCTTGTAGTTCTTTAAGTAAAGTTAGAGCAACCTGTTGAATTAGAGGATCTCTGATTCTAAACTGGGGAATAATCTCGATCTCTGCTGCCAACCAATCTTGACAGGCTTGAGTGATAAATTCTGGTTGAATATCGAGTTGAATGATTTCTGCTTGCTTATCCCAACTCAGTTTTTGAGTTAAACCCGCAGGATAAATTACCATGTCTCCGTAAATGCAAGAATGCGATTTCAGTTTTCCCTTAATTATTTGTTGATAAGTTAAAGGTTGACCTAGATAAAGACAAATATGATGTGTTTCTAAAATATATTCTGGGGTTTCGTAAGCTGGATAGAGACAATGTTCTAAAGATATTCCCGCACAATGTTTTTTGCGATCTGAAGGCAGAGTAAACAAGGGAGATATGGCAAAAGGTTTAAACACTAAAAAACGACCACGAATAAAATCGTGAATCGCACTAGGGGATTTATCTAATTGTTTGGAGGTTTATTGGGTGGAGAGGATGGGGCTAGTATTTAACAAACCTCCTTGGCTTTTTAAAGACATAATCGAAATCAACTAGCCTTTAAGCAAATCCTCTCCTGTCTCTTCTCGCAAACTTGCAAACTTAATAAGACTTCCCAATGAAGTATTTTGTAGAGTTGAATTAAATAAAGTGTCCAATAAAGTACTTACTAATATGTTAATAACTACGTCACAACAACTTGTTTAATATTTAGATCTGGCGAAGAGCCAATTCTGGCTAAGATTGCGATTTTCTTAATGTTACTAACGATTAAAATACGTCATAATAACTAAGAACAATTCGCCTGTCGATTACCTTAATCTATTGGAAAGTTATTGTGTAGATTCCTAGCGGGGGGTACTTACTAGAATCTGTTTGGGATAGAAGATTGGTGTGCTTCTTTTGTACCTGTAAATAAGTTAGCATTGCCATCTGTAGAGAACAACCCCTGTTTACTAATGTTTACAGAAGTCTACTGGCTGCAACATTCTCTTTACTTTGAGATACTTTTTTTTCGCTTGAAACTAAAATTATATGTCTTCATCTGTTGTCACTAAATCTGCCACGGCAAATAACACCAAACCCTTATTAATCTTGATTGATGGTCATTCTTTGGCATTTCGTGCCTACTACGCGCTTCACAATTCTCGCCGAGGGCCTTTGATGACTTCTACGGGCATTCCTACCAGTATTTGTTTTGGCTTTATTAATTCTTTATTGCAGGTATTAGAGACAGAATCACCGCAATTTATGGCGATCGCTTTCGATCTGGGAGAACCGACTTTTCGCCACGAAGCTGATGAGAACTATAAGAGCGATCGCAGCGAAACACCTGATGATTTTATTCCCGATCTGCTGAATTTACAACAGTTATTGACGGCATTTAAACTTACAATTGCCGTACAACCAGGTTACGAAGCGGATGATATTTTAGGGACTCTTGCCACGAGAGCGAGTCAGGAGGGATATCGAGTTAAAATTGTCAGTGGCGATCGAGATTTATTTCAACTAGTAGATGATGAGCGTGGTATTAGCATTTTATATCTACACAACCAAACCTTTAAAAAAACGGCGCACAACTATACAGAGTTCGATTGCGCCATGGTTATCGAAGATATGGGAGTAACCCCAGAACAAGTAGTAGATTATAAGGCTCTTTGTGGTGATAAGTCGGACTGTATTCCTGGGGTGACAGGAATTGGTAAGAAAACTGCGGTAAAACTTTTGCAGGAATACCCGACATTAGCAGCAATATACGAAAATATCGAACAGATTAAGGGCGCGACTAAGAAGAAACTAGAAACGGGTAAAGAAGATGCTTTACATTCGCAATTTTTAGCTCAGATTGAGATAGATTCGCCCGTGGAAATCGATCTTAATGACTGTAAGTTAGTTGGCTTTGAACCAGATGAAGTATTGCCTTTGTTAAAACGTTTGGAGTTAAAAAAAGTAATAAGTAATTTGAAAAAATTACAGTTAAAGTTGGGTGGTGAAGCCGAGATCAGAGTAATTGAGGTTAAACCCAGTGGTAAGAAAACCGAAGCAGAGAACGGTCAATTATCTTTATTTACAGATAATGCTAACACCGAGCCAGAACCTGTAGAATTGTTTACCCCTCAGCTTGCTACCCAGATCGTCGATACAGAAGCGAAGTTAAAGCAACTAGTTGAGACTCTTGAAAAACATACCGATCCGAATCAACCTGTTGCTTGGGATACAGAAACCACTTCCCTAGAAACTCACTTAGCGGAGTTGGTTGGTATTGGCTGCTGTTGGGGAGATAAAGATAGCGATCTTGCTTATATACCTCTCGCTCATTGTTCGGGGAAACAGTTAGACAAGGAACTAGTATTTTCTAGCCTCAAGCCTATTTTAGAAAAAGATAAATATCCTAAAGCCTTTCAAAATGCCAAATTCGATCGCCTAGTCTTGCAACATCAGGGAATTAAACTATCTGGAGTGGTTTTTGATACCATGCTAGCTAGTTATGTACTCAATCCCGAACGGACGCATAATTTGGGAGATTTGTCCGAACGTTATGGGTTAGAAATTACCGCCAAAAGTTACAAGGATTTAGGTATTGCTAAAAATCAAACTATTGCCGATTTAGATATTCCCGTAGTCGCAGATTATTGTGGACTAGATTGTTATGCTACCTACTATTTAGTAGCTAAACTCAAAGCAGAGTTAGCTAAGTTTCCCCAGCTAGAAAAACTACTCTTGGAAGTAGAGCTACCCTTAGAACCCGTCTTGGCAACGATGGAGAATACGGGGATTAGTTTAAATATTGAATATCTGCAAGAGTTTTCGCAAAAACTAGAGCGAGACTTAGAGAAATTAGAACGAGATACCTATGCAGCAGCGGGAGAAGAATTTAACCTCGGTTCACCCAAACAATTGAGTGTCATTTTATTTGAAAAATTAGGATTAGACCTAAGAAAAACGCGCAAAACCAAAACGGGTTATTCCACGAATCAACAAGTACTAGAAAAGCTCAAGGGCGATCATCCAGTAATCGATTATATGCTGGAATATCGTACTCTAGCCAAACTTAAGTCTACCTATGTCGATGCACTACCAGCATTGGTTAGAGAATCTACTAAAAGAGTACACACCGATTTTAATCAAACCGTAGTCGCCACAGGGAGACTATCTTCTTCTAATCCTAATCTACAAAATATTCCCATTCGTACCGAGTTTTCTCGTCAGATAAGACAGGCTTTTATTCCTCAAGATGGTTGGCTAGTGGTAGCAGCAGATTATTCCCAAATTGAACTGAGAATTCTGGCTCATTTAAGTCAAGAACCAGTACTTATTGATGCTTATCGTAATAATCGAGATGTTCATAGTGTTACGGCTAAATTATTATTTGATAAAGATGATATTACTCCAGAAGAAAGACGCTTGGGCAAGATAATTAACTTTGGCGTGATTTATGGAATGGGAGCGCGAAGATTTTCTCGGGAGTCTGGTTTTAAAACTGAGATTGGCAAGCAGTTTATTGATAAATATCACCAACAATATGCACGGGTATTTGAATATTTAGAAGGAGTAAAAAAACAGGCGATCGCTTTAGGTTATGTCGAGACAATCTTAGGTAGAAGACGTTACGTTAATCTAATTAGCGACAGCCTCAAAGAATTACGAGGAGTTAACCCAGAGGCGATCGATTTAGATAGTCTGAAATACAGCTATACCGATGCTCAGACCTTGCGTGCAGCAGCTAATTCACCCATCCAAGGTTCGAGTGCCGATATTATTAAAATTGCCATGATTAAACTAGATCGGATTCTGCAAGATTATCAGGCGCGGTTGTTGCTTCAGGTACACGATGAGCTTGTTTTAGAAGTACCACCAGAAGAATGGTCGGAGTTGAAACCTCTGATTAAATCCACTATGGAAAATGCAGTAGAGTTGAGCATTCCTCTATTGGTAGATATCAGTGCGGGTAATAATTGGATGGAAGCTAAGTAAGATTATTTCTCAGACAAGGGGGCTTTCTGCCTCCTATCCTCTGCTCTACAATAATGCAAAGCCTCAAAAAAATTATCACCTTGAGAATTACTAATACGGTTGCAGTGTCTTTGTTGGGTTATTGGTTGTTTTTTGTTCGTCAAGCCCTTGCTAGCCCCAAACCTGCTTTACCAAAATTTGTTAAGCCGACTTCTTTAGCTCCTGAAAATACTCCAGAAACAACGGTCTTGGCTCGGTTTGAAATTATTGGTAATAATGTTCTTGCCGAGTCAGAATTAGAGCGGGTACTCAAACCCTATTTATTTCGTCCGATTTCTTTTGTAGAACTATTGGAAGTCCAACAGGTTATTACCCAGCTATACATAGATCGCGGTTATTTTACTACTGGTGCCTATATTCCGCCTCAAACCATTTTTAATCGCACTGTCAAGGTGGAAATTATCGAGGGTCGAATTGAAGAAATCGAGATTTTGGGTCTGGAAAAATTACAACCCGAATATATCCGCAGTCGGATAGCGATCGCTGCCGAGCCACCACTACACCGAGATAAGTTACTTCGGGGCTTGCAAATGTTACAGTTAAATCCCTTGATTAAAAATATCTCGGCGGAGTTATCCAAAGGAGTTAATCCAGGAGCAAGCTTTCTCAAACTAGAAATTGAAGAAGCAGATAGCTTTGGTTTAGAGTTGGGTTTAGATAATTACGCTAGTACTAGTATCGGTTCGGTGCGTCGTCGAGTGTCGATTAATGACCTGAATTTTTTGGGTTTTGGCGATTCTTTTCAAGCTGCTTATGTTCAAACCGACGGTAGTGAATCTTTGGAGAGACTAGAATATCAAGTACCACTAGGGGCCAGGGGGAGTTCGCTCGAATTAGGTCATAGTCGTCACGACAGTAATATTATCGTCGAACCATTCCAAGATTTAGATCTAGAGAGCAACAGTTACAGTTACGAAGCGACCTTTATTCAAACTGCGATCGCCAAACCCACCCAAGATTTGATTCTGGGTTTTTCTTTTACTCATCAAAATACTCAGCTTTCTCTAGGGGATAGTGCTTTTCCCGATCTAGCTAGAGGTTCAGATGCCGATGGCAGAACGATTATTTCTGCTCTACGTCTAGTCCAAGAATATAGCGATCGCAGTCAGAACCATATATTTTCAGCCCGTTCTCAATTTGCTATTGGTATTGATGCCTTTGGCTCAACAATTAATCATAATGAATTACCCGATAGTAAGTTTTTAATTTGGCGCGGACAGCTACAGTATTTAAAAGCGATCTCATCCAACAATAGGATTCTCTTACGAGGGGAATTACAGCTATCAGACCGTCCCTTATTTTCTCAAGAGCAGTTTAACGCCGATGGTTTAAATAGCGTGCGTGGCTATAACCAAGCCCGCATCTTGGGAGATAACGGCTTTTTTCTTTCTGCTGAGTTAAATAATACTGTATTGCAAATACCCCAGTGGGAGCTTAGCTTAGATATAGGCTGTTTTTTCGATTTCGGTCGCATCTGGAACTCCGATGATGTCGCGCTAGAAACCAATACTATTTCCTCTCTGGGAATTATGGCTCAGTTGGCGATCGCCGATAATTTAACCGCCCGTATCGATTGGGGATTTCCCTTGATTGATGATAAATTACCACAAGGAGATTCTCTACAAGATCGGGGAATCTATTTTTCTTTGAATTTTCAACCGTTTTAGTATAGCTTTTAGCTTTTGAGCTTTTATTTAAAGATCGAGTAACCCGATGATATTTTTAACTATTAATTATTAACGACTGTACGGGCGAACGGTTGTTCGCCCCTACGACTAAACTGTACGGGCGGTTCCCGAACCGCCCCTACTAACAACTAACAACTAACAACTTATAAATGATTCAAGCATTAAGAGGAACGAGAGATATTTTGCCAGAGGAAGTAGGCTACTGGCAGTTAATTGAAGCTACAACCAGAGAAATACTAGGTAGGGCAGCATATCAAGAAATTCGCGTGCCAATTTTCGAGCAAACAGATTTGTTTGAGCGTGGTATCGGTGAAGCTACCGATGTAGTAGGCAAGGAAATGTATACCTTTAAAGATCGGGGCGATCGCTCTTTAACCCTCCGTCCTGAAGGTACGGCAGGGGTAGTTCGGGCTTATATTCAAAATAAACTCAACGCTCAAGGAGGAGTACAGCGTCTGTGGTATACAGGGCCGATGTTTCGTTATGAGCGTCCTCAAGCTGGGCGTCAACGGCAGTTTCATCAGGTTGGTTTGGAGTTGCTTGGTAGTAGTGCGCCTCGTGCGGATGTGGAGGTTATTGCTTTGGCAACCGATATCTTGCAAACTTTGGGTCTAAGAAATTTAGAGTTAGATATTAACTCGGTTGGTAACGGCAGCGATCGCGCTAACTACCGTCAGGCATTAATCAGCTATCTTGAGCCTTATAAGGACGACTTGGATGAAGATAGTCAAGAGCGTTTAACGCGCAACCCCTTGCGGATTTTAGACAGTAAAGACTCTAAAACTCAAGAAATCGCGCAAAATGCCCCCAAAATTACCGAGCATCTCAGTGCTGAATCAAAAAAACACTTTGATACGGTGTTGCAGTTACTTACCGACTTGGATATCAAATACCAGATTAATCACTGTTTAGTTAGAGGACTAGATTACTATACCCACACTGCTTTTGAAATCAAATCAGACGACTTGGGGGCACAGGCAACAGTCTGTGGTGGTGGACGCTATGACGGTTTGGTCGCCGAACTAGGTGGCCCCGAAACTCAAGCGGTAGGTTGGGCTATTGGCATGGAAAGATTGGTGCTGTTGCTAGAAAAACTAACCGCAAATCCCGCGATCGCTCCCGACTTCTATCTAGTTTCTCGCGGAGAGGTTGCCGAAGCCAAAGCTTTAATCTTGGCTCAAAAACTCCGTAGTGCTGGTTTGGGTGTAGAACTAGACCTGAGCGGAAGTGCTTTTGGTAAGCAGTTTAAAAGAGCCGATCGCAGTGGTGCAGTTGCTTGTTTGGTTTTAGGTGAAGCTGAAGCGGAAAATAATACTGTCAACTTAAAGTGGTTAACTTCGGGCGAACAACAGGCGATCGCCCAAAGCGATTTATTAACCATGGTTGATGAGTTGAAAACTAAAATTGCCCAACTAAAACACAGTTGATTTTATTTTAAATATGCAACCTAATATTCTTGCTCTCGATTTCGATGGCGTTATCTGCGACGGCTTGATTGAATATTTTGCCAGTACCAAACGCGCTTATCAACAAATCTGGTCGGATGAAGAAGTTGATGACAGTCTGGCTGATGATTTTTATCCCCTGCGCCCCGTAATTGAAACTGGTTGGGAAATGCCAATTTTGTTACGAGCATTGGTATTGGGAATAGATCGAGCAACTATTTTGAGTAATTGGCGAGATACTGCACTAAAGTTATTGGAGTCTGAAGGGTTAGAAAAACAAAATGTAGTGCAGAAACTAGATGGTGTTCGAGACAATTGGATCGCCAATGACTTAGATGGTTGGTTGAGTTTGCATCGTTTCTATCCTGGTGTTATCGAACGTCTGGAGCAAATAGTTGATTCTGCCATGGAATTTTATATTGTCACCACCAAAGAAGGACGGTTTGTCAAACAACTATTACAACAACAAGGCGTAGACTTACCTAGAGAGAAAATTATTGGCAAAGAAAGCAAACGTCCTAAATATGAAACCCTAAGAATTATCCGCGATCGCCATTTCTCCTCTGAAGCCAAGATAAATATCTTCTTTGTCGAAGATCGGCTCAAGGCTTTACAACAGGTAGCACGACAGTCAGACTTAGATTCGGTCGATTTATTTTTAGCAGACTGGGGTTATAACCTAGAAAGCGATCGCACTTTAGCCAATCAAGACTCCAGAATCAAGCTACTATCTCTAGATCGATTTAGCCAAGAATTCAACGCTTGGAATTAAAGATTATCTCACGAGCGAAATCTATCAAAAGATATCCAAATCTGCGTTCACCAAAATAGTGAACGCAACAATCGATCTCGATTAGATACTCAATATTTCTTTAACTACTTCCTCCGTTGGATTTTAAACAAAGCTATTTCCACTCGCTCTAGATAATCACGGTCATTTAGTTTGTCGGGGGATAATCTACCTTCGTCAATTGCAGATTTAACTAGTTTTCGAGCATCGATTTGGTTAAATTTAACAGCTTGAATAAAGGTGGCATAGCTAGGTACTTCTCGATCTAGAAAATCGCCTTGATAGCCTTTAAATGCCAGATCTATCGGTGTGATTTCCTCTGCAATGGCTGAAGTTGTCATAGCCATAAACGCTAAACTACCAAATGCTACAAATAGAGATTTTTTCATGTTTCAAAGTTAATAAATCAGTAAAATTACTTATTAACTGAAAATATCATCAATTGATAATCTGCTAGTTGTTTAGTTTATAGATTAATCATATTTTCATATGTTTTTATCGATTTATTAAATCTTAGTTGTCTGGTATTTTTCTCTGAACGACTAATCTAACTATTATTAAAGAACTGAAACTGCTGTAAATCTCAACCAAAAATTTCGACTTTCGAGTAATAGCAGATTAGACCTATACGCAAAAGTAAATTTATCATCAATTTTATCTGCGTTCATCTGTGTTCATCTGTGGATAATATTCAAACCAATAACTTATGCAAGAAGTCTATTTTTTTGCGATCGCAGAGAAAAAAAATAGACTTCTTGCAACTATCAACTTTTTCAACTGAAATTTTTTTGATTTTAGTTGAAAAAGTCTTACGGGAAACAGTAAGAAGATCGATTAAATAGGATTGCCAAAGGTAGTAGTCCAGTAACTATTATAGTTAACCGAACCAGTATCATTGGCTAAATATTCATAACCGACACCAATTTCAGTCAAGTCAGAATTGAGAATATTAGCGCGATGTCCCGCACTACCCATCCATCCTTGTACGACTGCTTCTGGAGTTTGATATCCCGCAGCAATGTTTTCGGCAGCAATTGAATATTGATAGCCTGTATCTTGAATGCGATCGAAAGGGGAAGAACCATCAACTCCTGTATGACTAAAGAAATCATCATTAGCCATACTTTCGCTATGTGTTTGAGCAGCCTGAGATAATTGACTATCTATTTGTAGAGGATCTAAATCAGCTTGAGTTCGTTCGACATTAATTAGAGCGACAACTTGATTAATAAAGTCAGAATTCATTTTTTCTCGATTAGCATCAAAAGCCAAAATAACCAATCAAGATAAAAAAATGGATAAAAAAATGGATATCAAGATACATCTAGCACTTTGCGACGAGCAGAAATCGACTTAGCTTCAATAAAGATATTTTGGATTTCTGGATGACGATCGCTAATCGAGGTTTCTAAACGTTCTACGGCGGTCGCTAATTTTTCTGTTTCTAAGTCTTCAACAAATTCTATTTCTAAATTCAGTAATATTTCTTGGGGCCCAAAATGTAGAGTCAGAACTTTAACTACCTCGTCTACCGCAGGGTCTTCGTTGGTAATTTTTCTAATACTGGCGACTGTTTCTGCATCAGCACCTTCTCCAATTAATAGTCCTTTACTTTCGGCTGCCAATAATAATGCCACTCCACATAAGATAATCCCAATGATAATTGAAGCGACTCCATCAAGATAGACATTACCTAATAAGTGTCCGCTAAATACACCAATAAAAGCGACAAACAAACCAACTAAGGCCGCGCTATCTTCAAACAGAATTGTAAAAATGGTCGGGTCTTTACTGGCGCGAATTGCTTTCCAAAAGCTTGCATCTTTTTTACTCGCCAGAAACTCCTGTAAAGCTACGTACCAAGAATAGCCCTCAAAAACTACCGCTAAACCCAAAACTAAATAATTCCAAAACGGATCGCTTAAGGGTTCGGGATGTCTGATATGGTCGATTCCTTCATAAAGCGACATTCCTCCACCAATAGCAAAGATAAATAAGGAGACAATCAACGTCCAAAAATAAAGCTCCTGTCCGTAGCCGAAGGGATGGCTATCATCTGGGGGTCGTTTGCTGAGTCTGATTCCCAATAGTAGTAATAATTCATTTCCTGTATCGACCACAGAATGAATACCTTCTGAAAGCATCGCCGAACTTCCCGTCACCGAAGCAGCGAAAAATTTAGTGACGGCGATCGCAAAGTTAGCACCCATTGCTGCGTAAATTGTTTTTTTTGCCGAACCAGACATTATTTTCTGTTAATACTTATTTACAATATAGAGCCTGCAACTATCTTAGTCCTAGTGCCTAGATAAACGCAAAAAGCAATTTTTGAGGGTCGAGCCAGCCAATAGCTCTTATAAATTGTTATGTTTCGTAAGAATTTGTAGTGAGATCGGTTTGATAAACTTGACAATGAAGTTTAATGGTAGATAGTTTTCATAACTAAAAACCGACAACACTAAGAAAAATGTCCGTGACAATTTTCTTAACTTAAAGCAAAATAAAATTTATTTTCAGGAGATTAGTCAATTATGGTTCAACGAGGTTCTACAGTCAGAATTCTCCGTCCAGAATCCTACTGGTATAACGAACTTGGCTCGGTCGCATCTGTAGATACAAGTGGTATTCGTTACCCTGTAGTCGTGCGTTTTAATAAAGTTAACTATGCTGGTGTAAACACCAATAATTTTGCCGAATCAGAATTAAAGGAAGTAAGCCCTCCTGCTAAAAAAAAGTAGCTAAAAAACCACCTGCTGCTGAAAAATCTTAAGCTCCAGCCAAAGATAAAGAGCCAACAGAAGGTTAATCCAGCCTTGGAATTTAGAGATGGGGAATGAGAAGTTAATAGTTCTTTTTGGCTTCTATTTTCCCATCTCTTCTTTAGCACTTGTTTTAGTTCATTCGGCATCCCAAGCTCCTCATCGAATTGATAATCTTAGCAAAGTTGGGATTAAATAAGCGAGATTGACGATAAGTATTACAAGCTTCGTTATATTGACCATTTTGGGTCTGTATTTCACCTTTTTGACTCCAGATATCCATATCTTGAGGATTGAGTTCGAGAGCGCGGTCTAGAGCGGATATAGCCTTGCGATCTTCTCCTGTCATATCCCATGCTGTTGCCAATCCAACCCAAGTGGCTGCATCTCGCGGGGCAAGTTGGCTGGCTTGGGATAAAGATTCGATCGCCTCTATATAATCTCCCTGTTGATTTAAAGCTAATCCTCGATCGCGCCACAGAGGAGGATAGTTGTCCTCAATTGCAATAGCTCGATCGTAATTGGCGATCGCTCTATCTAGATCGTTTTGGTTGTATTGATATACTGCCCCTTTTGCTTGCAGTGCCAGATAGGAATTGGGACGAATTTGTAGGGCTTTGTTGAGGGCTTCTAAGGCTTCTCGGTCTTGACCTAATTTAGTTGCTGCTTTTCCTTTTGCCAACCAAGCTCGATAAAAATTGGGTTTGAGTTGGAACGCTCGTTCGTAGGATTCTATTGCCTGCTGGTACATTTGACGAGCTACCAAAAAGTCTCCCTGTCCTAACCAGAGATTGGAATTTTTAGGTTGTTCTCGAAGCAGTCGTTTATAACTATTAGCTATTTCTTGATTGACTCTAGCCACTTCCTGGGGACGGTTGAGAGCTTTTAACACCAAGGCTTTATCTTGCCAAAGCTCGATCTCA
>JASJEI010000138.1 GCA_030064795.1 Pleurocapsa sp. MO_226.B13 | reverse complement strand
CTTGAATGACTAGATTCTTGACCTTGAATGACTAGATTCTTGACCTTGAATGACTAGATTCTTGACCTTGAATGACTAGATTCTGACGATAGCTAATTAATCCTAAATCGGTTTTTTGAACTTTATTTAATAAGTCTGTTTCCAATGAGAAATTATCTAATGTACTTTCATCACTCGAATCTTTTTCTCCTAAGGTATTCCCATTTGAGCCATCTTCGATTAAGAAGAACTGTTCTGAGTTAACACTTGCCAACGTTAATTCTTGCAAGAAAATTCGCTAAAGTAGTCTTCCGTGCGATATCTGGTAAGGCTACTGCCACGAGCAGCATCATAGACTTCACTATCCTTGATCATCTGATAAACGTGACCCTGACGAATTCAACCTTGAACACATCGCATCTCTTTTCAGAATGAAATAGCCTTGACCTAAGAGTTACCTTTTTCTGTATTAACACAGAGATTTCTTGTTTGCTATATAAGTAGAATATAAAGATATTTTTGCAATTTTAAAAGTTTATAAATTCCCTCTTTTTCAATACATTATCTTGATATTTAAAACCAGTGTATTCAATAATTTACATAGCTGTCTCTTCAAGAGTAAATTGGTTATACCAATCAAAAAATGATTTTAAGTTCACTAAATAAAAAGTAAAAATGAAAAAAGTATTATTATTGCTGGCTAGCTTAACCGTTGTTCTAATTCCTTTTAATGCTCATTCAACGGAGTGGTTAGATCTAGAGCAAATTGATCATATAGATGAGCAACACGAAGGGGCAGAATTAAATGAGGCTGAATTAGATGGATTACTTTCCGCTGCGTGTAATTCATCTAATAGCCAAAGTGAAGCAAAAGTTGCTCGGGAAATTAAAAAAGAAGTTAGCAGTTCATTATCAGAAGATAAGCTGGAAGTTTTAACTGAAACAGCTCTGGAGATTCAAGAATTGCCCAATGAAGAGAAATCAGAGCTTTGTGACATTCAATAAAGTAAATTTGACTAAGTAAATGTTTAGTTTGATTGATTGTAATTCTACTATAGTCAAAGTTTGTTAATCGAAAAAAGACATAAATAAAAAATAGTTATTTTATATAGTTTGAATAAGAATAAATAACATGAAAAGAAAAAATATATTTAGCTTGGGTGTTAGCTTTTTATATATTTTGGGAGCTGCCTCCGTTGCAATAGCAGGAACTCTCTCTCCAGAATCATATGAAACTACGATAAATATTAATAATAGTTCTTCTGTTGAAAAGACTGTTACAGTTAACCCAGAAGATATAAGCAATATTATTAATGAGTCTACGGAAACAATTGTTAATAAGTATGACATTTTATTCCTTGCTGATAACACAGGTAGTATGGGAAATGCTATCGCAAATGTACAAGATAATGCATTATCTTTACTTCAAACGTTATCAACTGAATATGATGATATTCAATTTGGAGTAGCTAGATATTATGGAGATCCAGAGGAAGCATCATTCACACATAATGGTAAAAAGTTTGTTCAAGTAAAACGAAAAGGGACGTCTTCAGATACTATAACTAAGAAATGGAAATATAAGAGAAAACTTAAATGGAGGGGGAGAAATTACTATCAATATAAAATTACCACCTCTGGAGCGGGCTTAAATAAAACACAATACAGTTGGTACTCTAGAAAGTTAGGTTCTGGTTTTTCTTACTACTATCAAGAAAATGGCCCGAGTAAAGCATATCAATTACAAGAGGCTGTCAGCGGGGGAAGTATTGATGATTCTATTGCTGCAATAAATAACTGGGAAGCTTTTGGCGGTGGCGATCTCCCTGAAGCAAATATGTTTGCATTGCATCAGGCTGCTACGTCTGGAGCATCTACAAATAGTGGTTTAGCTTCTCTTGCTAATACTAATTGGAGACCAGATGCAAAAAGAATTATAGTTTGGTTTGGCGATGCTGCTTCTCACGAGCTTAGTGTTGATCAAGCTGAAACTATAAAAGCATTGAAAGATAATGATATTACTGTAATTGCAATCAATGCTTCCAATAGTACGACTAGTCTAACAACTGGAATTAATTCTAATTCCCAAGCATCTTCTATAGCAGATGCAACTGATGGTGAATATGCTGCTGTATACAGTTCAAATTTAGCAGATACAATGCTTGATTTAATTGGTGATGCAATAACTAACATTACTACTAAAACTGAAATTCCTGGAACAGTAGACTTAGTATTTGAATCGACAGGTGATACTTCTGGCCTATCAGTTTCCTACACATGCATAGATCCTTTGGGTTGTGATGACGTTAAGGGTGGCGAATCACGTAAGTTCAAAATGGATGTTACGGGGAATTATATTGGAGAATATGAATTTAAGACTGTTGTAAAAGATGCTGATGGAGAGATGATTGCAGAAGGTTCTAATGACATAGAAGTAATAGGTCATGCAGATTAGATTTTCATAACGACCACAATCACAATCACAGAATGTTTTGAAGTTGGTGATCGCTTTTCTAATAGAGCGATCACTTTTTTGATTATAGGCAGTGATAATACTTGGATTTTTGATTGGTTATTAAAGAACTTGTCAAGTTAATTTGTTGTTTATATTTCTGGGTTTATTATCACTTTCTTTTTACAATCTAGGTTCAGTGCAATTCTTATTTTGCAGAATTACCGAATCTGTCTTCATTGCTTATTTAGATATGCTGGAAGATAAAAGAAGATAGAGCCTTCCGTAAGCGAAAAGGAGAACTAAAGCTCGGTCGCCCGATTAAGATTTAACACAGAATTGTGGGGATTCTACCCAAGCCAACTCTAACATTAAATTGGCAAAAAAGATGCGTCGATTAGCCGTACCCTGTCCTGGATGAGTGTTAGAACTTCCTTCTACTAGTCCTAAGTCCAAAAGGCGATCGATTTCTGGCGCATTTACCTGCGAACAGATAAACAAGTGATCTAGTTCAATAGTCATTTCATTAATGCTAAAACTTATTTCAAGACTAAGTTTAATAATTTACGAACAAATCAAACAATATTTGCCAGTTTATCTTGGTTAAATTAGTAGAGAGCGATCGCTTTATTAGTTGCGATCGCTTTACTATAGATATCTCTCGGGCAATGCCAAATTTCTAATTCCATTTACTACAGTTTACTGGTGTCTGAGGAGCTGAAGCTTTATCTTGTCTAATTTGTTCTATGTATTGCTGATTGGCTTGTGTATCTAATTCCCATTTATCATCTTCTGTTTGACGATAAATATAATTAGCTTTGTCCCAATTACAAGCTGATTTAAGTTGGGACTTTGTTAGATTATTGACCTCAATTTCATTTAAGTTCGCTGCTGTTAAATTTGCGCCTGTTAAATCTGCCTCTGTTAAATCTGCCTTTGTTAAGTCTGCCTTTGTTAAGTCTGCACCTGTTAAATCTGCCCATACCAGAGATGATTCTCTCAAATCACTCTGTTCTAGATTAGCTTTTTTTAACTTAGCCGCCTGAAGATTGGCATTGGCTAACAATGCATGTTCTAAAATTACTTCCTCTAAAATAGCTTTTCGTAAGCTAGCATTACACAATTCTACTCCCGATAGATTAAGCCCTTTGGGCAGTTTGAGATTAACTAAATCTGCTGATTCCCACCGAGGAGGCAAAAGCGGTATTTTTAATATTTGTTTGCATTTTTTTATATCATTTTCCTCTGTACAGGACAAAAAATCAGATAAAAACTTGCAAAGCAATACAGAAAAGGGGTTTCATGAACAGTAACCACACCGCACTCATTAACCCCTATGAACCAGACGGACATACGTCGCCAAACTCCATCATGTTCCAGTCGCGCAGTTAGGATGATTAGGTTAGCGACAAAGCGATCGCTCTCTATAGGCAGCTTAGAAAGATCGCTCAAGAAATGCTACTATTGACATCGTGTTCTTTGCTAATTTTCTTTAACTAAGTAGCTATTGTTACAAAAATCAGCGAGGTAACAACCTATAAGAAGATTGAGAGTAAAAAACTATAGAGCCTCAAATAAATAATTATGCCTCGTCGCGACGACTTACACAAAATCTTGTTGCTGGGTTCTGGTCCGATAGTAATAGGGCAGGCTTGTGAATTCGACTACTCTGGTACGCAGGCTTGTAAGGCACTAAGAGAAGAGGGCTATGAAGTAGTGTTGGTCAATTCCAATCCCGCTACAATCATGACTGACCCCCAAACAGCAGAACGCACCTACATTGAGCCAGTACTGCCAGAAATCGTAGAGAAGGTAATAGCTAAGGAGCGTCCCGATGCTCTACTGCCAACGATGGGGGGACAAACAGCTTTGAATGTGGCAGTGACTCTATCCAAGAGTGGCGTGTTAGAAAAATATGGGGTCGAACTAATTGGAGCCAAGCTACCAGCAATTGAAATGGCAGAAGACCGTCTCTTGTTTAAAGAAGCGATGAAGCGCATTGGTTTGGCAGTGTGTCCTTCGGGAATTGCCAATAACTTGGAAGAGGCAAAAGCTGTTGCCCAACAAATCGGCTCCTATCCCCTGATCATTCGCCCGGCATTTACTTTGGGAGGAACTGGAGGCGGTATCGCTTACAACCAGGAGGAATACGAACAACTGGCAAAACACGGGATCGATGCCAGTCCGGTATCCCAAATTCTGGTAGAGAAATCCCTGTTGGGGTGGAAAGAGTACGAGCTAGAAGTGATGAGGGATCTAGCGGATAATGTGGTGGTAATCTGTTCGATCGAAAATGTCGATCCGATGGGAGTCCACACTGGAGACTCGATTACGGTTGCCCCCGCTCAAACCCTGACTGATAAAGAATATCAACGACTGCGGGATGCAGCTCAGAAAATCATTCGCGAGATCGGAGTCGAAACAGGGGGTTCCAATATCCAGTTTGCCGTCAATCCGCTCGATGGTAAGGTAATTGTGATTGAAATGAACCCTCGCGTTTCTCGTTCTTCGGCATTAGCTTCCAAAGCAACTGGTTTCCCCATCGCCAAATTTGCTGCCAAGTTAGCTGTGGGCTATACCCTGGACGAAATTCCCAATGACATCACCAAGAAAACTCCCGCTTCATTTGAACCGACGATTGACTATGTAGTGACCAAAATTCCCCGTTTTACTTTTGAAAAGTTTCCTGCTGCCAAACCCGTACTCACTACCCAGATGAAGTCGGTGGGGGAAGCCATGGCAATTGGGCGTACTTTTTGTGAATCCTTGCAGAAAGCTCTACGCTCCCTCGAAACCGGTCGCTTTGGTTTTGGTGGCGATCGCCCAGAATTACTCCCTTCCTTAATCAAAGTACATTCTAGTTTACGCACTCCTCATCCAGAGCGCATCTTTAGCGTCTATCATGCCTTAAAACTGGGAATGACGGTGTCAGAAATTAACGAACTTACCGCCATTGACACCTGGTTTTTGGACAAAATGCAGGAACTAATCGAAACCGAGCATTTTCTCGCCTGTACTCCCCTAAGACAAATTCTTCCAGCACAAATGCAGTTCGTCAAACAGCAAGGATTTAGCGATCGCCAAATCGCCTTTGCTACTAAGACCACTGAAGATGAAGTAAGGGCTTATCGCAAGCAGTTGGGAGTAGTTCCCGTTTACAAACTGGTGGATACCTGTGCAGCCGAGTTTGAGTCCTACACGCCCTACTATTACTCCACCTACGAAATAGGGGAATCGGAAGCTGAACCCTCCGCTCGGCGCAAGGTGATGATTCTCGGCGGAGGACCAAATCGCATCGGACAGGGAATCGAATTTGATTACTGTTGCTGTCACGCCTCCTTTGCTCTGAGGGAGGAAGGGTTTGAGACGATTATGGTTAACTCTAATCCAGAGACGGTTTCTACCGATTACGATACTAGCGATCGCCTCTATTTTGAACCTCTTACTAAAGAAGACGTTCTCAACATCATTGAAGCCGAAAATCCCGAAGGTGTCATCGTCCAATTTGGCGGACAAACTCCCCTGAAGTTGGCAGTCCCGTTACAAAATTATCTTGTAGGGGCGAACGGCCGTTCGCCCCTACCCGAATTACAAACAAAAATTTGGGGGACTTCGCCCGATTCGATCGATATTGCTGAAGACAGAGAAAGATTTGAACAAATTCTCCAACAGCTAAATATCCAGCACCCTCCCAATGGTATCGCCCATAGCTACGAAGAATCTCTGGCGATCGCCCGTCGCCTTGGTTATCCAGTGGTGGTGCGTCCTTCCTATGTCTTGGGGGGAAGAGCAATGGAAATTGTCTATTCCGACCGCGATTTGGAACATTACATGAACTACGCGGTGCAAGTCGAGCCAGAACATCCGATTTTGATCGATAAGTTTTTAGAAAATGCGATCGAAGTGGATGTAGACGCGATCGCCGATCGTACCGGTAAAGTAGTTATCGGCGGGATTATGGAACACATTGAAGAGGCGGGAGTTCATTCAGGTGATTCCGCTTGCTCTCTCCCCCATACCTCCCTGCCCCCCTCAGTCCTAGATACTATTCGTCAATGGACGATGCAGTTGGCCCAAGCCCTCAAAGTAATTGGACTGCTGAACATTCAATATGCCGTTCGGGGAGAACAAGTGTACATTCTGGAGGCAAATCCCCGCGCTTCTCGCACTGTTCCCTATGCCTCCAAAGCAATTGGCGTTCCCTTGGCAAAGTTGGCATCCCGCGTGATGTCTGGAGAAACTTTAGAGTCGGTCAGATTTACCTCAGAAAAGATCGTTCAGCACATTGCCGTCAAAGAAGTCGTGCTGCCGTTTAACAAGTTTCCTGGTGCGGACACCCTATTAGGACCAGAGATGCGCTCTACGGGGGAAGTAATGGGCATCGATACAGATTTCGGCAAGGCATTTGCCAAGGCAGAGTTGGCAGCAGGGGTAAAATTAGCCCTGACTGGGACTGTGTTGGTATCGATGAGCGATCGCGACAAACAAGCCGTAGTTTCAGTGGTTAAAGACTTACTGGATTTGGGTTTTCAGATCGTGGCTACTGCCGGAACCCGTCGCGTCTTACAGGAGCATGGCGTAAATAATGTAGATAGGGTGCTAAAAATTCATGAAGGTCGTCCTAACGTCATCGACTGGATTAAGAATGACCAGATTCAGTTCATCATCAATACCCCCAACGGACAAGAATCTCATACCGATGCCCGCCTGCTCCGCCGTGCTGCTCTAGATTATCAGTTGCCAATTATTACTACTATTGCCGGGGCTAAGGCAACCATATCAGCCATTCGCTCTTTGCAGTCTCAGCCTTTGTCAGTTAAAGCTTTGCAAGACTACATTGCTGCTGGTAAAGGAGTTGGGTAAACTCATTCATTGGTCATTGATTAAACATACTCTCAGTAAGTTAGTAAGCTAGTTATCTGTCAAGATTGATTTGATGAACGGTAATCTTATGAATGTCAATGTTGCTGTTCATGGAGAGAAACAGTCGTGGATGGTCTTCAGATTCAATTTTGTACTTGCCCTGACCAAATCCCTCTCTCCCAACTGCAAGACTTACTGGCATCGGCAGCTTTTTGGGTAAAAGAAAGACGACCTGAGAAGTTACAGATCACGACTTGGAAGGTTATGGCGATCGCCAACAGCGATCCCGTGGTTAGTGTTTGGGATGGAGAGAAGATGATTGGCTTGGCTCGCGCTACTTCAGACTGTATTTATCGAGCTATTATCTGGAATGATTCCAAGACTAAATCTTCAGTCCGAATTAACCGAAAAATACGCTACCTTTGTGTCAGAATTAGCCAAAACCCCCTTTACAGGAGAAATAAGAACCGATTTTGCCAATCGTTTAATTCTGTCTACTTCCTCTCAGTTAATTTTAACCAGTAGCTAAAAACCTTGTAATCTAAAAATTATCTTTATTTTTAGTTAAGCCTGGCTATACATGAAGTATGAGTTAATAAAAAGTAAACAAAATTCTGAGCATTGGCTTCATAATGAGTGATATTCCATTTTTAGTCAGTTTACCCGAGCAGGATGCGGACGAAGAGGTAAAAGGTCTTTTTTCGTCAAGAGGTAGCAAAGATGTAGTCGCAGTTCGCAATATTCCAACTGATCGGCTCAAGAAAAATTTAAGCAGCGTTTGTCAGGGTCTTGCAGAAACCTTGCAAGATATCAAGGCAGTTGGAAACTTTCGTCTCAAGGAAGTGAGCATCGAGGTTGAAGTAACAGCCGAGGGAGGTGTGGAGCTGATTGGGACAGCTAAATTGGGTGGCAAGGGCGCTATCACACTAACTTTCTCGGAGTAACAATGGTCAAAGTAAAGCGGAAAGCTTTATTAATTGGAATTTCTGAGTATGGTCATGGGATTCCCAACTTGGAGATTGTGCCCAATGATATTGAGATATTGCAGCAATCTCTTGAAAAATCTGGCTTTAAGGTTCAACCATTATCGAGTTCGGATGGCAAGGATGTTACAAAAGCTGCTATTCGTAAGGCCATAGCAACGATAGGGAAGTCTGACAAGAAATTTGATACTTTAATTATTTATTTCTCAGGTCATGGTATTCACTATCAAGATCAAGGTAAGGATTACATTGTTACAGGTGATGCATCCCGTGAGGATTTAAAAGATCCAGATTTGTGTCATGATTATCTTTTCTCCCCAGCAGAACTCAACAAGCTGCTTGCTTCAGTTCAAGCTCAGACAATTGTTGTTTTTGTAGATGCCTGTCGAGAGGGTGTCAAGCTGATTTGGGAAGATGAAACGAAGGGGATTGTTCTTGCAGAATGGGGTGAGGAGAATCAATGGCGGGGTGGGCAATCCACCGTCTTCATGTTTGCCTGTCAGAAAGGGCAAAAGAGTCAGTATTTTGGTGGAAATAGTGAACAAACTGGTTATAGTCTGTTTACTAAGGCTTTAGCTAATGTTATTCATCCTGATTGTTCTGCTTGCAAAATTCAGCAGGTACTTCAAGAAACTCAAGCCAGGCTCGATCAACTGATTAAGCAATATCAGAAGAAACCCCACAAAATTCGATGCATTTCTTCTGAGCATGGGGCTGACTTTAACCCCATGTCCCAGGTAATTTGTGAAGGTAGCTCTACTAGTATAGCCGCTGAGAAGGATAGAAATCCTTGGACTGACACTATTTTGCAATCGTCGCTTTGGTCAACTGAGGAAACGGCTGACTCTTCAGTCGCTGAACTGAAACGGCAGATCATCAAAGTTGTTCAGAGATGTTGGCAAGAATGGGAAACTGCCGTCCAAGCATTTCCCGAAGATCCCTGGCGAGATGAGAAACTTCCTGTTCGTGCGGTTGAAGCTTTGGAATTATTGGTATCATGCTCAGACCCACCAATTCAACTTTCGTCTCCTGAAATAGCTCTCCTATTAGTAATTCCCTTTGTGCGAGAAGCTGTCCTTGCCAGTGGTATTGTGCAAGCAGCAGAGGTTAATCCGCTAGAATTGGTTGTAGATAGCACAAAAAATGATTTGAGGAGGGCTTTAGAGCAAACTCATCAGATGCTACCGAGATTTGTTCGCAGGGTGGAACGGCTTGAGGCATCAGAGGATCTAATTGGGAAAAATGCAGTGATGGTATGGATGCTACATCGCTGCTTGCTACGAAGCCTGAAAATTTGGCAACCGCAAGCTGAGGGAGGATATCTCTCAAATAAGTTAATTAAATCTCTGCAACCATCAAACAACAAACCAAAGCTGGTGCGAGATGTCTTAAAATCCGAGCGGCTTCTAGAATTGGCTAAAAGCATGTTCGCTGATTTGGAACGCATCGAGCGCCAAGATCGACCAGGGGCACTACAACCCAAAGTTACGGTAGGTAAATACGGACAAGAGCAAGACCTGCGAGAAAGGTTGTTAGCATACATGCTTAACCTAGCAGGTTGGTTGGCGATTGATATAAGGACGCTTTCAGATGTTGTCGTGGATCACATTGGTCTGAGCAATCCAATTAATCCTAGGAAGGTTTTGCAGACGATTTCTGATGCATCATGGAGACCCTTTGCCAAAGGACGCGCTTTCGTGGCGACCTGCGATCATCCTGCGGTGGATCTGGCTCTAAACACTCATGTAGAGAATGCAGATGTAGTCCTCTCACAAGTTCTGCAAAAAGCGGATGAATTGGTAGAACTTGACACTTTGAAGGGTCTTCCTTCTTACCTAAAGTCAGATCGCATTGAGCCAGAGAGCAAAGGTGGTAAATGGGTTTATAAAACGCCTCACATCAAGTTTCAATTGGCTCACGATGAAATTCGCGAGCTGCTGATGGGGGAACAACTATATGGTGACCCCACCCTGGCAATTCGCGAATTGTATCAGAATGCGCTCGATGCCTGCCGATACCGAGAGGCGCGACTCAAGTATCTGAAGCAGACCGGCCAATACAGTGACCCAAATTGGCAGGGGAAGATAATTTTCCGTCAGGGTTACGAAAATGGGCGACCTTTTATTGAGTGTGAAGACAACGGCATTGGGATGGGAATGCTCCATCTTTCCCAATGTTTTGCTCGTTCGGGGCGTCGCTTTACGGAGCTTTCCGAATTTATTGAGGAACAGGCTGACTGGTTGAAGTTAAACCCACCAATTCACCTCTATCCCAATAGTCAGTTTGGTATTGGGGTACTCAGTTATTTCATGCTGGCTGATGAAATTATGGTCGAAACTTGTCGAATGAATCAAAGAGGGTTTCCCGAAGACTCATTGCTGGTGCTTATCCCCGGAAGTAGCGGTCTATTTCAGATTCAGGAAGGAACTCGCAATAACTCGGGAACCAAGGTTAGGCTATATTTGAATCGAACCCATTACGATAATGAGCGGATCTCCTGCTTTAAAGTGTTGAAGAAATTGCTCTGGGTAGCCGAGTTTAAAACTGAAGTACATGAGTTGGATACACAGAACCAACAAACTCTAAAAAACAGATGGGAAGCAGGGCAGTTGCAACATCCTAACCTGTCTTCAGAAGAATCTTGTAAGATAGGGAATTCTGATATATGGTGGATTTCAAATTTTGGAGAAGGTCAAGTTTTAGCAGATGGTATTTTGACAGATGAGCAGCACGAATTTGTGGTTGTTAATTTGCGCCATGAGCGCTACCCAAGACTGACTGTTGATCGAAAAAGCATTGTAGAATGGGAAAACAATTGGGTATCTGAAGAAATTTTACGGCAAAGATTTAATTCTCTGCAAGAATGGTCTCATTTGACATTTGCCTGGCTGTGGGACTTAGAGGATAAAACTCCTTATATTTCTGAGAAGGTAGTTGATTTTTTGATTCAAGAGAATGCTTTAGTCAAATTAGAGCTTGATAACTTCAAGCGCCAAATACCTAAAATATACATTGCAATTACTGGATGTTCTATAGTTGATGAACAGTTCTTGAGATCATGGGATGACAAAGCAAGTAGTTTTTCTTCCGATTTTCCTACTCTTCCTAAATATCTTCTTTTTCGCGCCAAACTATGGCAAAACTTGCTATCTAGTAAGAGTTTAGGCAATTGGCACTCCAACCTGTGGCCAGTGTTAAGACCTGGGGATGATATCCTGCTTTCCCAGGATCTGAATGACAGGGAGCGGGATCGTTACAGTCACTGGCTAGAGGGAACTGTGCCCCCGTTACATCTGCTGCGAGCCTCTGGAGTGCTCAAGCGCCCCGTGAGTGAGATTGTGGAGCGGTTACAATTGTTTGTGCCCTTCGGACTAGAG
>JASJEI010000137.1 GCA_030064795.1 Pleurocapsa sp. MO_226.B13 | reverse complement strand
TTCCAGGGTAAGAGCATCTCAAACCCTATTGACAAAAGGATTGTAGAACAGTCATCATATATTCATTATTCATAGCAGCCCGCTTCATTTTCTGGCGTAAACTACGTTTAATAGTTTTCTCTAGATTTAGGGCATTTAATGCCATGCGTCTAAGGAGAGCGAAGTTACGAGGGGAGTGGCACGAACGAATGCGACAACGATCCTCATTATCTCTTGGTGCGCGTTCCCATGCGGAGGTTTCCTCCGCGGGGTCGTTTATCCCCGAATGGGGGCACCGCAAAGTTACGTCCTTTCGTCCAATGGACTTGGTTTTCAATTCCCCAATGGGTGCGAATTGCATTGCCGAGGATATGAGCGAAGGCACGGCAAAGAAGACAGATAAAACTGGACTTCATGGGTAACTTTATTCCACAGATGGCGGGTTCGTTCGACCATCACAATACTTTGAAGACCTGACCATTGTTCTTGTTTGTAGAGACCACCAAACTCTGACAGAGATACAGCTCGAACTATTCTTTTCTCTGTGCGATGATGTCCTTCTTGCTCCGTCTTTACGCGCTCGGAAACCTCAGCGCAGGCGGTGCGCTTTTTCAACTCTACGGTCATAAGAGATTGTAATCCCTTCGCGCGTTATTGGCGATCGCTTGGGAGAACCAATTTTTTACCTGAGTGTGAAGGTTTGGATGATTACTTTTAAGTGCCAAAACATAATCTGCTTTTTTGGCACGAATCAAGCGAACTATTTCAGTTTGCATTCCCATCGCATTGCTTGGTCACGATCGCTCCGGTAACATCAATTAACTCTAATAGGGCTGGAATAGCGGTAATTTCATGTTTTATGGTCTTCTACTTTGATTTGTCAAGCGTGTTAGATTTTGTTGTGCGACCCAAGCTGTTACTAAATGTAAAGCTTTTAATCCCCCTTCGCGGTCATAAGAGCCTCTCAAACATTTACCATCAATTGGGAGAATCTGTTTGTCTAAAGAAGGAATTAGTTCTTGTACCCATTTGGTAAAACTACTTTCGAGAACTTGAGGCTCGATCCTTTCAAAGACGCGACGAAAAGTATCATCGCGCTTAGATTCCGTAAGGTAATTCTAAAAATTCTGACAACCATTCTTGCTTAGCAATACCGTAATTTTCGAGATCTTCCCAGCCTAGATGCGGCGAACTATGCGCCTTTCTGCTCCGGCAATTACGGCAAGTATGGCAATCACTAAAATATCTGTTAACAAGTGTTTTTTTGTTCTAGTCACTCTAGGATCTTTAATCTCAGAAAAGTAGTTAGATAAATTCCCTTGTATTTCGGCAATTGGGGTTAATTTTGTGGTTTTATCTGGTAGTTTTGCTTGTTTAGCTGTTACAGGTGCAAAGCCCAATGCCATCAATTCTTTCCCCTAATAGTCTCAATTTACCGTAGTTAAGATTAAGACTTCATTATATACCTCAACCATCTTATCTTCTAAAGAAAAAGATTATACAAGGGGACTTTTATCAAGTACATTTTCTACCAAATTAGATGAGCTTACCCTGCATACATTTCAGGTTCGATCGCATAATTATTAGCTAAACCTTCGCGGTCTGTTGTATAGCCAGAAGTCGTATCAATATCTTGTTTTTGGTCTGGTGTTTCCTTAAAATTTTCGCCTTCTCTTTCCATTCTGGCTTCGGTTTCAGCAGAAGTTATGGCGCGATCGTAGTTGGCATCATTAGGAGTTTTATTTTTCATATTTAAACCTTCAATCTTAAATTTTTTTATCTATAGCGATAATATTATCAAATTAAATTGCCAACTAATCTCAAATGAAAGATAACTACAAGATCGAAAATATTCCTAGCTTACTACAAAGAATTTTACTACAGTTACAATACTATTGAATAAACTCAAAGCAAAAGTTAGATAATCATCTATCAAAAAACTGGTTAACTAAAGCAAGCATTTAAAAAGCGCAGTCTTAGCTGCGCTCTAATTTTTTTAAATTGATTATAAATAAAGAAATAATTGGCTCTGGACTAGCCTTGAATTCCGATCGCTCTATTCTTCTTCTTCCAGTTCTTCCTCTTGCTCTATTTCTTGTTCTCCCGCCTCACAGCCAGTCAAGGTTGCGGAAGTAACAGATAAAGCAAAAACACACAATCCCAAGCCGATAATCTTGTTCCACTTAATATTTTTCATTATCTATCCTCTAAAATTGGTAGCTTGAATTTCCGATTTCTAATTTTGCTAGAAATTGAACCAGCAAACATCATTCATTTGATAGAAATTAAAACGAGCGACTAGATTCTCGATCTTCTAGAGAAGCGGTCCACTAATATAGGTTGACAAACATGATAATCTATGGGTGATCTCACCACTAAGTTATGAGGATTATGGAGATGCGTCCCCAAAACTGGGCTCCACCGATTGAACTATCTGAAAGTTCCGTCAAAATCATCGCTAAAATTCGCTTTGCGAAGCTATTTATCTGGTTAAGAAAAAATCGCCATCTCTTATTTGACGAAGAATTTCAACAAGAACTAGCGAAAATCTACAAAAATTCGACGGTAGGATGATCTCCAGTCCCTCCTGCACAATTAGCCTTAGCTATTATCTTACAAGCCTACACAGGAGTAAGCGATCGCCGAAGACTTAGCTCTTCAACAAGTCACTTTAACTGAGTTGCATATAGATCGTGCTGATCTCAGTTGTCATTGGGTTAAACAGCGCAGTAATGATTTAACCATTTTCTGCAAAGCTTGGCGAGTGCGTAATGGTGAGCGATTTGATCGAACTGCTTTTGTCTTGGATGGGGCTCAGAATCTGATTCGCTGTCCCACGGTGTGACTATTCCTTTTGAGGAAGGCAAAACAGCTCGTTTTCCCCAGAGTGATTGTCAGGTTGGTCCTCTAAAAGACCAATGCACTACTTCTTCTCGGGGACGGAGTGTTTCTATTCATCCCGATGAATCTTTGTTACAAGAATTACGCCAACGTCAGTTAACAGAATTGGGTCGTTCTCAGTTACGAGAGCGAGTCAGCGTGGAACTCACGTTTAGCTCATATAAGTCGCTGGCAGGGTAACCAAGCCCGTTATTTGGGGACTGGCAAGAATCTCTTTGATTTACGGCGGACTGCGGTAGTCCATAATCTTCACGTCATCGCACAGATGGAAGTTCCATCTGAACAGAAAACAGCTAAAAAAATCGGCACGACTCAGTAGAGATATTTTGGCTCTTTTGTCAATATCTTCTACTGGACCGCTTCTCTAGATTCTCTAACTGATGCTAGAAACTTACCAAGCGATTAAGACTGGCAGAAGGCAGAACTAATCTGAAATACTTTAATGCTTGCTATATATAACAAGGCAGACCAATGAGGTAAGGGCGGTTCGCCCTAAAGGACTCGCGCTCGTCTAACGACTTGTGCCGCGAAGCCCTAAAGGACTAACTTCGTGTCGCAAATCCTTTAGGGCTTGCGCAACCGCATCGCGAACCGCCCCTACGAATAATATTATTAAGACTTTAGTTATAGAGATATATACTTAGCAGTCAGCGAAAGTGTCAGGATAGTTATTGCTTTGGTTGAGGAATGATTAGAGACGTTTTTCAGATGTTTTTAGCCGTTCAAATTTTTACTATAAGACCATAGAAAACAAAAGCCAAAGGAAAATCTAACCATGCAACTACAATTTTTAGGACAAACTTATACTCTTAGCATTCCTACTAAGATCGCGCTTTCTGCTTTAGACGTAGGCATTAGAAAATATCGCAGTATACCTATACCTTGTCCAATTGCAACTCAAGCCACAATAGCAAAATAATTGCTAAGAGTTATTAGCGATCCTTAGTAGTTAGGTAACAATCAAAAGTAGCAAAACAATCGAGAAGATATTTTTGGTGATGAACGAACGCTGCATGATTCCCGTAATCAAAACTCCAAAAGATTATCAGGTTTATCGTATCAGTCCTGAAGACAAGAACCGTCTGGCGATCGTTTTCGATCCTAGCAATGCTAACAATTCCTTAACTGTCTGTGTAGAAATTTTTGATGTGGGTAGTGCCACTCCCGCCCACCGTCATAATTTTGCCGTAGAAATGTTTTTTATTCTCAAAGGTGAAGGAATGGCAATGTGCGATGGCAAAGAAGTACCCTTGCGTACTGGCGATAGCGTTTTGATGCCCAAAACAGGAACTCACTATCTAAAAAATACAGGCACTCAACGTTTATATGCGTTATGTATTATGGTTCCCAACGAAGATTTTTCGGAGTTAATTCGTAGCGGTATACCTGCAACACTAGATGAAGAGGATCTTAAGGTACTATCGCGTCTTGATTCTTTTGCCCCGTGTTTGTAAGTCACTAACCGTCACGAGCAAAATACCTGAATTTTTCCTATTTTATTGCTTCTGTATTGAGCGCATAATACTGAAAGCTAGGTTTAAACAACTATAAGGGAGTCAATTAAAGCCATGAAGCGTGATTCTAATTTTCCCTCTCAACCTGAACGGACAGAATTTTCCCAACCAAACTATGTCCCCAACACTAGGTTTCTGATTGAGTCAGAAGCTTGGGATGCAATCCTGAGTAACAACAATAAGACTCGATCTCACTCCTCTGAAAAAGGAATTATTTTTGGCTTGGGATTTATTGCGGTACTAATCATCTTAAGTGTCGTTCAATTGTATCGTTCTCTAGAATTGACTCCAGCTAACTCAGAAAATGCCAATTTAGGACAATTATCTATTCTCAATACCGACAGAGCAACTACTAAAAGTTCGAGTAGGAACCATGAAATTCTGTAATAAAAGTATCTATCCCCGCAAAATCAATCATAGTTTGAATCGGATTGGTTTTTCCCTTGTCTTGAGTGTATTGTTAACTTCAGTAGCCTTTGCCGAGCCAGAGGGCAATCCTAATACTACTGTCTTTTTTCAACCTCCGCCAGAAGCAGGACGACCAGAAGAGACAGAAGGGGCAGCTTCCCGTCAGGATCGGGTATGTTCTCAAGATTCTATTTCACCTCAAACCAAGACTCAGAGCGATCGCCCACAATTGACTGCAATTGTACCCAAACGTAACTACGGGTTAACGACAGCCGAGCGTCCTACCATTTGGGTTTATATCCCTCCAACTTCAGCACGACAAGCAATTTTAAGTATCAAAGAAGAAGGTTTTACTCCTCACTGGCAACAGTCGTTTAAGCTTGGGGAAACTGGGATTTTGGGGATTGAATTGTCAGATCGCGCCCCCGCCTTAGAACTAGGCAAAAACTATCAGTGGGCAGTTGTCTTGGTGTGTGGCGAGCGACCAAATCCTAACGATCCTGTGGTTACTGCTTGGATTAAACGGGTGGCTCAATCTCAGGTTATGATGAGTCAAGAGCTTGCCTCCGATGAGGCTGGGCGATCGCGCCTCCCCTCTACAAGTTTAGATCGGGCTAGCCTGTATGCACGACGAGGCGTTTGGTATGATGCCCTCAATATTTTGGTGGCAGAAAGATCGTCTTTGAACAATTGGAACGAGCTTTGGGTTAAATATCTGCAATCTGGTGGTATAGCTGAAATTGCCGAGCGACCGATTATCGATCGTCAGTAGAGACGTAGCCCTATCCTAAAGGATTCCCTATCGGTCAAGGACTCGCTTAGCATCGCATGCTACGTCTCTACAATCGTTGGACATTAGTTGTTGGATTTTCCGCTCGATGAGGTGGGAATTATCTTGATTTTCTGACTGTTTGAAGTATTCTAAAGCGATTCTGCCCACAATCGGACGATCGCGATATGCTGCCAAGAGCAAGGCTAAGATCTGCTGAAATTTTAGTTTCTCGCGTTGTTTGTTTCTAATCGCGATCGCCGTAATTACAGTTGCAGTCAGTGCTAGTAGTGAAGGTATGAGAGGAAGCCACCAACCCGCTAAAAACCCCAAGTAACAGACGGTAATCAATAACATACTGGCAATGCAGACATAAAAGGCAATCCCAATTCCAGATGGCAATCTCCAAGCGATCGCCGTGCCAGTAATTGCCCACAAAAATATCCAAAGGAATTCTAAAAATCGATTGTGGGTAAGAAGTAAAGGACGATTATCGAGTGCAGTACCAATTATTTGACTGGTAACGTTAGCATGAATAAACACTCCTGGCATTGTTTGGGGAGAACGAAACCATCTCTGGCTATAGGGTGTATAAAAGGAATCTTTAATGCTTTCAGCAGTTGAGCCGATAAAAACGAGGCGATCGCGAAGCTCTTTACTAGTAATCTTGCCTTCTAGTATCTGGGTGAGAGAATACTGTTGAAAATTAGCTGTTGTTCCCCAATAATTGAGTAATATTTGGTATCCATCCGCATCTGCACGCACATACCCGCCATCGTTGCCCTCGAATCGCTCGAATACAGCTTTTCCCAAACGATAGCGATAGCGACTGGGATCTATTGCTTCGAGGTAAATTTTTCTCTCTTCTAAGTAATGTAAAGCTAATTTAGTAGCCAAACTCAAACGTGTCCGTCGATCTTCCCCTACCAGAGATAATAATGCCCGACGTACTTTACCATCGCTATCTAGCACCAAGTCGGCAAAACCGACTTGTTGTTGACTTACAGTTGGTGGAGGTGGAATAGAATCACCGATTACCTTCTCAACCATATATAAATTAGAAGTAGAGTTAATTAGTCGAAGTAAATCTTGATTTCCTGGGGGGACGGGTAAATCGCGGTAAATATCTAAAGCGATCGCACTTGGTTTTTGAGCCTCGATCTTCTTAATTACGGTTGCTAGATTCCGATCGCTAATCGGCCATTGTCCCATCTTGTTAATATCTTTTTCGTCAATCGTTACTACCACCACTTGCTGATCTTTAGCATCCGTCAGTCGCCAAGTAAAAAAGCGATCGAGTGAATTCCATTCCCAACTTTGTAAAATTCCTCCAGAACGCAGAATTAAAATACAACCCGTCACTATTATCGCGATCGCGCCTAGCCATTTCTTCGCTAGTTTTTGTTTGTTTACTCTTTGTCGTGCTTGTTTGCTTGTAGTTGCCAATAGCTTGCTAGCTGCTTCTACTGCTGCTAGGGTATTTTCTACTTCCTGTTTGGCTAAATCTTGACTGGCAACCAAAAATTGATAATCTATGTCTGCCAAACTTTTATTCAACGCCCAAGTCAGAGCATTTTGTAATTCTTTTCCTTTGAGTAAATAAGTTGGATTGGAACAATCTGTAGCGATCCAGGCTGTGAGTTGGCGATCGTAAGGGCGTAATTGTGCCAATTGTCGATCTACCCAGGCTAAATTAAACACACAAGCATAAATAGGATTATTAACTTCTAAATAACCCCGTTTTTCCACAACTAAACCCGATAAACGTAGTTCCATATGTTCTGTACTATTATTACTCCGAATTTGTCCTCTTACTAAAATCTGGCGGTACAAACCAAGTAAACGAATAGTCTGGGCAGAATTACGCCAACACAGGCGATCGCGTATTGTCCGTAGATGTTCTGGTTCGTCTTGTGATTCCCAATCATCAATAATATATCTTTCCACTAGTTCGGCTACGACAACTGTTTCTGCCTGGTTACCTTTTTCTACGACTAGTTGACATAGTTTTTGAGTTAAAAAAGGTTGTCCTCCCGTCCAAGATAAAATCTCTGCTAATGTTTGTTCGGGGTTAGGAACTTTATCGCATAAACCTAACGCCAAAGGCAAAGCTTCTTTCAACTCAAACCCCCGCAAGTCGATCGCTCTACCCAGATCGAAAGGAGATTGATTTTTACGATCGATGAGATCTTTCGGTGCTGCTACTCCTAAAAGAGTAAAAGTAAGACGATTATAATCTGAATTTACTTGACGTTTTTGATAGCAACTATGAATAAAAGCAAAAAAGTCATCTAAAGAAAACTTTTGACTGAGAACTCGGTCGATCTCATCAATAAAGATTACAATCTTTTCGGGAATTTCTACTAACAGAACCGACTCAATAAATAGACTCAATCGTTGTACGGGAGACAATAAATCTCTTTTGTCTCGCCACCAACTACGCCAGTTAAATTTAAGTTGATAACCACTAACCAAAGAACAGACAATTCCTGCGTACCACTTCTCTGGAGTTAAATCTTGGATTCCCATGCCAGTCAAGTCAATAAAAATACAAACAGTTCCTTCTGCTTGTAATTTAGACATGGCTCTGATCCGCAAACTAGATTTGCCCATTTGTCGCGAGTTTAAAACATAACAAAATTCCCCTTGTTTGAGGGCTTGTTCTAATTCGCGATCGGCTCGCCGTTCTACATAGCTAGGAGATTGACTAGCTAGACTTCCTCCTATTTGATAGGAAAATGCTACGTTATCTTGATTCATCAGGAGATTAAGCAATGTTTTTAACACCTAGCAAATAACTTAGATTAGCAAACTGTGAATTATGAAGGATTAAAATCTGCTTCATAGGTTCATTTTGCCTGTTGTAACTTAGATAAAGCCGAGCGTGTCGCGCTCATCGCCCAAACAAAACAATCCATCTCTTCTGGGGTATGAAGAGCATTGACAACAATACCGATCCGACCGCTTAACATAGGACAAGAGCTATTAGAAGTCCCGTAGCGAACAATGGCATCAATTGCTGCTTGTTTGACTGTTTTTGATTGTGATCGACCCAGAATATCATTAGTGCAGAAACTAAGAACTTGCTGGCGAATTCCTGTAACTTCTGCTTCAATTTCAACTAAATTCCCCTGTTTTTGATAACAAATATATCGATCGGGATAGATTCCATGTCGATCGAGTCCCTGGATATACTCTCGGATAACTTCCACAATTTTTACACCTGCTCGATAATAAACTCCACACTAAATACGGATAATCTAATAGGGTGTTTAAGCTATACTTAATAGGGACAGGATTGTAAACAGTAAAACCTCGCTATTTGGCGTTGGCGATCGAATATTTTCTCTTATAAACAACTAACATAATATAGGCTTTAGTATTACCAACTTACCAACGTCCGCTATTTACACCTTCTCTTATTCATTTATATTCGGTTAAATAGAGCAGATTGTATTTTTGTCTGAGACTGTCTGACAATTTAAGTCCGTTGATAACGGACTTAAGTTTTTAGTTAAGGTGCTGTATTAATTTGTTATGCAGGACACTTAATCAAACATAAAATAGAAGAAGACACAATCCCTCCACACCCCACTTGCTAACCCTCACCTCACAATTTAAGGTTCGAACGAGTTGAATTTGTTGGTATTATGTCTCTTGTTTTTTGTTAGTACCAGGGGATAAATTCAGGTATTGTTTGAGGCGGTTAAAACTCGGTTGAAATCGAACAAATTAAAAGATTAGCATTTCAAGGTAGATAATTTTTTTGTACCTTTGGGAGTAGCGATCGAAATTTAGTTACTCCCTCTTGGTACAATTGATCTAATGCTCTACCCAGGCAATCATCATTGAGATGTTCTGGCAATATTCCTTTTCCTAATAGGTGTTCTGTCGCTTTGCCTTCAAAAAATTTTTCCAAGAGGTATAAAGGAGAGCTAATCATTCCTAGACTATTGATAATCATGGCTTTAACTGCTTGTCCTGTGGTCACTTTTTGGTTGCCATGTTTTGAGATCATCTGGTCGATTTGTGGAACTAATTCGATCTCGTCAATTATTCCTGCGATGATTCCACAATGATCTAGGTCTTTTACTTTGATTTCTGGTGTTGATGATGTCATGATTTTTAACATACCATCAACTTTTTCTGTAATTTAGATTTATTTGATACTTTTTTCTCCTTTCTCAAATTAATTCTTCAGTCCCTTTTCGATTTCTGCGGAATGTGGGCTAGATGATATTCAACAAAGCTTCTTTAAATGCGATCGCACTTTTGAAATGTAATTCTGGATTATCTACCAAAGCTAAATCAATTAATTCTGCCAGAGGTTGAGGAATAGAAGCATCTCTTTCTCGAATGGGTACGGCTGATTTTGTTAACAACTCCACCATCATATTATTGGGATCTTCTAAGTTACGGGGAAAAAAGCCAGTAAGTAGAAAATAGTAGGTTGCTACGATTGCCCAAATATCTACTTCGGGTAGAGAAATAGAGCCATCGCGAGGGGAATTCTGATAATTGTCTTGCCAATCATCCTCGCACCATTCCCAGACATTACCGTGCATATCGTGTAAGCCAAAAGCGTTGGGCGGAAATTTATTTACGGGAGTAGTAATTTTCCTATATTCTCCCTTTGGCTCGTCAGCATAGGTATACCGACCATTATAGTTAGCTATCTCGGAAGTAATGGTTTGACCGCAAGAAAAGGGTGTGATTGTTCCCGCTCTGCAAGCATATTCCCATTGTATTTCTGAAGGCAATCGATATTGTTTGCCTGTGGCTTGAGACAGTCTTTGGCAAAATTCTCTGGCATCATACCAAGATACATTCTCTACAGGTAAATCTGCTCCTGAGAATTGGGAAGGTTTGAGTTGTAATTTTCTTTCTATTTGAGGCAATATTGCTACTTGCTGCCACTGTCTTTGAGTTATGGGAAATTTAGCTAAATAAAAACTAGGTATACGAACTAAATTTTGGTAGGTCGTGTTATTTGCTCTATTTCTTCCTCGATCTGGCAAATTTAGAATCGATTCGCCACCTGGAATTTCTATCATTTCCAAATTGATATCATCGCTTAAATCTTCTGCATAATATTTGACCGAGTGATGCTCTCTATCGATTATTTCTCCAGAGCGATCGATTTGGACGGTATCAAATTCAAATACTTGTAGTTTTACTGAAAAATTTGGCGCAGTATAGTTTCTTTGCTCTAGTTTTAACAGATCCAGCCATTCTTCTACAGATTGAGGGCGGTTTTGGGGTTCTAATTCCATCCCTTTAAGAATAGCTCGGTTAACGCGATCGCTTAGATTTGAATTGTGTTGCTTCGGTGACGGTAACTCTGCGTAAACTCTAAATTGTGACGGTATGGGCAATCGATCCGTTACTAAAACATATAATGTTGCAGCCAAAGCATATACATCAGTCCATGCACCGAAATTGCCATTTCGTTGGTACTGTTCGATAGGAGCAAAACATTCTGTTCTAGCATTAGTCATACTCCTAATAGTTCCTGAAGTGTATTCTCTAGCTAAACCAAAATCAATCAGTATGGGAGATAAATCTGCTTTGCGTAGCAAAATATTGGCTGGTTTAATATCTCGATGTAAAAATCCCTGCTGATGAACGTAAGACAATGCTTTTCCTACCTTTGTAATCAGTTCAATGGCATCTGCTTCGGAAAACTTACCACGATCTTCTAGATAACAAGCTAAATCTTCTCCTTCTATATAATCCATCACCATGCACCATAATTCGCCCTCTTGAAATACTTTAGGATAGACACTAACTATATGAGGGTGGCGACAACTAGCAAGAGCGATCGCTTCATTGATAAATTTAATTTGTAATTGCTGAAAATCTAGTCGATTTTTTGCTAATTCATTGAGAGTTTTTACAGCAAAAAATTTGTTTAAACCCGTGTCTTTTACTTTATAGGTAACACCAAATCCACCACTACCAAGGATTTTGTCAACAACAAACTTACCAGGGTAAGAGCATCTCAAACCCTATTGACAAAAGGATCGGAGAACAGTCATCATGTAGTCATTATTCATAGCTGCGCGTTTCATTTTTTGGCGCAGACTACGCTTCAAAGTTTTCTCT
>JASJEI010000026.1 GCA_030064795.1 Pleurocapsa sp. MO_226.B13 | reverse complement strand
CCCTACTATGTTTAGTTTTTGAATTTTGAATTTTGAATTTTGAATGAAAACTAAGTCTCCAATGACTTTTGAGAACTGGTATTAACAATGGTGTCAGTAGAAAAAAGAACTCCTAATTTTCTCTTAGTTGGTGCTACTAAAGCTGCAACTACTTGGCTTTATCAATGTCTCAACGAGCATCCAGAAGTTTTTGTACCCTCGCTAAAAGAAGTTAATTATTTTAGCTACAAATACGCTCAAGGTGAGCAATGGTATCTGTCTTTTTTTAAAGATGTTCGAGAGCAAAAAGCAGTCGGTGAATTATCTCCTTCTTATTTCATTGATGATGAATGCCCTAGTAGGATTTATGCTTTTAATCCCGATATGAAGTTACTCTTCATGTTGCGTAATCCGATTGAAAGAGCATATTCTCAATATTGCATGGAATTGAGGTACAACACCGTTAGCGAAGATCTAGAAAGAGAGTTAGATCTAGAATCAATAATTGTCCGAGAAAGTCTTTATTATCGACACATATCTAAATTTGTTGGGCTGTTTCCGCCCAATAATTTAAAGTTTATTATTTATGACGATATTAAAGCTAATCCTGAGAAAGTGTTGACCGATGTGTTTGATTTTTTGGGAGTAGACTCTAACTTTGAGAATTCAGCCCTATACAAACAAAGTTATACCAAACAACCAAGACAGAGATTTGCCAAACTCTATACATTACTAGTCGCTATTTATCGCTGGATTAATAATAACAACGAAATCGGGAGAAGAATCTTAAGCACCCTAAAAGAGCGAGGTTTTAATGATAAATTTCATCACCTTAACTCTACGGAAAAAGAATATCCTCAATTGTCAACTGCCAAGCAAAAAGAGCTAGCAAATTTCTATCGGCAAGATATCGAACAGCTTTCTCAATTTATCGATAGAGATCTGACGCATTGGCTATCAATATAAAATAAAAGATGGGAATTAAGGCGATAAACCTTCCCGCATGGCTTCGCTACGTGCTTGGGGTTAAGATAAGCTCACTTCGAGACTGGCTGGACTATTTCTCTTGAGATGACAAGTAAGTGTCAGAAAAATATTCTCGAAGACAAAGACAAATGCTGCTTCTAAATTGATATCCAGTATACTGCAACACAATTCTCAGGTAAAAACGATAATAAGGGCATAAAGTTTGGTTAAATATTCTAAGTTGCTATTTTGACGATTCAATTTAAAACCGAGTCGTTTAATTATGAATTTTATAGTTGGGAGTAAAATATGAAAGTTATCATTCTTGGGGGAGACGGTTTTTGTGGCTGGCCCACCTCACTACACTTATCGAATCTCGACCATGAAGTAGTTATTGTCGATAATTTATCTAGACGTAACATAGATAATGAACTAGAAGTTAGTTCTCTGACTCCTATTGCACCTATTGGACAAAGATTAAGCACTTGGAAAAGCGTTTCTGGAAAAGAAATTAAATTTTACAATATTGATATAGCCGAAGAATACGATCGCCTGTTAAGTTTGATTTTGGCAGAACAACCCGATGCAATCGTTCACTTTGCCGAACAACGAGCTGCACCCTATTCGATGAAGTCTTCCAAACACAAACGCTATACAGTAAACAATAATCTCAACGCTACTAACAATTTACTTTGTGCCATCGTCGAATCGGGATTAGATATTCATTTAGTACACTTAGGTACTATGGGGGTCTATGGCTACGGTACGGCGGGAATGAAGATTCCCGAAGGCTATCTAGATGTAGAAGTTGTCACCGATAATGGCGATCGCATTCAGCAAGAAATCCTTTATCCTGCAAATCCTGGTAGCGTCTATCACATGACCAAAACCCAGGATCAGCTATTTTTCTATTATTACAATAAAAACGACGGGATTCGAGTTACCGACCTCCACCAAGGTATCGTTTGGGGAACCAATACTCCCGAAACTCTAATGCACGAAAAGCTAGTTAACCGTTTTGACTACGATGGTGACTACGGTACAGTACTGAATCGTTTCTTGATGCAGGCTGCGATCGGCTATCCTTTAACGGTACACGGTACTGGAGGACAGACAAGAGCCTTTATTCACATTAAAGATACAGTACGCTGCGTACAACTGGCGATTGAAAATCCTCCCTCCAAAGGCGAACGAGTCAGAATTCTCAACCAAATGACCGAAACCCATCGCGTCAGAGACCTGGCTAAAATGGTTGCAGATATGACTGGGGGAGAGATTGCTTATTTAGAAAATCCCCGCAATGAAGCACCAGAAAATGAGCTATTTGTGAAAAACCAGCGATTTCTCGATCTGGGACTAAAACCGACTACTCTTAGTCAAGGATTGCTCAAAGAAGTAACTGAAGTAGCTAAAAAATATGCTCATCGTTGCGATAAAAGTAAAATCCCCTGTACCTCTTTATGGATTCAGAAAAAAGAAGCAGCATCGGAAAACAATGGTGTTAAGTCTGTAGAAACCAGTGCAGTGTAGTGCGCTGAAATTGAATTGATGGCGAAGCACGGCTGGGAAACCCAGCCATGTTGATTTTTTAAGGGTGGACAATTTCCACCCTGTTTTTGTCTTCAGATTACTGGTTTTTCCCGCTCGTTGGTTGTGGATATTTTTGATAAGGTTTGATAAAAAATGTTGGCTTTTGTCACAATTGGTTCTCAAAGTTGTCAAAAATGAGACATTTTAAACTACATTCACTCATATGTTGGCTTTTAGCCCTAGCTCAACCCGCTAGGGATTTTATTTATATTGATGTTTAACGATATGACTAATGCAACTCTATTTGCTCAAGCATCCGATCTATCTTCAGAGGACTACTGTGTTTTGGGTTTAGCAACTTGCTTTCTGCGAGAAGACGGCGAAATAGAGCAGTTACAGGTATTAGAACCCATTCCTTCTGCTGCTTTAGAAGCACTGGTTAAGGGAATTCCCACTTCTTACAAATTGGCTTGTTCTAAAACTTTGGGAGAAATTTTTCAGTCTGATACAGTACAAATACCTAAAGAGCTTCAGAATGAGGAAAAAATAAATTTATGCGATCGCTTTGCAGAAAGAGTCGCAGCAGCCACCCGTACTTATAAAAGCCGTCCCGAAGCTAAACAACACATCCCTCTAGGGACAACTAAGCAAGATTTTAATTATTCTCTGGAACGAAAAAGAGTTTTAAATAATTCTAAGGTAGTCAGTACCGAGGACAACGTTAAGCAGCATTCCCATACCCACAAAGTTTTATAAATCTAGTGTCGAGTGGGCAATGCCCACAACATTAAAATTTTATCTACTAGGTTAAATGGCGATCGGGATTATCTCTGTTTGGGATCACAAAATTTACTTTGGCTTCATGTTAACTTAAAACAGCAAATGCAAAGAAACAATAAAATAAGTATAAAGTTTTAATGATGAATAACTTAACTATTCAGCAATTTTGTCAGTTAGAAACCTTGAAAACAGAGATAGACTCCATCATCACAGCGGGCGATCGCCAATGCAGAGAAAGAATCGAAGGTAGCTTGACAGTACTTGAGGTGACAAACTCAGCAGGACAAATAGTTCAAGAACTAATTTTGGTCGTCTAAATTTGCTTTGCCGATCTTGGGTGTAGGTAGCTTTTTTACTTAATTTATATTAAAGAGAATATTAATCTCAACAAAATGATAGTGCCTACTAAATTTAATTCAAAGCGATGGTAAAATCCCAGGCTGAAGATACCTCGGTAAAAAAGCTAACGACTGCCCAACGACAGGCTTTATCTAAATTAAAATCATTTATACAGAGCAATGAAAGCTGTCTTGATGCGCATTCCCTTGCGCCTGTCCTAAAGGATACCGCGATGCGCAGCGAGTCCTTTAGGGCTTCGCATAACGCGGGGTCGTTTATCCCCGAATGGGGGCATCGCTTTTTTCGCCTCAGTGGTTATGCGGGGACGGGAAAAAGCTTTTTAATTTGTCATTTTATTAAGTGGCTAAAATCTCAAGAATTAGAGTTTGTCGCAGCTGCACCGACCAACAAAGCAGCCAAGAATTTAGTTCGGGTTGCTATGTCAATGGGTATTAGTATCGATGTCAAAACCATAGCCCAACTATTAGGTCAACAACCAGAAATTAATGAGGAAACTGGTTTAGAAGAATTTACTTCTAGTGGTGAAGCTCAATTCGATAATTATGAAGTAATAATTGTTGATGAGTTTTCGATGATTAACCGCAGCAATTTTGAGGAAATAGTTAAGGCGATCGCTCTTACCATCAACACTAAGGTAGTATTTGTAGGAGATTCGGCCCAACTACCACCAGTCAAAGAATCAAGCCCAATTGTTGCTGTTTCAGAGCAGATCGATCGCGCCACCTCCCTAGATGAAATTGTCCGCTATGAGGGGGAAATAGCGGTTGTCGCCGAAAAGATTCGCAGTGGCGATCGCTATAACCGTATTGTCTATCCTTTTGAGAGTAGCAAAGATGGTACAGTTGTCTGTCAACCTCGCCAACAATGGTTAGAAACCGTCACCGAATATTTCAAATCAGAGCAATACAAAACAGATCCCGACTACGCCAGATTACTAGTCTGGAGAAACAAAACAGCAGATTCGGCTAATAAATTTGTGCGATCGCGTCTATGGGGTAAAGATTCTCCCCCCTACGTACCAGGAGATAGATTAATCGCCAAAAAACCTTTATTTCGTCCTCGTCCTGGGAAAAAAGGCAAAAATAAATGGGGAATTTTAATCAACAATTGTGAAGAGTGTTCTGTAATCGGGTCAGGGGCGATCGAACAACTATCATTTGATAAAATAATCTATCAATATCGCTCAGTTCCAGTTATGACCGATACAGGTTTTGAAGTAAATCTGTCTATCTTAACCGAAGAAGCTGCAAAGCTCAGAGACGAGCAAATTAAACTATACGTAGAAAAAAAACAGTGGCGTAAATATTTTGATTTATCTAAAACTTTTGATGATGTCACCTATGCTTATAGTTTGACGGTACACAAAGCTCAAGGCTCTAGCATCGATTACGTGTTCATCGATACAGAAGATATACGCGGTTGTCCCGACTTACAAAAAATGCTTTACACCGCACTAACCCGCGCCAAAACCAGAGTATATATACCTCTACAATAAAGGTTACAGATCTAATAGAAAGCTAGCTAAACATTGATTCTGTAAATTAAAGATTTTCCTATTAAATAAATCCATGAACACTATCGAAAGCTTCCAAACAATTGTCCAACAGGGTAAAACCACTACCGAAGCAGCATTACAACTCTTCGATCGATTAGAGCCTGTAGACCTAGATTTTATGCTAGGTAGATGGAAAGGATCTGGCTTTCATACCAATCATCAGATAGACGGTATGTTAGAAGCTTTTAACTGGTATGGCAAAGAATTTATCTCTCCAGATTGCGTTCACCCTTTGTTGTTTTCCGATGGTAACAAGATTTTTAAAGTCGATCCAAATCCTGTAGCAATGAACCTCGGACTTAGTATACCAATTCCCAAAAATGAGGGCATAAAGCCTCTGTATAGTGCCATGAGTAAAATGCTAAAAACCGAAGAGAGTAAAGCGAGAATTCGGATGATGGAATATAGAGGTAAAGTAAGTGCAACTATGATTTATGATTACTTACCGATCCATGATGTCTTTAGAAAGATAGATAACAAAACCGTGCTAGGTTTAATGGATTATAAAGCAATGCCACAACCATTCTTTTTCGTACTTGATAGAGATAGCTAAATCATTATTAATTACTACTTCAAACCAAGTTTTTTCCTTAATTCTGTCGCACCCATAAATAATAATGGAGTCACAATTAAACCCGTAACAATAAAGTGAAACGGAAAGTGAAAATAAAAATACCAGAGAATTAAAACCCCATAGGTAGAATCCATGTGGTCGATAAAGTAGAATATTTTATTGTTTTCATCACCAGGGGGAATATCAAGGCGACGTTTAATAAAAGAATTAGGTAATTCCGATAAATTAAAGACAAATCCGACTAATAAACCAAACTCTATAAGATTGAAGTCAGAAAACAAAATTATATTTTGAGGAAAAGAAACAAGACTCTCGATTAGATGTAATAAATAAACGCTAATCAGCATCGCGATTGGTAAACTAATTAATCCGCGCCACTTTTTGTTGGCACCAAACCACTGAGCTTGAATTGGTACATTTAATAATCGAAAAACACTGGTTTTCCAGAAAAAAGCCTCCAGAATTCCCGCAATAAATAGCCCGATCGCTAGCCAAAGTAAATTCAAGGTATCGGGAATAAAAAACTGTATCCAATTCATTTTTAATCGAAAAAGCTAAATTACCCTAGCTTAAAGATATTCTTTACCGCCTGTCAAAGATTTACGAAATACAATCTTATCTTCTCCCGCCTGATAAAACCCTCGAATGCGAGCCTCTTCTTCGTAACCGCACTTACGATAAAAGCTGCGAGTCTTGGCAAAACTATCTAAACCAGAAGTTTCCACTAGCAAAATCCGTTCTCCTTGTTCTGTCAACATTTGTTCTATGTATTCCATCATGGCAGTGCCAACACCTTGTCCTTGAAAGTCGGGGTGTACGGCAATCAAATATAAATTCCAAGTCCCTTCGGTCATTTTCTCTGGCGCACAGTAGCCAATTGCTACAGGCTTGTCTTTTTCGTAGGTAAACCAAAACTCATTGCTGCTTTCATTCTGGAAATAGGCCGACATCATCTCATCCAACATATCTGATGGGAATAAGTCATTAGCTTCAATTACTGTTTTTAAGGCGGGGATATCTCCAGAGGTAATCGGTCTAATCTTTTTGTGTATTGCCATGACTTATTCATTGAGCTGAATTAATTTATTTCACTAGATCTATATTGAAGAATAAAATGCGATCGCTATATTCATAAAATGATACATAGTAATGGTCGAAAGTGTTAGGACGTAATTTTTAGAATGGCATTCGCCTTTGAAATATATTTTGTCCTAATAGATTTAGCGATCGCTATTTTTTATGTATCAATATTTTGATGCGATCGCTAGTTATATCTACAACTAACCACTGTACGGTCGTTTCATGAAACGACTCTACTAACTAATCGCTAAAAAATTGCCCTGCTAAATCGGTAATATCAGTATCGGGTATTTCGGACTGTTGCCACTGTGCCACTGTGTTTAAACTATCTTCAAGAAACATACTCCTACAAGCACGACGTTGGATTTTCCCGCTAGAGGTTTTAGGAATACTACCTGTTTTTAGCAATGCCACGGCAAAGACATTAGCTAAGTTTTGTTCGCCGACAGCGAGGCGAATTGCGCCGATAACTTCTTCGGCATTTAAATTACGCAAGTCTGTACGATTAATTTCGTGGGCGATAACTAGTTGTTCCTCTCCGTTGACTTCGACGCTAAAGGCTGCACCGTGATTTGGACGTAAGGCGGGATGAGAGCTTTCTACTGTTTCTTCAATATGTTGCGGATAGTGATTACGTCCCCAGAGAATCATCATGTCTTTAATGCGTCCCGTGATATAAAGTTCTCTGTCTTTAATAAAGCCTAAATCCCCCGTACGCAAATAAGTTTTAGCGGGGTTATTAGCTAAAGTGGCTTCAAAAGTAGACTCTGTTTGCTCTTCTCGTTGCCAATAGCCCTTGCCAATACCTTTACTTGTCGTCCAAATTTCTCCTACGCGATCGCCTTCGCATTTAGTTTTTGTTTCAGGATCGACAATAATTACTTCGTCTCCCAACCGAGTATAACCACAGCTAACCACAGCTTTAGCGTTAGAATGGTTGGCTGTGACTTCAACGATTTTATCTTCAGTCAAAGAATTTTTATCGAGATAGGTAATAGTAGGAGATTCTGAAGGACTAATACCTGTAATAAATAATGTCGTTTCAGCCATGCCATAGCAAGGATAGAAGGCTTCTTTTTTAAAGCCACAGGGTTGGTATAGTTCGGTGAATTTCGCCAGGGTTTCAGCCCGTACGGGTTCGGCACCACTAAAGGCTACTTCCCAACTGCTTAAATCTAAGCTAGCCCGCTGTTCGTCGGTGATTTTTTGACACAGTAAATCGTAAGCGAAGTTAGGGCCACCACTAGTAGTTATTTTGTATTTAGATAATGCCTGTAGCCAGAGAAAAGGTTTTTGTGCTAACGCGATAGGCGACATTAAGACAGCGGGTAATCCTGTATAGAGAGGATGTATCACTCCTCCGATCAGTCCCATGTCGTGAAACATCGGCAACCACATCAGAATTTTGGTGCGATCGTGGTGTCCAAAGGCTTGATAGATAACTTCCGAGTTATGAATAATATTACCATGGGTAATCATGACTCCTTTAGGTTGTCCTGTCGAACCAGAGGTATATTGCAAAAAGGCTAAGGTGTCAGCGGTAATCTTCGGCTGTTGCCACTTCTCGGCCAAGTCCAGATCGACTTTATCTGTAGCGATCCAAGGCAAAGCTTGAAGTTTGAGTGCCAGATCGGGATTGGCAATTAACTGTTTCTTAACCCGATCGCCAAATTCTTGGGTAGTCAGAGCGATCGCAGCTTGACAGTCAACAATACGGTTTTGATAATGACTGAGAGATTTGATGTGTTGTCGCGGATAGTCAGTGACGGCAATCACTCCAGCATAGAGACAACCCAAAAAACCAGCAATAAATTCCAACCCAGCAGTATAAGGATAGACTAATAAAGCGCGATCGCCTGGTTGAATTTTGGTTAAGAGTTGAACGGCGATCGCACGAGCCTGAAGGTCTAGTTCTTGGTAGGTACAGCTACCAGATTCAGTTTCTCCATCGGCTAAAAAAGTATAGGCCGTTTGTTGTGGTTGATGTGCCGATCTATCAAGTAGAACATTGACTATGGTGGATTTATTTACCATTCGTTTACCATTCTTTAAACAATGACTGTAAGATTTCCCTATAATGTAGTCCAATAATGGAGGAAGTTAAATCGTGGGGAGCATAAAAATTGCAATTGTAGGGATGGGGAACTGTTCAAGCTCACTCATCCAAGGAATTGAATATTATAAAGGCAAACAGGCATCAGACGCTATCGGTTTAATGCACTGGGATATTGGAGGCTATAAGCCCTACGATCTTAAGGTAGTTGCTGCCTTTGATATTGACCGACGCAAGGTAGGTAAAGATGTTGCAGAGGCAATTTTTGCTCCTCCCAACTGTACTACTGTTTTTTGTAAAAATGTACCCAAGACAGGGGTAACAGTAGAAATGGGAGCAGTGCTAGACGGGGTTGCCCCCCATATGAATAGTGTTGACGAAAAATATACTTTTGTAATCAGCGATCGCCCAGAACAGTCCAAAGAGGAAATTGTTCGCAGCCTCAAGTCATCGGGTGCAGAAGTTTTAGTCAACTATCTTCCTGTGGGTTCGCAAGAAGCAGTAGAGTTTTACGCCGAGTGCGCCTTGGATGCGGGAGTAGCTTTTGTCAATTGCATTCCTGTGTTTATTGCCAGTCAGCCATTGTGGGCAGATAAATTTAAACGTCACAATATTCCGATCGTGGGAGACGATATTAAGTCTCAGTTTGGGGCCACCATTACCCACAGAACTCTGGTAGATTTGTGCAAAAAACGCGGGGTTAAGGTCGAGCGTACCTACCAGTTGAATACGGGTGGTAATACTGATTTTCGGAATATGCTCGATCGCACTCGTTTAGATTCTAAAAAAGAATCTAAGACTGAAGCGGTACAAGGAGTGATTGCCAAACGTTTAGAATACGAAGATATTCATGTAGGGCCTAGTGATTATGTGCCTTGGCAAAAAGATAACAAAGTTGCTTTTATCCGTATTGAAGGCAAACTATTTGGCGATGTTCCGATGAATTTGGAAATGAGACTGTCGGTGGAAGATTCTCCTAATTCGGCTGGAGTGGTAATTGATGCGATTCGTTGTTGTAAATTAGGTTTAGATCGAGGTATTGGCGGAGTATTAACTGCCCCTTCTGCTTATTTTATGAAGCATCCACCTCAGCAGTTTACCGACGAACAAGCTTATCAAATGACTGAAGCTTTTATCAATGAATCATAAGCAATTAACGATAGCAATAAGATTTTAGATTCAGTTCTAAGTATTTTGTTCTTGCGATCGGATTTGTAAACATATTTTAGTGATTTTAATCAGTTACAATTTTCAAGCGAGAAGCTAGACTCTTGATACAAGTAAGTCTGGCTTCTTTTATTTTGGGATGTTAAGCCTACTTACGAATGATTAATTAAATTTACTTAATTATGACCTAAGTAGTTCCACTTTTTAAAACTGTAAATATTGATTGGCGATCGCAACTAGCGACTAGTAAACTACCACTTTAGTTATCTGTAGCGCGAGGAGGTCATTCTATTTTACTTTGATTGAGGTGGAGTTACTTATTACCCAAATTGCTTGGCTGGTTCTAGGTTCTCTTTTTCTATCATCCGATCGTTAATTTGTTTAAAAATATGGATATAGTCGATTTTCTAAATGTTTCCATTCACAATACTACTATCGCCGAACTTTTAGAAGATCTAAATCTAAATGGCGGTGTCGTTGTAACTCCTAATGTCGATCACTTAGTAAAAATACAAAGCGATCGCGAGTTTTTACAGGCTTATTACACTTCTAACTACCGAGTTTGTGATAGTAAAATTTTGCAATATATTTCTTTTTTTTTGGGTAATCCCATCAAAGAGAAAATTTCAGGCTCGGATCTTTTTCCTGCTTTTTATCAATACAACAAATATAACGAAGATGTCAGAATCTTTCTTCTCGGTGCAAAAGAAGGCGTTGCCGAAAAAGCAAGATATAAGATTAACCAAAAAGTAGGTAGAGAAATTGTCGTTGCAGCCCATTCTCCTTCTTTTGGATTTGAAAAAAACGAGCAAGAATGTCAAGCAATTGTCGAACGTATTAATCAATCTAATGCCACAGTCTTGGCAGTTGGAGTTGGCGCGCCCAAACAAGAAAAGTGGATCGCAAAATATCGCTGGCAACTATCTAAAATTCAGGTTTTTCTCGCGATCGGCGCAACCATTGACTTTGAAGCAGGAAACGTTAAGCGCGCTCCAAAAGTCTTCGGAGATTTAGGCTTAGAATGGCTGTATCGTCTTTCTAATGAACCTTGTCGTCTTTGGAAACGCTATTTGGTTGAGAGTCTGCCTTTGTTTTGGTTAATCGGCAAACAAAAGATGAATCAATATAAATTCTCGCCCTACCTACAGATGGAATATTTACCACTAGGAGAAATATTACAACAGGCAGGGTTACTATCTCCTCAACATATCCGACAAACTTTAAACCTTCAAAAACAATACCAAAATTATCGCTTCGGTGAAATTTTAATTCGGGAAGGTTATTTACCTCCAGAAACCATTAGTTTTTTTGTCAACGAGTTACCTGAATTAATTCACTACGATCGCCGATTGCGTTTGGGAGATTATTTAAATAGTGCGGGGTTGCTTCATCCAGAACAAATTGCTGAAACTTTACACCAGCAGGCTTTAACTCGACGTAAGTTTGGTGAAATTATTACTCAAAAGGGATGGGTTCAACCTAAAACTCTTGATTGGTTTGTCAATCTGCAAACTGGATAGCCCAAGCTACTATTTGTGGGTATAATAATCTAGAAAACAGCTAGCTAAAATTAGCAGGAGCTAGCTGTACTTCATCAGTTTAATCTTCTTAAAAAACTATTAAATTGCCGTTTAATAGTTTTTTTCATTGGCAAAATAAGCAACAGTCCCCAAGCTTACTGCAAATATATATCCAACAGTTAGAACTGCAACTAATGCGATCGCATAAGAAGATAGTGTCATTTTTTTCACCTCTTGATTGATTTGCATTCACAACCTAACAGCTAGCGTCAAGAATCTTCAACAAATATTAACGATCCCCAAAAATTGTTACAAACAGCAACAAAGCCTTCAGAATTAGAATTAATCGTATTTGGCTCGTGCTGCAAAGCTTTAGCCTTTTCTTCAAGACAGTTTTGAGTGTTCGATCGAAACTAATTTGCTACAGGAGCAATTATGAGAATCTGAGATTCTACTCTTTAATTTATGAGAAAATACACGATTATCAGCGATCGCCAAGCGATTATCAGTCATTGACGCTCGACGCTAGACGCTCGATGACCAATAACCAGTAATCAACAAGGTTTTAATACCGTTACTGCATAGCGTTCGGGAGATAAATAGCGACATGCGATCGCCTGTAGCTGTTCTGCCTGCAATTCACTGATAATTTGAGGATACAGTGCCGAGTCAGAAGCACTAGCCACAATATTATAAAAACCGTAAATACTGGCTAACTGATTGGGGGTTTCAGTAGAGAAAATATAATCGTTAATCAACTGGCGTTTGGCGCGGGTAATTTCTGCTGCGGGAATAAGATTGTGATGTAATTGGTAAAGGCGATCGCTAATAATACTTTCTACTATCTCTAGATTCTCTGTTGTCAACCAGACATTGATCGTAAACATACTAGAATCCTTTTGCAAAGACAAATTACAGTCAATATCCATCACCAACTGTCGTTCTTCTCTAAGTTCTCGCACTAAGCCCGAACTGCGTCCTCCAGTCAAAATCAGGGCAATTAAATCTAGGGTGATTGCTTCTGACAAATCTTGCGAACCAGGACAAATCCAAGCCATTAATAGACGTGCTTGTTCAATTCTCGGTAAGTGCAATTCTTGGCGACGAATCGCGATCGTTGGGGGTTCTGCTTCTACGATTACAGGGGGACATTCAGAGGGGAGGCTAAAATCGCTAAAGTGATCGTGAATCAAGGCTAGAGCTTGTTCCTGTTCGATACCACCAACAATTACAACCGTCATATTCTCTGGCTGGTAATGAGTGCGATGAAAACAACGCATTTGATTGGGTGTATGCTCTAGTAATAATTCCTTTTCTCCTAAAATCGAGCGTCGGTAGGGATGACACTGATAGGTATTTTGACACAAAGCCTGAAATCCCAGAAAATCTGGATCGTCGTAACTAGAACAAATTTCTTCAATTACTACTTCTCGTTCGCGAATAAATTCTTCGTCAGGAATATTTGCTCGCAATAAAATATCTGCCAGTGCGGGTAAAGTACTTTTGAGGTGAGGTGCTGCGGTAGTCAAATAAAAATGAGCATAATCATAGCTAGTGGCTGCATTAGCTACTCCTCCCGTATTTTCTATCAGCCAGTCAAATTCTCCTACAGTGACGTTGGGAGAACCCTTAAAAATCATATGTTCCAGAAAATGAGCCATTCCCGACCATTGTGACGGTTCGGCGATCGCACCTGCCCGAACCCAAATATCTGTTACTACCACAGGAGTTGCAGGTAAATACTGATGGATAATGGTTAATCCATTACTTAAGCGAAATGTATTGGCATTAAACTTGGCTTGGTAGACAGACTCCGATAATTTTTGCATCGAATAGCTATGTTGCAACTGATATAGCACATCATAACTCTTAATAGAATGTCTTTCTTGTTACATTTTTGACAGAAACTTAACACAATTTGTAGCGAGGGTGCCGAAAGACTCGATCTGGCTATTTTCCAGCGGATGTAATCTTGACAAAAATAGCCCACCGCCACGCCGTTTTACCTAAGTTTATGACCTGGAAAACCAGGGTGGGAATTGGCTGCTTTTGCTTCCATTTCCGAGTACATGCTCGGTATACTTCCACAAAAACTATGGCTATTCCCTCATAAATCAAGCATAGATCAATAAACTTGGAAGGTAGTCACCAACGCGGTAGTGGTACTTTATACATAATAATCAGTTTTTCAAATTTGGCAAGGGGAGAAATTAAAGAAGAACCAAAAAAAATGAGCGGTTGCTAGAACCACTCATCGATCTTGATTGATTTAATTTATGGCTGTGCAAGCGGGTAATCTACACAGAAACAGTTGTTTTACTGCTAGTAGATAATTCGCCTTTAGCGTATTTAGCAGCATATTCATCCAAAGAAACTTGCTTGATTTTGCTAGCGTTACCAGCAGTACCAAAAGCTTCATAGCGTCTGAGACATACTTTTTTCATGTAGGCGATGGAAGGCTTGAGGAAGTGACGGGGGTCGAAGTTAGAAGGATCTTTGTCAGCAGCTTCGCGAATTGCAGCAGTAATTGCCAAGCGGTTATCGGTATCGATGTTGACTTTACGAACGCCACTCTTGATACCTTTTTGAATTTCCTCTACGGGTACACCATAAGTTTCGGGGATTTTACCACCATGAGCATTGATGATGTCAATCCACTCTTGGGGTACGGAAGAAGAACCGTGCATTACCAAGTGAACGTTGGGTAGACGGCGGTGAATTTCTTCGATCCGGCTGATCGCCAAAATTTCACCAGTAGGTTTGCGAGTGAATTTATAAGCACCGTGGCTGGTACCAATCGCTACAGCTAAAGCGTCTACTTGAGTACGCTCTACGAATTCTACTGCTTCGTCAGGATCGGTCAATAGTTGATCTTTGCTCAAAGCACCTTCAAAGCCGTGACCATCTTCTGCTTCACCTTTACCAGTTTCCAATGAACCCAAGCAACCTAGTTCTCCTTCAACACTAGCACCGACGGAGTGAGCTACTTTAACTACTTCTGCGGTTACGTTAACGTTATATTCAAAGCTAGCAGGAGTTTTTGCATCTTCCTCTAAAGAACCGTCCATCATGACGCTAGTAAAACCATTGCGAATCGCAGAATAGCAAGTCGCGGGGCTATTTCCATGATCCTGGTGCATGGCAATGGGAATATGAGGATAGCTTTCTGCTGCTGCCAAGACTAGGTGGCGTAGGAAATTTTCTCCTGCATACTTACGCGCGCCACGAGAAGCCTGTAAAATAACTGGGCTGTCAGCTTCGTCGGCAGCTTGCATAATGGAGAGAATTTGCTCCATGTTGTTGACATTGTAGGCAGGAATACCATAATCGTTTTCAGCAGCGTGTTCTAAAAGCAAACGCATTGGGACGAGCGCCATATATATTCTCCCTAATTTATCTTCTTGTCAAATAGTAAGTTTTTAAGAAAGTTAAACTTCTTACTTGTCAATCTTAAGATATTTTTTACATCTCGACTAATTTATTTTGCCAGTCATTTGGAAAATTGTTGAAGATAATCATACTTTTAGATTAGTTTTCTTAATCAAAATTAAGTTTTATTAAAAACTACTGCTTTGAATCGCTCTGGGCAACACCAAGACTATTGATACAGATTGAGTTGTCGTCCTTGACTGAGATTATTCCCTGACGACGTAGTTTGCCCATGAGTCTGGTAACTGTAACTCTTGTAGAGCCGATCGCGCTGCCAATTTGGGCATGAGTTAGGCTGTAAGGCAAACAACATTCTTGTTGGTCATTTTGACCATATTCATCGATCAGTAGGGTCAAAAAACTAGTCAGACGGTCGATCGTTCTTCTTTGACCTAAAGCACTCAGCCAGAGGAGTTTTCTTTGGTGTTGATAGCGAAAAGCGTCATATACATCTTGTTTAAAATCGGGCCAATTTTCCAAGTCTTGCCAATAAAGCCAAGCTACTTGAGTACGATCGACATGAGCATAGGCGTGAATGCTGAAAACAGACTGAGATACAATTTCAAAAGGTTTGCCAGCACCAACAAAGCCTAAAAATGCTTCTTCTGGTTGTTCTGGATCGGATTCATCCAAATGTATTAATGAATTATGCTCGTATTGGTTTTGAGTTTTGCTAACCAAACGAACTGCGCCTTGATTGACCAAGTAAATTAATTGTGGACGAGCAGGAATTTGTTCATCTTTGCGAAAAAGGCGATCGCGATAGTGGGTTTGCGCCCAGTCAATGATACTTTTCCAAGTCAAAATAGAACGAGATTCCTCAGAAGATCGATCGGAAAATTGCATAGTAGAAGGCGAAATAAATTATTAACGCATATTTGATTCTACATGGAGAGCAATGTATCAAAAAAAACTTTTTCACATAAGTTTTTTAAAATACGATTTACTCAGGACAATTCGACTATTTCTATCCAGGATTTATTAAAACAGAAACTCCTCTGGGCGATCGAGCAATATCAACAAAAGGCAAATCTTGACTTTAATCCTCAGTTAGCAGCTACTAGTTTGGAGCGAAAAATCATTCTTTTAGAGTCTTCCATTGAACCTCTATCGTCCCTTCTCAAAACTAGTAAATTTTTATTAACATTACGACTAACGCCAATCGTCTACGGCTGTTCTGTTGCTTTAGCATTAACTCCCAACTTGACAATTGCACCGCAAATAATTGCCAAAAATTTGGTAGATTGGTATTTGTTTGAACGAGATAATACTACTATTGAATCTGGATTAGACTTTGCTATTGAAATAGTTGAATCTGGCTGGATTAATTTTTATTTGAGTTCTCAGTCTCTGGCTGAGTGGTTGCACAAATTACTAATTTTTATCCAAACAACAAATATTGTTCATTATCCTTTATCTCACGTTGCTCGGCAAAGTAACAATTCAGACAATTTATTTTCTATACAGTATATTTATAGTCGTTGTTGCGCGCTATTACGTCTAGCAGACAGGGAAAAATTGATTGTCTTGAAGGACGATCGCTTTAACAATTTAGCTTGGCAGTTGTCACAACCTATATTTATATCTTGGTTAGACGATCGAAATAATTTATGGCTTCAGGAGAGAGCGGAATTTGACCTATTACGTCAGTTACTGATGATAATAGATTCATTTGACAGTAAATCCGCTAATTGGGTCAAGCTAGCCCTTAACTTTAGCCAGAAGGTGGCCATTTTTCTGGCGGAATGTCCCTTTCTAGGAAAAGTAAACCACGAATCTCCTCAAAAAGCGATCGCTCGTCTGGGATTAATTGCTTTTGCTCAATATTGGCTACAACGAATCTTAGTTGAGAAGTTAAATGTCGCAGCACCGACGAGTTTGTAAATGTTTGTCTGCTGGTACTGTGGAGAGACGACAAGTAAGAAGTAGAGAGTAAGAAGTAAGAAGTAAAAATACTTTAATATTACTTACGGTATTAAATATTAGAATAACTTTATGACAATTAGGAGAAAAAACAAAAAGAATTATGGTTTTCGCCCTCGCAAACAGTTTGGTCAACATTGGCTGAAAGATGAAAATGTTTTAGAACAAATCATCATTGCTGCGGAATTAGATCGAGGCGATCGCCTTGTGGAAATTGGACCAGGAACGGGAGTTTTGACTGCTAGATTACTAACAGAAGTTTCTGCTTTAGTTGCAGTAGAAATCGATCGCGACCTCTGTAGAAAATTAGTTCGTAAATTTGGCGATTGCGATAACTTTTTGTTGATTCAAGATGATTTTTTAAAGTCAAATTTAGATTCTTTATTACAAGATTTTCCTAAATTTCAAAATCCCCACAAGGTAGTCGCTAACATTCCCTACAATATTACAGGGCCAATTATTGAAAAGTTACTGGGAAAGATTGCTAATCCTGCATCTCAACAATATGAATCAATCGTGTTATTAGTACAAAAGGAAGTAGGAGAACGTTTAGTCGCCGTACCAGGTACTAAAGCTTTTGGTGCGCTATCAATTCGAGTTCAATATTTAGCTAGCTGCGAATTAATTTGTGATGTGCCAGCGAAAGCGTTTTATCCACCACCAAAAGTAGATTCAGTAGTAATTAGACTGCACCCCAGACCATTGGAAAATCCTGCTAATAATCCTCACCTATTACAAACATTAATTAAGCTGGGTTTTGCCAATCGCCGTAAAATGCTACGCAACAATTTAAAAAGTATAATTAATACTCGAGATTGCGATCGATTATTAAAAAAACTCAACTTTAATCCTCAATGTCGTGCCGAAGATTTGACTTTAGAAAACTGGATTTTATTAAGCAATAACTTTGAGAGCGAAAAATCTAACCTAGAACATTCATAACTACTAACTACTGTAAGGGCGAACGCCCTAAAGGATTAGCTGAGTCTAACGACTTGCTTGCGCAACCGCGTCGTCGTTCGCCCCTACTACTAACTACTAACTAATTAATTAATGTCTCAATACGACCGCATATATGCCATAGTCAAACAAATACCCCCAGGCAAAGTAGCAACCTACGGACAAATTGCCGATCTAGCGGGACTTTATGGTAAGGCTCGTTTGGTTGGGTATGCTCTTTTTCGAGTAGATATCAATCAGGATATTCCTTGGCATAGAGTAATCAATGCTAAGGGAGAAATTTCATATTCATTTCAACGTCAAGGTGGTGACTATTTCCAAAAAGTTCTGTTAGAAGAAGAAGGAATTGTATTTGACAATAATGGCAAGATCGATCTCAATAAGTATCGTTGGCAACCCAACGAGCGACTATCAAATAAATAAAATAAAAGTTAACGAAAGCTAATTGCCAAAAGATTCTTTAAAAGGAGCAGCTTCAATGGTACTTGTTACTACTTCGTCTTTTGGATTGGGAACAGTCTCAACTTCACCAGTTACAGCTTCGTTTTCGTCTATAGGTATTGGTTCAAAGGAGACTTTACTTTCTAACCAAGCTGTGAGCAAATCGGGAAGATTTTTTTTCAGCCAGCGCAGAGCAATCATTCGTGCCACAGGCTTAACGTACCCTACTAGCACCTTCATGATTTTATTGAGCGAGGGATTATCGACCTTTTGATTTGCATAGTTAATAGAACCAACATCAATCAAACAATCAATAATCAGTTTTAGTGCTACTTCTTCTCTTTCTACCATTTGCTGCAATATTAGCGTAACATCTCGCATTCTCTCTTGTTTTTTGAGTTCTTCAGCAGAATTTTTTTCGATCTCAAGAGATTTTTCTTTTTCTTTATAGGTAAGCATTAAGATTTAAAATATAAAAATATTACTTTGTTTATCTTATGGCTATTTTGTCTTAAACACTATCAGTAATGAGACATAAATTCTAGAATTTTTTTCGGTGAGTTATGATGGAAAAAGATTACTATAAATTAATTTTCTAGTAAAAAACAAGAGGTCTATGCCCAATTTTAAGTTAACGATGTAGATTAAATAACCGATGCCCAATCAAACAACGACAATCAAAGATCCTGATTTTCTGCTATTTGCTCAACATGGTTGGGCGGATACGGGTAATGATATTGGTCGATTAGCAACAGCAGTAGCTAACTCTTCAACCATAGTAACTGCGCCTAGTTTGGGATTGGTCAAAACCTTTATCCGTATAGAACTTTTAGTACGGCAAATCGAACAAATTGCTGCGGGATTAATTACAAGGTATCCTGACACCCCCTTAAAGATTGTTGGACATTCTATGGGAGGATTGATCTGGCTGGAAGTATTAGATCGCAATCCTCAATGGTGGCACAAAGTACATTCACTGATTTTGTTGGGATCTCCTGTAGGTGGCTCAAACGTTGCCCGCATCATCGATCCTTTGGGTATTGGTCTTGGCACGGCTAAATGTTTGGGCAAAAATCGCCGTCCCATCGCTGAAAAAATTGCCCAACAGATTCCTACTCTCTCTGTTGCTAGCGATCTTAAAATGGGCAGTGATGGTTTAGTGACTGTGGAAAACACTAAGTTTACTTATGCCAACTGGCTACTAATATCTAGTATCCCCCACGCAGCGATGAAGTGTCATCCCCAGATAATTCCTCTAATCCAAAATTTCTGGGCAAACCCTCAATTAGGATCGCCACCACAAACCGACTTTGCCAGTCAGTTGATTCAGCGTCTGCGTTCCGTACCAGGAATGAGCGACAGTGACTATAGTAACTTTGAGCGATCGCAAATCGTGGCTAATTTTACCGATGGTACTACTATTCAGACTTGGAATAGTCCTTTTGGGATTAACCACGTTTTTGTGAGCAAAAAAGGGCAACAGTGTCTTTATGCTGGATATGTGGGGTTAATCCATGCTCTGGAATTGCGTCGGGCGATCGAAGAAATTCAGCAAGATATTACTTGAAATTATCTCCGTAAAACTTTTTGGCTAAATTACTTGACAACCTTGGGTAGATAGTTGCTATTATATCTATGTTGCAAAACGTTGGGGTGTCGCCAAGCGGTAAGGCAGCGGTTTTTGGTATCGCCATTCCTAGGTTCGAATCCTAGCACCCCAGTTGAGTTAAAGTGTTAGTTCTGCTAACTGGCTTTGAAATTCTTTGATTTACTATAAGAAATCGTCACAGAGGAATTAAGTCTAAATGGCAATCTAAATAAAGATAGAAGCGATCGCCATTTTTCAGTTTACTCCTGGTGTATTATTTTTGTTTACAAAATCAAACAAATGACTACCCTATTTTGCTAGCAACTCTTCATGGCAAAAAGAAGCTCAAAGAATTTTTGCTTGTATTCTCGGTTATTAACTCATACCAAAAAGCAAGATAAATGAAATACATTTACTGTTTTGTCAATTAAAAATTGACGGGTAAAGGGGAAGGGGAAAAGGTTAAAGGAAAAAATTTAACTGTAAAAAATTACCCATCAAAATAAAGTTGACACAACATTACCTAAGTCAAGCAAGTCAGCAAATAATTACTGAATTTAAACCCAACCTAAAGCAGAGCCAATTACTAAGCCGATAATTATTCCTGCTGTACCGCCAAACATAGAAGGTAAAAAAGACCAATCAGAATGTTTTGTACTTATCATTTTTACTTCCTCTCGATTCGTTTACTGTTCTTCTTTCAATTAGGTAAGGACTTTTAATGATATGCAGAGAAATAATCTTTTTGATTTGGCTAACGCCGTGTGCAACTTACTTGTACATTGAAAAGAAAAATTCCATCTGAGAAGATAAAAGCTCTATCTCAAATGGAAAAATGTTTAGTACTGAAGATTTTATCATTACTGTTTTCTGCAATGTCGATGATTTGTGGCAAGAAATTACTCAAGGTCAAAGAATTAGGCGTAGGGGCTTTGCGCGCCCGTCTCAGCGACAGCGAAATAATCACGATGGAAATTGTAGGAGAATTTCAGGGAATTGACACCGACAAAGGTATTTGGAGTTATTTTCGAGGTCATTGGTTAAATTTATTTCCGCAAATGAAAAGCCGTTCAACCTTTGTTAGGCAAGCAGCAAATCTATGGTGTTACAAACAAAAACTACAACAGGTACTAGCAATGAAGCTCGGAGGTTTGTCAGACCCAATTCATTTGATTGATGGTATTCCTATCCCTCTGTGTCATTATCAGCGAGCAAAAGATTGTCGCTTGTTTTCTGGGTTGGCAAGCTTTGGTTACTGTGCTGCCAAAGACGAAAAATACTATGGCTTCAAAGGTCATTTGGTCATGAATTTGGAAGGAGTAATTACAGGATTTGCTTTAACCCCTGCGCTTCGGCTCTGAGAGAGATGCTCTGTGGGAAGCTGCTTCGGGAATTACAGGACTTCTGCTCGGCGATAAAGGTTATCTAGGTGCCGATCTCCAACAAGATCTCTCAAATTGGGGAATTAACCTTCAAACAGCAAAACGCTCGAATATGAAAGACAATCGCGATCGCGATTGGGTTAAGTTGTTAGTCAAAACTCGTCGCCTGGTCGAAACTGTTATTGGACAATTAAGTGAGCGTTTTCATCTGCAATTGGTCAAAGCCAGAGATTTATGGCATTTGACTAATCGTCTTAATCGTAAAATTTTGGCACATACTTTTGCTTTCTGGATCAATCGTCACTCCTTCTATCCACTTCGTTTTGAGCAGCTTATTTCTGACTAAACTAAAGTTGCACACGACGTTTGGCTATTTAATCTCTATCTATAAATTGAGACGTTAAGTCAGAGCGAGTGCCATGCCGAGAGGGAGAAAACGAAAAGGTGCTGGTAGGAAGTCTGGCTGGAATGCGGGTAAGACTGAGGCTGTAAAGCTTCCCGAATTGATTATCCCTGAAGTTATGGAATTTGTCAGAATGATAGATCGTGACCATTTTGACCAAGAATTATTCGATGGCGATCGCTTACTGGCTAGTAAAACTATCGACGAGAAGCTGAAAACATTACAAGAAATAGAAAGTTCATACAATTACAAACAAATAGCTTAGGGCTGAGAGCATAGAGCTTATAAAAATGAGAAGGCTTGCTTCTGGGGTTCTGTCCGTGTTTCGATCCCAGAAACAAGCCTTAATGGTTCACTCCTCACACCTTGTATTCTTGCCCATCTACTTAAAAAACGTAGTCAGAGGTGTAACAGTTTAACGATTGTCACTTTTTGTTCCCAAACGTTCAATATCGATCGCTGACAAGAATCTATGGTTATGAGATCGGCAATTATAAGACTTTATCGATCGCGGTTTCTAACAGAGTTGCAGCCTCTTCGACTTCTTCTGGAGAAACCACCAGAGGCGGAACAAAACGTAAGACTTTAGGGCCTGCGGGGGCGAGTAGTAAACCTGCTGACATCGCTGCTTTAACTAAATCGATAGAGGTTAGATCGACATCGGGACTTATTTCCATACCGTTAATCAGACCCCAACCCCTCACTTCGGTAAACAAAGAGGAGTATTTTTGAGCGATCGCTCTCAGTTTAACTCTTAATTGTTCTCCTCGCGCTTCAACATTGTGTAAAATACCATCCCGTTCCAAAGTCTGCAAGACTGCCAAAGCAGAAGCACAGGCAAAAGGATTACCGCCAAAAGTACTAGCATGATTGCCAGGCTCAAAAGCTGCACAAGATTCCTTACAGAGCATTGCGCCGATGGGTATTCCCCCTGCCAAACCTTTAGCACTAGTCAGGATATCTGGTTCGACTCCTAGATTTTGATAACCCCAAAGCTTACCAGTTCTACCAATACCTACCTGTACCTCATCAAAGATTAAAAGGATATTGTTTTCATCGCAAATTTTCCGCAGTCTGAGGAAATATTCTAAATCCCCTGGGCGTACTCCTCCTTCTCCTTGGAGGGGTTCGATCATAATTCCTACGACACGACTGAACGTTCCTTCATCGAGGTCGGCGATCGCATTTTCTACCGCCGTAATATCGTTGTAGGGTACGTAGGCAAATCCAGCAGGTAGAGGGCCAAAACCCTTTTGATATTTATCTTGTCCTGTAGCGGTGATTGTAGCTAAAGTGCGTCCGTGAAAACTAGCTTTTGCCGTCAGAATAATCGGCTGTTCTACTCGATCTAATTGAGTGTGAGCATATTTCCTAACTAGTTTAATCGCTGCTTCATTCGCTTCTGCCCCAGAGTTACAAAAAAACACCTTATCGGCACAGGAATTGTTGACCAACCATTCAGCTAATTGTCCTTGTTCGGGGATGTAATAGAGATTAGAAACGTGATGTAGCTTTTGAATTTGTTCGGTTACCGCAGCAATCAAAGCGGGATGGGCATGACCTAAAGTACAGGTGGCAATCCCCGCGACAAAATCGAGATATTCCTTGCCCTCAGTATCCCAAAGACGGCAACCTTGACCCCGTTCGATCGCAATCGGAAAACGACCGTAGGTATTCATAACGCTACTATCAAAGCGATCGCGATCGAATGGCGTAGAGTTAGAGATATTTATAGAATCTGTTACTAATGGGGATTGAATCACAAGTTACTCCTAAGTACAATTTATGTTTGAGGAAAAATATATTTAAAATAACAGAATAGTTGTTATCTGATTATTACTGGGATTGTTTTGTTTTAAGCCAGACTTAATCTTAATGTAATCAATTGTAGGCAAAACTGTAAGTAAAATCAGTAGTAAATTCTGGATGTATAGTTACACCTTTGAGGAAAAATATGGTCGTCTACGCCAGGAATTAGTTCGTGGTGGTGTAGCCTTAGCTTGCATCGTACTAATCGGTACTCTTTGGTATTGGTTAGTCGAGAAGTGGTCTTTTTCGGAGTCAGCATACATGACAGTGATTACTCTGTCTACGGTTGGATTTTCTGAAGTCCGTCCTTTGGGAGAACGAGGAAGACTGTTTACGATCGCTCTAATCTTAATGGGCTTGCTGACTATTGGTTATATTGTTAATCGTTTTACAGAAGCCTTAATTAAAGGCTATTTTCAAGAAGGTATCAAACTAAGACAGGAGAAAAGTTTGATTGAATCTCTAGATCGACACTACATTGTCTGTGGTTTTGGGCGTACGGGTCGTCACGTTGCCCGCGAGTTTTTTGCCGAAGGTATTCCTTTTATCATTATTGACGACAATCTCGAAGAAGTAGAAGAAATCAAACAGTTGGGATACACGGTAATTTTGGGCGATGCTACTTTAGATGAAACTTTGGTAAGGGCCAAGATCGACCGAGCAATTTGTCTGGTGACGGCATTACCTTCAGATGCAGAGAATCTCTACACTGTATTGTCGGCAAAAACTCTCAATCCTCGAATTAGGGCGATCGCTCGTGCTAGCAACGAAGAAGCAGTACAAAAGCTCCAGCGTGCGGGAGCAGATGCAGTAGTATCTCCCTATATTACAGGAGGCAAAAGACTGGCAGCAGCAGCCCTCAGACCCCAGGTAATGGATTTTGTTGATGGTATTATTACCGGGGCAAATCGTTCTTATTATCTAGAAGAATTCTTAATTGATTCGGGGGCTTGTCCCTATGTAGGTAAAAGTTTGAGAGAGGCAAAACTGCGATCGCAATCAGGAGCTTTAGTTTTAGCGATTCGCCGTATTGATGGTAACTTAATCGCTGGCCCGACAGGAGAAACTCAAATTTTAGATCGCGATGCCTTAATCTGTATGGGAACGGCAGAACAACTACGGAATTTGAATCAAATTCTCGGCCCGATAAATTCTCGCAACTTGCCTAGACGACCAAAGAAGAAGTAGGGTATTGTTTACCGAGCGTTAATTACTGGTAAGTCATGAAATCCCATATTCTGGTAGTAGAAGATGAGGCGAAATTAGCTCAGTTCATCAAGCTGGAACTAGAGTTTGAAGGCTATGAAGTGACTGTTGCGGTAGATGGTTTTAGCGGACTCTCTTCTGCTAGAGAGATTAAACCAGACCTGATTTTGCTAGATTGGATGCTACCTGGAATATCAGGCCCTGAAATTTGTCGTCGTCTCCGTCAGACAGGGGATAAAGTGCCAATTATTCTGCTTACTGCTAAAGATGAAGTAAGCGATCGCGTTACGGGTCTAGATGCGGGTGCTGATGATTATGTAATCAAACCTTTTAGTATTGAGGAATTACTCGCCAGAGTACGAGCTAATTTACGTCGCGAGCAAGAAGAAGATGTAGATTTATTGCAATTTAGCGATCTGACTCTTAATCGTTCTACTCGTGAAGTGTTTCGCGGTCAACGCTCGATCGAATTAACCGCAAAAGAATTCGATCTATTAGAATATTTGATTGCTCATCCCCGCCAGGTACTAACTCGCGATCGCATTTTGGAGAGAGTCTGGGGTTATGACTTTATGGGAGATTCTAATATTATTGAAGTTTACGTCCGCTATCTGCGTTTGAAGTTGGAAGAACAACAAGAAAGCCGTTTAATACAAACTGTTCGCGGTGTGGGTTATGTCTTACGGGAATAGAAGTGCAGTAATAATGCAACGCTAATCAGTGCGATCGCTGAGGGATTTTATTTACCCAAAGCGACGGGACGCAGCACCGTTCCTTTCGCCTGATGGGAGGAGATAAGGAAGATGGGGAAGATGGGGGAGATGGGGAAAACAGCAACTAACCACTGACTACTGACTACTGACACGTGCATCCCACTTCATTTATGGGTGGGATGAGCTTAAAAGTTAAAAAATTAACAAATTAAATTCAAGCAATAAGTAACCAAGACTTTTAGTTATAAGCTAAAAACTAAGAAGCTCAAGAGCTATTAGAAATGAAGAATATAGTCGAAACGGTTATTGTTTCTGCCGAACAGATGCGGGAGATAGAAGAACAGATCTTTGCTGCGGGTATGCCCGTATCCGCGTTGATGGAGAAAGCAGCTCTGCTTTGTAGCAGTCGCATTCAAAGCTTGTATCCCTTATCTAAAATATCAACTGTGGGTATTTTAGTCGGGCCAGGACACAATGGAGGAGATGCTCTGGTAATTGCTCGCGAACTCTATTTGGCAGGATATCGGGTTAAAGTTTATCGTCCATTTTTTAAGCTTAAATCACTAACCACTCAACATAGTAATTATGCTACTAGTTTGGGTATTGCTTTTTATGAAGAGATTCAATCTTTACAAGATTGTCAGTTATTTATCGACGGATTATTTGGCTTTGGCTTAACTCGCGCTCTGCCCGAAAACATACTCAAAACAATCGAGCTAATCAATAGTTGGTCGCAACCAGTAGTCAGTATCGATCTTCCTTCAGGAATACATACAGATACAGGAGAGATTCTGGGTGGAGCAGTAAAAGCTACTTATACTCTCTGTTTGGGTTTATGGAAACTAGCATTTTTTCAAGATATTGCCTTGGAATACATCGGTAATAGTGAAAGAATCGATTTTGGTATTTTATCTCATCATGTTTGGTCGGTCTTACCTCAGCCAGCACCAATTAAACAAATTACTCCCGCGATCGCCCGCCAATTTCTGCCCATACCCCGCTCTTTAGTCACTCATAAATATCATCAAGGACATCTATTATTGATTTGTGGCTCGCATCGCTATGCAGGAGCAGCAATTTTAACCGCCCTAGGAGCTAGAGCCAGTGGAGTGGGAATGTTATCGATCGCCGTGCCAGAGTCCCTTAAAACCCTGGTGGTAAGTCATTTACCCGAAGCTCTAATTATTGATTGTCCCGAAAACAAAGAAGGCGCGATTGCTTCTCTACCTTTTTCTGTCACTGACCTCGATCGATTCGATGCGATCGCCTGTGGCCCTGGTTTAACCAAGGATGCTCACTCGATAGTCGAAAAAGTCTTATCAGCAGAATCTCCTCTAGTTTTAGATGCGGATGGTTTGAATATTTTGTCAGAACTAAATACGAGTGAGGTTCCAACCCAAAGAGATGCTCCTACTGTCCTAACTCCCCACTGGGGAGAATTTAAACGCCTATTTCCTGAAATTACCGCACAAGACCCCGATCGCCTAACCGCAGTCCAAACCGCAGCCAAGCAAAGCCAAGCAATTATTCTTTTGAAAGGGGCGAGAACGGCGATCGCCAATCCTCAAGGATTAACTTGGGTCGTTCCTCAAAGCACTCCCGCATTAGCCAGGGGTGGTAGCGGAGATGTCCTGACGGGTTTAACTGGTGGTTTAGTAGCTCAAGGAATTAAAAAAGGCAGTAATTTGCTAGATGTTGTCGCTAATGCAGCTTGGTGGCACGCTCAAGCAGGAATCTTGGCTGCCAAAGAGCGTAGTGAGTTAGGAGTCGATGCCAGTACCTTGGCCGAGTATTTATTATTGGCAATTAGCACTAAATAAAATAATTCACGCCAAATCCAACAGCGCGGGGACGATCTAACTGTTTGGCTAACTTTAATACCGCACTGCGTCCTACTTCGGTTTCAAATACTGAGGAGAAAACTACATCTAATGAATGTTGCCGACAATACTCGATCAGTCTGCTAGGAAAGCCCATAATAGCAGCTTTGATAATAAATACTTCTTGCCATCCCTGTTGATGTGCTTGCTCTAACTGTTTAAAACTGGCAACAGATTCATCCAAAGCGATCGATGTTCTGTAATCTTGGCTTAGTTTCAACATTTCGGCAAAATTATCGGGGGGTAAGGGTTGCTCGATAAAGTCGATCGCTTCTAGCTTATCGGTTACTGTCAATAGTTTTTTTGCCCCTGATAAATTTAATCCTCCGTTGGCATCTAGTCTTAATTTGACTCCTGGGGGTAGTGCTGCAACTAATTGCTTTAAGATCTCTATTTCTCGATCTAAGGAATAAACCCCAATCTTCCACTTAAAAGTGGTATTGCCTTGATGTCGATAAATTTCTTGCCAGGTAGTCAAAGCTTGCTCTCTCCCAGGCAATAGATAGCAATAATCCAAATCTGTCGGGCGATCGCTTTTTTTAGTTTCGCTCAGATCTAGCCAAGCAGATTCTAAAGCAAATTGACAAGCAGGTAGAGAATCGGGAATCTTAAAAATGTCTTTGGTGTCGATTGTTTCTCCCCATTGCTGACAAAATTCTAACGCCTCAGACATGGTTTCTGAGCCAAACCAAGGTAAAGGAGCAATTTCCCCTAAAGCAAATTTCCCTGCGCGATCGCTCAAACTAATAATAATCCCCTCACGTATTTGCCAAACACCGTGACTAGTACGTAAGGGTTGCCTAAAACGCCGTTGATAAAGTTCAAATTTGAATTTCAATTTAATAAAAGCCGATCGCCTCTAGCTAACCGCCAAACGCTTTAATGCTTGTGAAAACGAATCCCTAAAAAGATATCGTATAAAAAATTGAGAAAGTTTCTCGCATCTAAAAGACCTAGTGATTGTTCGCATCCTTTAGCATCTAATAAAGGTTTAGTATCGCGATAAGCTGCTTGATACTTATACCAAGGAATAGAGGGCCAAAGATGATGTACTAGGTGATAGTTTTGCCCTAAAATTAACAAGTTTAAAATAGGACTTGGATAGACTCTGGCATTTTTCCAGCGATCGCGCTCCTTAAAAGGACGATGGGGTAAATAGTCAAAAAATAGTCCCAGGGCAATTCCCACTACTAAAGCAGGAACAAACCAGAAATTCATTACATAACCAATAAAATCATAATAAATACCCAATCCCACTATCGTTACTAAAAACAGTCTGCTAAGAAACCACTCTAACAACTCATATTTACGCCACAAGCGTCTTTGAAAGAAAAAGAACTCATGGTAGAAAAAACGAGCAGCAATTAGCCACAACGGGCCACCAGTAGAAACAAAGTGGTCGGGATCGTTTTCAGGATCGTTGACGTGGGCATGATGTTGTAAATGTACCCTAGTAAATACAGGAAAGGCAAAGCCCAACATCAAAGCACTACAATGCCCTAAAATAGAATTAATAATACGATTACGGTGCGCGCTATTATGAGAAGCGTCGTGAATAACTGTTCCTGACAAATGTAATGCCAGAACATTGGCGATAAAACAGCACCAAGCTGGAAAATCCCCAAAAAAATAACCAATGGTCGATATAGTCAGCAACGCGATCGCTGCGCTCGTCATTAACACATTGGGATTGATTCCACCAGGAGCTTTCAAATACTCTCTTGGTACTGTTTGCAGTGTCTGAGCCGACTGCATCTTTTCGTTTGCTCCTCTTACTCTAGATATACGACTTTCCTCGGTTAGTTTACACTAATTTGAAATCGAGGTAAACAAATGTAAAGCAATCCCAAAGATTTTCTCATTTTAGATAATTAATTTTTCTAGTTATTTAGGATTAATAAGCTGGATAACTCGATCTGGAAGCTCCCCAGAAAACCAGCCATAATTTTTACATTTGTGCTAAATATGCTTGATAACCTAATTTATCAAGTCGATCCTGTTTGTCAAGCACTATTTGCGATAAGTTTTGTCGATATTGTTCTATTCGGCTTTGTAACTGCGGCTCACTGGTAGCCAAAATTTGTACTGCTAGCAGTCCTGCATTTTGAGAATTACCAATAGCTACGGTAGCAACGGGAATACCTCTGGGCATTTGCACAATCGAATATAAGGAGTCAATGCCATTTAACTGACGAGTAGTGACGGGGACTCCAATCACGGGTAACGGAGTTAAAGAAGCTACCATCCCTGGCAAATGTGCTGCTCCCCCAGCCCCAGCAATAATGACTTTAAGCCCTCTTTTATGGGCATTACGGGCATAGTCTACCATCCTCTCTGGAGTTCGATGGGCTGAAATAATCGCCACTTCATGGGGAACGTTAAAATCTTCGCAGACAGCGATCGCTTTTTCCATAGTGGGCAAATCGGAATCACTGCCCATAATAATTCCAATCAACGGGGTAGTTTTACTCAAAGCATTTTGTTAAATTCTAGATTCTGTATTTTATCCTGTTTATTCGCTATATCTAGAAAAATTTAGGATTAATCTTAGAAAAAAGGAAGAAATGAGTAATCATGAGAGCGGATCTAGTAATCAATAATGCTCGGATAATCGGATATAAGGATTTACAGCAGGTGGCGATCGCAGCAGGAAAAATCAAGGCGATTGCACCGAGACTAGATCTAACAGACGCGGAGTTAACTATCGACTTACATGGAGACTGGCTCTCTTTGGGGGGAGTAGATCTGCAAATTAATGGTAGTTTGGGTTTGGCGTTTCCCGATTTGGAATTAAAAGATTTACCTAAACTCAGACAAATCTGTAACTTTCTCTGGAAACGGGGAGTAGATGGCTTTTTGCCAACCATAGTGACCACTTCTGTCGAAAAAATTCAGCGCTCGCTTGCTACTCTAGCTCAATTTATACCCACTCAAGATCCAGAAGAAAACACAGCCCAAGTTTTGGGAGTCCATTTAGAAGGCCCGTTCTTAAATTATCAAAAGCGAGGCGCACATCCAGCAAAATATTTATTGCCTCTCACTCTTGAGAATATTCGCCTAGTTTTGGGTGAATACACTCATTTAGTCAAAATTATGACCCTTGCACCTGAGTTGGATAGTTCCTCGGCAAGCATTAACTATTTACATAAGCACAATATTATCGTTAGCTTGGGACATTCTCTAGCTACCGCCTCCGAAGCCAAACAAGCCTTCGATCGCGGGGCATCAATGGTAACTCATGCTTTTAACGCGATGCCTAGTTTACACCATCGCCAACCAGGATTATTAGGAGAGGCGATCGTCAATCCTCACGTCTATTGTGGTGCGATCGCTGATGGCAATCATGTTTGCCCGACTATGTTAGAAATTTTTCTCAGAGCAAGTAACTATGACCGTGGAGTATTCTTAGTTAGCGATGCTCTATCCCCAATGGGTTTGCCTGAGGGTGTTTATCCTTGGGATGAAAGAGAAATTATTGTCACCGAAGGTACTGCCAGATTGGAAGATGGTACTTTATCGGGTACAACTTTGCCTCTACTAGTAGGCGTAGAGAATTTAGTTAAATGGGGTTGCAATCTGGAACGAGCGATCGCTATGGCAACAGAATCTCCCCGAACGGCAATTAATCTTTCAGGTATTGGTCTCGAACAACCCGCTAATTTGCTGCGTTGGCATTGGGAGGGAAAAGACCAGAAACTAACCTGGACGAGAATTAAAACCGAGTGCAAATAGTCTGAAATACCTTAAATGCAGGGGTGCAAGGGAGCGGCTCTAAAGGATACCGCGATGCGCAGCGAGTCCTTTAGGGCTTCGCATAAGGAAGCAGGGGAGACAAAGACTAATAACTCCCAACTACTAACTACTAACTAACCACTGATAACTGATAACTGTTGACTGACTCCGAACTCCGAACTCCGAACTCCGAACTAACTACTACTGAAACCCTCGCTCCCAAACCGAGATATTGATGCGATCTTTGGAGTCGCGCTGTACTTTTCCTTCTAAATCGTTAACTTTAAAAAAACTAAAGTTAGTTTGACGATTGTAAACACTTCGCAATTTCTGTTTAACTGCTACTGGAGCATCTCCCCCTAGCATTTTTGCCAAAGTTTGCTGCATTGCTCCGAGGCTAACTGATGAATTCAAAGCTACATCTGTTTGACGAATTTTACCTGTATTGTCTGATTGGTAGCTCAGATTAACCCGATCGGGGACTACATCATAGTAAACTAAAACTCGACTGTTGGGTCGCCAGCCTTTCCTTTCTGAGTTTGGTTCTCCCAGGGTACTGACTAACTGACTTTCAGATGTTCCCGTAGTCAAAATTGGTATATTAATTTCTGGTACTGATTCGATGTCAATTTTTGCCAGATTTTTGGGCGGTTTGTCTTCATTTTCTGCTGTTTTCTCTGGCTTGTTCAGTTTGAGATCTGATTCTGAGGCAGAGTTTTGGCGTTTTTTGCGAGCATCTGTCAGAATTTTTTTGAGTTTGTCTCTATTGTTCGTATTTGACTCTTCTAGCTCTTCTGGTTCTTTTTCCTCTGCTTCTGCTTCTAAATTCTCTCGCTCTTCTGGAGTTACAAATATATCTGGCTGACGAGTGACTGGGGAGTTTTCTGCTGGTTGAGAAGGAGTCTCTGGCGATCGCAACAGATTGGAAACCACAGCAAAACCCGCTGCAAAAGTACCCGCTCCTACCCCAATTGCAATCAGTAAAAATAAAGCCAAACTAGCCAGTAAACCACGTTTTTTCGGCTTTTTATGGCGTTTTTGCTCGAAGGCTTGGGTCTTATCCCCACCAGTTGCAGCAGTGTATCTCTCTTGCCCCCAATTTTCTCCTGGTGCGATATTGAGAGTTACTGGTCTAGAATTGTTGGTTTGAGTGTTATATAAACTATTTTTTAGAGCATCGAACATTTCTCTGGCGGAACTAAAGCGATCGCGGGGATGAAACCGAATTGCTCGATCGATTACCTCGATTAATTCTGGATCGAGATTATTGGCGTGTTCTACCCAGATTATTTCTCCATTGCGGGGATCGGTTTCTAAGTCGTGGGGATGTTTTCCTGTTAATAAGAAAATTGCGGTTAGTCCCAAGCTATAAAGATCGCTAGAATAAATAGGACGACCCGCTGCTTGTTCTGAGGACATATAACCAGGAGTGCCAATTGAGGCCGAAAAGCTACTACTGGTTTTCTGGTTGACTTCCGTGGCGATCGCCTCTTTAACTGCTCCAAAATCAATCAAAAAAGGTAGGTTATCGCCCTGACGCAAAATAATGTTATCGGGCTTAATATCTCGATGTATAATGCGACGACTATGGACATAATCGAGAACTGGTAACAGTTGCAACAAGATCTGTCTAACTTCATCGCGGTGTAAATTACCTTCTTGCTGCCAATATTGGTCTAAAGTCAGTCCTTCGATCCACTCTTGCACTAAATAAAATTTATCATCTTCAGAAAAATAAGCATAAAGCCGTGGAATCTGGGCATTACCTTCTCCCAACTCTTCTAGAATCGCTGCTTCCCGCTGAAACCTCTCCTTCATCCACAAAGGAGTTTTCGGATCTTTGACCATTGGTTTTAGCTGCTTGAGGACACATTTTCGCCCTGAAGGCATATGAGTATCTTCGGTAAGATAGGTTTCTCCGAATCCCCCTCTACCTAGAGTTTTGAGAATGCGATAGCGGTTGTTTAGCAGTGCAGCTTTCATACTTTATGTCTAAAGATATGTCTAAAGAATGGTTATCAAGATCGACACAACTCAGTTAATAGTCAAACAAACAAGCCTATTTTAAAATAATCAAAAGATTATCGTCATAGATTTGCTTACTTCAAGTCTAATAAACCTTTCTCTTTTAGTTTAGGATTAAAACGAATATTCATTCTAACTCCGCGATCGCTTAGTTGCTGTTGAATATCAGCTTCGACTCTTCTAGCTACTTGTTTTTGTATTTTAATTTGCTCTAATTCGTCACTTTGTTTATATTGTGCCTTTTCTTCCTCTGTCATAGCAGAAGTAGTATCAATTGGTTCAGTCCAAACGGATTTAGCAGTATCATTTCCTGCCGGAGTTTTACCATTTTCGGCGATCCAAGCCGAAGCAATATCTTCTAAGATTTTCCGACTGGGACGAGCGATCGTCTTGACTTTTACCCCGTAGCAATTTTGTGGTTGACGAACTAGATGTTGTTTCAAACTTAGATAAACATCGCGAGAATAACCCACATACTGCATTTCTCCTTCGCGATCGAAAATGGCGTATACACCGATTTTGCCCTGTAGATCTTCATTAATGCACCCGTCTTCATCCAGATACGCCAGGTATTCCAGACTGGAAAGAGATGGTGTTTCGGCTTGGGTAGTCATAATTATTATTTAATATTCAATTATTTGGCTTAACTCTGACTGGCTAGTGCTGAGAGCCAAACCCAGGCTAATAGTTACTTTTAGCAGTTTAATCCTTAAATTAATAAAACTTAATGAACCTTACGATAGATGGCACACAGACGACTGGGTTGAAAAATCTTTGCCTGAAACATAAAGTTTGGTGGCACGTTAATAATAATGTATTCTTCACTGTTATGATATTGCTCGAATTCGCGAGGCATTCCTTTAGGAGTATGCTGACTATAAGGCACTGGTTGAAACAATAAGTCAGTAAATCTAATTTCCTTTTCGTGTAATCTTTGGCTTATTTGGTCGGTAAAAGTCTTATTAGTCAATAAGCTGTGTAAAATCTGATGCGCTTCGGAATCAAGAGTAAATCTCGCGTCAAAATTCTTGACTATTTTTAAACCCATTTTTTAGGTATCGATAATATATCGATAATATAAAAGGACTAATGCAAATACTATCAGAAATTTTTAGTTAGGGTACTACTAATTGAATTTTCGTAAATGAAGATTTCAAGAAGCTAAGAATAAATCAGATAGATCGTTTCAAATTGGGAAAACACCTTATGATGCACGGCTTTATTCCTCCACAACGCTATTTTTCCTATTTAACCTGGAAAGAAATAGAGCAAATGCCCAATAAAGAGAATGTAGTGATCGTTCAACCAATTGGAGCGATCGAGCAACACGGTCCCCATTTACCTCTGGCAGTCGATTCTGCCATTAGCTTAGGAGTACTGGGCAAAGCTTTAACACAACTAGAGCCGAATATTCCTGCTTATGCCCTCCCCTGTCTTTATTATGGTAAGTCCAACGAACATTGGGGTTTTCCTGGTACGGTTAGCCTCAGTGCAACTACTCTTTTAGCGGTGATTAAAGAAATGGCTGCCAGTATCTATGCCTCTGGTTTTCGCAAACTAGTCTTGATGAACTCTCACGGCGGACAACCACAGATTATGGAAATAGCTGCTAGAGATCTCCATCAAGAACATCCAGATTTTGCCGTATTCCCTTTATTTACCTGGCGCGTTCCTCATATTGTCGGCGAGCTACTTACGGCGCAAGAGCAAGAATATGGCATCCATGCAGGAGATGCAGAAACGAGTATTATGCTCTCTTTGTTGCCAGAACAGGTCAAAATGGAGCAGGCGGTAAGAGAGTATCCTCATAACTTACCAGAAAATAGTTTGTTAGATATGGAAGGCAAGTTGCCCTTTGCTTGGCTGACTAAGGAATTGAGTCAAAGCGGAGTTATGGGAGATGCTACCGTTGCTACCAAAGAAAAAGGCGATCGCATTTTGCAGTCCGTTGCTGCTGGTTGGGTACGAGTAATCAAAGATATTTATCGCTTTAGACAACCCGACTTTGATTAGCTGTTAACTGCTCGCTATCGGCAACACAATGCTGTTGGATAACGGCATAACATTCTTCTACTGAAGCTCTTTGCTTCATTGCCTCTACCAGTGCTTCGTAAGACTGTGGATGTCTCTTCAATAGATTCGTTGCCTGTAACTGGGCCCAGCGTTCTTTTTGGGCATAACCCACTTCAGGTACACCGACAATTGCTAGAGCCTGTTTTAGCTGTTCTCGATCTTCTGCACCACCTTGAGCGTTACCATAGACAATTTTTTCGGCTGCCACTCCTGCCATCCAAACAGTACAAAAGCGGTCTAAGGTCAAACGCATTTCTCTTAGATTACCAGGTTGGTTGGTTAAGGTTTGGGTTTCAAAGCTAACCCCACCATTACCCAAACGTCCTTGTTTAATCGTTTCCCAGGTGCTTAAGGTGTAACCCGTAACTGGAATGCCTAAAAAATATGCCGTCAAAAAATGTCCCGCTTCATGGTTAATAATGCGCTGGCGTTGTTCGTCAGAAGCAAATAAGTCTAGCAGCAACGAAACACCTCTACTGTTCCAACTCAAAGTATCTGCGGTCGCTAAGCTCAAGATACCAAAGGTAATAGCAGCAGGAACAACAGGAGAAATATTAAAGATAGGCCCTAACAGAGAGGTCATAGTCATCAAGAAGATTCCTACAGCAATTAGATTTAAAGCAGTTTGGGGCATTGTAAATATACTTTTTTAAATGTTTAGATGTATTAAGTATATTTATTTTAGCTAAGGTCGGATAATTTGCTTAGATTATCAGCCGTTCTTATGTTGTGGAGAGAGTCAGCGGTAAAAGTTTGCCCTTGGCTTATATTCACTCAGCAGGTTGAGATGGTAATTCTCGATCCATCAAATATCGGCATATTTAACAGTGACGATCGATTTTTTTTAGGTTTTGATATTAATAGTTGCTCCCCCGTTTGTTTATCAATCAATTTCAAGATCTAATGTCAAATAACCATAGCAAAGTGTTCCAAGACATTTTAATCGTCGATGATACTTTAGCTAATTTAAAAGTTTTATCTGAAACCTTGACTAGCAATGGTTATGAAGTTAGGGCGGTTAAAAGTGGTAAGACCGCTTTGACGGCAGTAAAAACTATGCCACCGAGTCTGATCTTGTTAGATATTAATATGCCAGAAATGAATGGCTACGAAGTTTGTCAGCAGCTTAAAGCAGATAATCTTACTTGTCAGATTCCAATTATTTTTCTTACCGCTTCCAATGACTCTAAAGATAAAGTCAAGGCTTTTGCCTCTGGTGGAGTAGACTATATTGCTAAACCTTTTCAAATTGAAGAAGTTCTAGCTCGCGTTAAAAATCAATTAGATATTCAGACCGCACAAGCCGAAGTCCGCAAACTAAATGCCGAGTTAGAAGAGAAAATAAAAGAACGCACCAAATTTCTTAACCAGAAACTCAATGAGCTTGAGCAAACTAAAAAAGTTCTTCACGAAACCTTCTACGATCGCCTGACAGATTTGCCCAATCGAATTTTACTCTCTAAACACCTAGAGCAAGCTCTAGTCCGCACCAAAAAAGACTCCAATTATGGCTTTGTCATTTTGTTTCTCAATTGTGCTTGGAGTGATTTGAGTCAATCTGGAAGTAACATTACAGAACACAAGCTAATCATGGCGATCGTCAACAGAATTTTGTCTTCTCTTCGGGAAGTAGATACCCTAGCTCGCGTTGGTAATAATAAGTTTGTTGCCTTATTACCAGAAATGCAAAATATTCATCGCGCCACCTACATTGCGCAACAAATTCACGAGCAGTTTGCTGCACCTCTAACTATTACTCGACAGCAGATAGAAGTCAATACCAGTATTGGTATCGTTTTAGGTACAAAAAAATACCAACAACCCGCTTATATTTTACGAGATGCCAAGGCTGCTGCGCTTCAAGCTCAAAAACAGGGGAAAAATAGCTACCACTTATTTGGTAGTAACTAAAGGAGCGATTGTTTATTCCTGGTCTTTTTCTCGACCATTATCTAAACTCGGATTATCCATTTCTTCTTTGAAGCCCCTGATGGTTTTACCCAACGCACTACCGATTTCAGGAATTTTTTTCGGACCAAAAACCAGCACTGCCACCAGAGCAATTATCGCGACTTCGGGTACACCTAAACCAAACATAATTAAATCTCCTGCACTAAAATCTATTACGATTAATAGCTAAATATATCGATCGAGTTAGTCATCAGTATATCGTTTAAATTATAGACATCTGTGGCTATCAATATTTATTTGCCTAGATCAAGCGTTTTTATAACCGTAATGTTAGAAACTTCTCAACCTTCTCTGCGTCAAGAACAACATCCATTGATTCATCGACTTGCCGAACGAATTCTTAATTATTGGCAAAAATATCTCCAACTCTCAGCCTACTCTTTACCCGAAGGGCTTGGTTATGTTGAAGGTAAATTAGAAGGAGAAAAACTACGGATCGAAAATCGCTGCTATCAAACTCGCGAGTTTCGCAAAATGCACCTAGAATTAGCTAAGGTGGGTAACAATCTAGATATTCTCCACTGCGTAATGTTTCCCCGTCCCGAATATCCTCTGCCCATGTTCGGTTGCGATCTTGTCGCTGGTAGAGGTGGCATCAGTGCTGCGATCGCCGATTTATCTCCTACCAGTCCCGATAAAACTTTATCTCCTGAATATATTCAGTCTCTTTCTGCTGTGGCAAAAGTAAATTTTTCCGAATTAAGAGAATTGCCACCCTGGGCTGATATTTTCTCCGAATATTGTCTATTTATCCGTCCACACAATTCCCAAGAAGAACAAGATTTTTTAGATCTTGCTGCTAGCTATCTGCGTATCCACTGTAAGCAAGCAGTAAAATCGGCCCCCGTATCTCTTCAACAACAAAAATTGTATCTAGCAGGACAACAATATTACTGTAATAAACAACAACAAAACGATAAAACTCGCCGTGTTTTAGAAAAAGCCTTTGGCGAGGAATGGGCAGAAAATTATATGACAACGGTATTATTTGATGTCCCCGTTTCCTCGCAATCGACAGTATGAACTAACTACTTTGTCAACGCAAACTTTCAATGAATAATCAAGATTAATGATTCCAATATTAAATATTTATTTGACAACAAATAATTTAAAAGCGTAATATAATATACAGAAATAAAATTGTGTAAATAGATCTCAGTAAGACGTAGAGGAAAGATGGAAATATTGTCTCTTTCTCTCATACTGGTATTAGTAACAATTTACGATCTGGCTGTTAACACAAAATGCTAGAGATAAATTGTGGTTTTACTTGTATTTTGAAGCTTGAAAACCTTACCAGAGGAAAAGAATAAAGAGAGAAATTAAATTTGCTTCAATTTAGATCTTTTCCTCACCAACCTAATTAATCAATCAAAACACTGTCTAAATCGGAGATGGTGTTTTTTTTAGGCGATCGCATCGCTCAAGTAAAAATCGAATAACGCTTGTAAATATTGAAATATCAGGTTGGCGATCGCGTAGAAATGATGCGCGTACTTCAGAGAAGAAAGTTCGATCGTTATTTTCTTTAAAAGCGAAGGCGGAAAAATTTTTCTAAAATTAAAATATTTACGAAGTCAGAAGTAGCTATGCCTGGTGTAATTGAGTCGTACGTACATACGGGAAATCAAATTGGAGCATTAGTAGAATTAAACTGCCAGAGTAAAATCACAGCGAAGACTTCTGAACTCAAAACTTTGGCGAAAGAAATTGCTATGCAAATTGTTGCTAGTCCGAAAGTTCAATACATTAAAATTGATGATATTCCCGACCGTATTGTCCGACAAATAGGACAAGATTTAGCGTTAAAAGGCGATCGGGTGACTTTAGAGCAAAGTTTACAAGCGATAAGTTTACATGACCAATTTTATCTACGCGATAACAGCATTACTATCGAAGATTTGATTAAATTAAGCATAGTACAGCTATCGGAAAATATTAGGGTTAAAAGGTTTCAACGCTTTGCTATAGACGATGACAACTCGCCTTCAGATCCTAGTGGCGGTGTTCCTTCTTATCCTTTGCCTAATTCACCTAATCCTTTGAATAGCGAAACAGAGATAGATATTTAAGATGAATTATTTAGTTCTCTGGCTTGGTTGAGTAGGATCGCTTGTCATCCGCTTTCAATAAGACCAAATTTCCCCCTCCATATTGAATTAGCAGCAGCAGTCCGCCCAACATTGCTAGGTTTTTGAAGAACATCGCCTGCTCTATTTCAGTGGAAAAGTCAGTATGAAAAATTAAGGTAGCGGGAATTAAAAAAATTACCAGCATAGTTGCTCCCCATCGGGTTTTGATTCCCAGTAAAACCGAAAGTCCGCCCAAAATCTCTAAAGCGATCGCTGCAACTAAAAAAAATGGCTGTTAACGGCATCCCGTGAGCGGACATATTTTCCTGAGTGGCAACAGGGTTGATAATTTTATTAATACCCGACCAAATAAAGATAGCGGAAAGAAAGATCCGAGCTAAAAGCAACAAGTAATTGTCGCTCGTATGCAATCGAACGCGATCGCCCTTGTCTTCAATGTTTGTGGTGTCGAACATAACTATTGGTCAATCCAATTTGTCTAATATTTATAAAATAAATACTAGGGATCTTTTTTTGATTATCTTTTTATATTTTGCCTACTATAAAATGGCGCGATCGCACTGGATTATTACTTATTCGGTAAGACAAGCATCTATCTTATTAAACAGACTTTTTAATCCCCAGATAGCATGACCATACCACCAGCTAATTGCTGGTAAATGTCCTTTTGGTGCAGAACAATCAAAATTAAGGTGCTGAAGTAAAAGCCATCTTCCTTGACGATACCAGCCAACCTGTATACCAAAAGCTCGATAATTTTGCTGTTTTAAACTCTGCCAAATTTCTAGTTGGATGCTAAAGCCAAAACGACCTTCTGAATGTTTACTCCACAGTCGAGCGACGATTTGTAAATCCTCACAAGATAATTTCTCAAGATCGCCTTGTTCTAACCAATTTCTTTTTTCTTGATTGACTGCTTTAAGCAATAGTTTTTCTGTTTCTTGATTGGCTAGTTGCCATTGTTTAGCTTCTAGATAATTTTGTAATTTAGTATAGTCAAGATTGGTATCTTTGATAGCTCGATCTTGAGGAGAAAAAACTAATTCTTGAGGAAGATTAACTTCGGTTTTTAAATCTTTTAAAATTGCTAATGTAGATTGATAACGTTTGGCGATCGCTATATAAATCATGCGATCGATAATTTGACTTAGTTCTTGGTTAACTTTATTTTTACCTAAATAATCTTGCCAAACCCAGTCGTCTTCAAGATCGCTATATAGATCGAAAGGAGAGATTCCTGTTAATAAATAAAGACAAGTTGCTCCCAAACTAAAAATATCGCTGCTGACAACTGCTTTACCTCTAAGCTGTTCTGGGGCAACATATTCCGCCGAACCAATTACTGTTCCTGTTGGTAGTAATTTTTGGTCTAGTATTTTAGCTGCGCCAAAATCAACCAAAACCAAAGTATTATCTGGATTTAAAATTATATTTTCTGGTTTAATATCCCGATGAATAATTTTACACTGATGAATAAAAGCTAAAACTGGAAGTATATCTTGTAGCAGCTTCTTGATATCTTCCTGAGTAAAAACTCCTCGCTTTTTAATTATTTGAGCTAAATTATCTCCTTCAATCCATTCCTGAACTAAATATTGATGTCCATGTTGAGAAAAGCAGTTATAAAGCTGAGGAATTTGAGGATGTTTGCCCAGTCTTTTGAGGCTATTTATTTCTATTTCAAATAACTCCTTTGCTTTTTGGTAATTATCTGTATTTTGCGTTTGAGGAAAAAACTGTTTAACTACACAGAAATTTTTTCCCTCATTACCTAATTCGTCTACTACTAAAAATGTTCTTCCCATACCTCCCTGTCCAATTATTTTCAGGGTTCGATAGCGGTTATTTAACAATAGTAAAGTTTGACAATTAGAACAAAATTTGGCTGCGGGTCGATTTTCGGGTTTAGAACAATCTGGATTAACACAATAACTCATATGGCGATCGCTCTTCAACAGAGACTAATAAAGTAGTTAGTCTTAGTTTTCCCAATTTTTAGAGCGAATAATATTGCTATAGTCTTGTTGTTTTACGTATGCCTGACGATAATTAATGGTCGAAATATCCTAAAGCGATCGCGATTTCTTTATTAAATATTTGAATTGGGGAAACCAGAATCAAGGAGGTGGGGTATCCTACCTCACTTACAAGCTGGGAAATAGTTAAAATTACATTAAATCCAGAAATAAACTGCTTTAATCGAGATTAAGAAGCGCGATCGCCAATTATTAAGCAACGATAGTGCGATTCATAGCTGAATTAATCGAGTCTATTGGTAAACCATAAATTAAATTACTACATTCAAGTTTTTATCCTTTAGTAGCACGAGAAGAGACATATGCAACCAAACAATCCCCAAAAATTCACTGAAAAAGCCTGGCAAGCGATCGCTGCTGTCCAAGATATTACCAAACAGAGTCAGCAGCAGCAGGTTGAAACCGAACACTTGTTTAAAGCTTTAATCGAACAAGAAGGACTGGCTAACAGTATCTTTAATAAAGCTGATATCAGCGTACAACGACTAAGTGAAAAAGTCGATCGCTTTATTGATAGTCAACCCAAAGTTAGCAACCCTAGCGGTAGTGTTTTCCTAGGGCGTAGCCTAGACACTCTTTTAGATCGGGCGGAAAAATATCGTACTGAATTTGGCGATGATTATATCTCCGTCGAGCATTTGGTACTAGGCTTTGTTCGAGACGACCGCTTTGGACGTAAACTACTACAAGAGGTTGGCTTAACCGAAAATAAACTCAAGGAAATTATTAAACAGGTGCGCGGAAAGCAAAGAGTAACCGATCAAAACCCCGAAGGTAAATATGATGCTTTAGAAAAGTATGGACGAGAGTTAACCAAACTCGCCAGGGAAGGTAAACTAGATCCCGTGATTGGTCGCGATGAAGAAATTCGTCGTACGATCCAGATCTTATCCCGTCGGACTAAAAATAATCCCGTCTTAATTGGCGAACCTGGAGTAGGTAAAACCGCGATTGTTGAGGGATTAGCCCAACGGATTATTAACCGCGATGTTCCAGAATCTTTACGCGATCGCACTGTAGTCGCCTTAGATATGGGTGCATTGATTGCAGGGGCAAAACTACGGGGTGAATTTGAAGAACGTCTTAAAGCTGTCTTAAAAGAAGTTACCGAGTCTGAAGGTAATATTATCCTCTTTATCGATGAGATTCATACCGTTGTCGGTGCGGGTGCAGCCCAGGGTTCGATGGATGCGGGCAACTTACTCAAACCGATGCTGGCTAGGGGCGAGTTGCGCTGTATTGGGGCGACTACCCTCGATGAATATCGTAAGTATATTGAGAAAGACGCTGCACTAGAAAGACGTTTTCAGTCGGTATTAGTAGATGAACCCAATGTAGTCGATACTATCTCCATTCTACGGGGACTCAAAGAGCGTTACGAAGCACACCATGGTGTAAGTATTACCGATACTGCCTTAGTAGCTGCTGCTACCTTGTCCAATCGCTATATCAGCGATCGCTTTTTACCCGATAAGGCGATCGACTTAGTAGACGAGGCCGCTGCTAAGCTGAAGATGGAAATTACTTCTAAGCCTGAAGAGTTGGATGAGGTTGACCGTAAAATCCTTCAGTTGGAGATGGAAAGATTGTCTTTAGAAAAAGAAGACAATCCGATTTCTCAAGAAAGACTGGAGAAACTAGAAAAAGAACTAGCCGACCTCAAAGAAGAGCAATCGGAAATAAACGCTCAATGGCAGTCGGAAAAAGAAGTTATCGACCAGATTCGCACTCTAAAAGACGATATCAACGCCGTTAATCTAGAAATCGAGCAAGCAGAACGAGATTACGACCTCAACCGTGCTGCGGAATTGCGTCACGGTAAATTACCCAAGCTACAGCAAGAAGTTGTAGAAATCGAGCAAAAACTGGCGGAAAGACAAACTACAGGTAAATCTCTATTGCGAGAAGAGGTTTTAGAGTCTGATATTGCCGAAATTATCGCTAAATGGACTGGTATTCCGCTGAGAAAACTAATTGAGTCAGAAAAAACCAAACTGCTGCATCTAGAAGCAGAACTACACGAGCGAGTTATCGGACAAGAAGAAGCGGTAACCGCCGTAGCTGATGCAATTCAGCGTTCCCGTGCGGGACTAGCCGATCCTCAACGTCCCACCGCTAGCTTTATTTTCCTCGGCCCGACTGGGGTAGGTAAAACCGAACTAGCTAAAGCCTTAGCTCAAAGTCTGTTTGACACTGAAGAAGCCTTGGTACGGATCGATATGTCGGAATACATGGAGAAACATTCTGTCTCCCGTTTAGTAGGCGCGCCTCCAGGGTATGTCGGCTATGACGAAGGGGGACAATTAACCGAGGCGATTCGTCGTCGTCCTTATTCGGTGATTCTGTTTGATGAAATTGAAAAAGCCCACCCCGACGTATTTAATCTCATGCTGCAAATCCTAGATGATGGCAGACTTACTGACTCTCAAGGACGTACTGTAGACTTTACCAATACTATTATCATCATGACTAGTAATATTGGTTCGCAGTATATCCTCGACGTGGCGGGAGACGACAGCAAATACGAAGAAATGCGATCGCGGGTAATGGCAACGATGCGCGATCGCTTCCGTCCCGAATTCCTCAACCGGATCGACGACATTATTATCTTCCACGCCTTAACTAAAGCTCAACTACGTAATATCGTTCAGCTTCAGGTCAAAGGTTTAGAAGCACGTCTAGAAGACCAAAAACTCTCCCTAAAAATCTCCGATGCTGGTTTAGATTATCTCGCCGATCTTGGTTTCGATCCTGTCTATGGCGCAAGACCGTTGAAACGAGCAATATCTCGTTATCTAGAAACTGCGATCGCTAAATCAATCCTGCGGGGTGAATATCAAGCTGGAGACACGATCTTTGTCGATGTTGAAGGAGAAAGATTGAACTTCCAACGTCTATCAGCAGAAATGTTAATCAATTAAGAAAATTAACTGCCAAATAGACTATTCTTGTAGGGGTAACTGCGATTGCCCCTACTTATGTATTTCATCAATGATCGAAATGAAATCTGACTCGATTGAAGCTTGGTTAGAAGATGGGGCGATCGTTACTTCGAGATATCAGCAGAAAATCGCAGAAGAGGGAATAAATTCGCCTCAGAGTCTCGGCGATCGAACCTCTGAAAAGGACTGGAAGTTTTATTCTCTTCTGTTTCAAGATCTCGATCTAGACGGAACAGTTTCAATTTTAGATATTGGCTGTGGCAAAGCAGAACTATTACCTTTTTTTATTACTAAAGATAGAATCTAATCCAGAACTTGAATGATATACTAATAGATTCTCAGCAATCCCAGAATTGACAGTATAGGAATGGCGGAAAAACAATCAGGTATTAAAATAGTCAGTGATAATCGTCAGGCTCGTTATCTTTACGAAATCCTGGAAACCTACGAAGCAGGAATTGAATTGTTAGGTACGGAAGTTAAATCAATTCGTGCAGGAAAAGTAAACCTAAGAGATGGCTATGCGTTTATTAAGAATGGGGAAGCTTGGTTAAGCAACGTTCATATTTCCCCTTATCAAGCTACTGGCAATTATTTTAACCACGAACCTCTCCGCATCCGCAAACTACTATTACACCGCCAAGAAATTAACAAACTAATCGGACAAACAGAGCAAAAAGGTTTAACTCTAGTTCCTCTCAAAATGTACTTTAAAAGAGGTAAGGTAAAAGTGGCGATCGGTTTGGGTAGAGGTAAAAAACTCCACGATAAGCGCGAAACGATTAAGAAAAGAGACGACCAACGTGCCATAGCAAGGGCGATGAAGCAGTATTAAGTATTAAAATCAGAAATTAAAAGTTAAATATATTTCAGTATCGAGAGTTACAAAATCGAGCTTGTATAACTTTTGAAATTGCATATGTGTGTCTTTTTCTTCCGTAGTAATAAAGAGTCTGAATACTTTAGCTTGTTAGGGAAGCATTCAGACGGTAGCGTCGTAGATTGTGCTTTATGTACTTTCTGCACGCTACTGAAATAAGGAATGAAGAGAAAGGAGCAAGGAATGAGGAATCAACTCAACTGAGCTTGTTCAACTACAGTCTTGGTTGATGATTAAAAACTTAAAAAAAAGCCCTGCTCGAAAACAGGACTCTACAGAAAGATTAGAAAATAGCTAAGAACAATAATTTTAACGAACAGTACCAGCTAAGTTATCTACGCGAATTGGCTTGATGAAATACATTTTAATTAGTTCTACGCCGTTAGAAACATAGTGAGGTAACTTACGAAGTAGCTTGACAGGTGCAGGTGCATTGGAATCGGCTATTTCAGTTAATTTTTCGTTATTAACTACACACTTTTCTAAACTTTGATAGAAACTAGGATGCTCTACATTTAAAACTACAGGGAATACTCTTCCTGCTGTTTTATTAGTTTGCTCGATCACGTACTTATCGTATTCTCTAGCATCCAATCCTAAAGAGGCATAGAAGCCAGAACGCTGAACGTCATTTAGATACATAGTCGCAAACACCGAGAGCAAGAAGAAGCGACACCACAATCTTGCTTTCCAGTCATTGAGAAACTGGGGTTGAGACTTCATAATTGCATCGAAGAAGTCACCATGGCGGTTTTCATCCTGACACCAATTTTCAAAGAAACTAAAGATTGGATAAATTTCGTTTTCGGGGTGCTGTTGGAGATGGCGGAAAATGGTGATGTAACGCCAATAGCCGATTTTTTCAGAAAGATAAGTTGCGTAAAAGATGAACTTGGGCTTGAAGAAAGTATACTTACGACTTTTAGTTAAAAATCCCAAATCTAAGGAGAGATTGAAGTCAGATAATGCTTTGTTTAAAAAACCTGCATGACGTGCTTCATCTCTAGACATGAGAGTAAAGATTTCGGCCAAGACTGGGCTTTTATCTTTTAAACGTCTGCCTAATTCTTTATAGAGCAAAAATCCAGAAAACTCCGCCGTACAGGAACGCTCTAAGAATTCAATAAATAGTTTGCGTGTTTCGCCACTGATATTATCCCAAGATTTTTTAAATTGCTCGTCTCTAACGAAGTGATGACGGTTGTAGTCGATGCGAAACTCTTCTAAGATTGCTCTTAATTCATCTTCATTAACAGAGATGTCCATATTTGCCATCTCATCAAAATCGGTTGTATAAAAGCGAGGAGTAAGAATCGTTTCTTTCGCAGGAGCTTTAACTCCAGGGCGTACTTCCTCAAACTGGGGTTTTTTAAGGCTATCTACCATTATTTTTAATACTTAACTTTTTTTTTCAATTCTGGCTGACTGTATCAGTTTGCTGCCATTGGAGGTTTCTTGAGTATTATTCTCTAATAGTCAGGCTACATTATGGCAACTTGTTAACGAATATTAATCAGTTATTGGAAAGTTGTCAGTTGTAGGCTCTTAGGCGATGCGTTTTTGCAGATTGAATAATTGACAGGGCGATCGCTGTAATCTTACTGTTATTGGCTGAATTATCTCGTGCCAAGACGTTAAGACGCAGAGAGCAAAACAAGATCATTCCCAATAGGTTTCCCAATTATCTTGGAAAGCTTGCTGTAATTTTTCTCTGTAGCTATTGGTTTTTATTTTAACCATCCAAAGCTCTTTGCTGGCTTTATTTACTCCTTTACAAACCACTCCTTCCTCTAGGTTATATTTTCCTTGACGAATATCTTCGATAAACTTTCCTGTGAGCTTACCACGATAAATTACCTCGGCAATTTTCAGGCTGCCAAAATCTGAGAGAAATTGCTCTGGAGTAACTATACCGTTAGGAGTTTCGACATCAAATAGAATCAATTCTTTGACATCATCTGGTTTGTGCATTCCTGCAAAGGAATTGTTTCCTAGAAATTCTGTAAACACCTTCAATTCAGAAAATTGATATCTATCATTTTCGCGAAAAATAATTTCTAAAGAACGAGCAAAATCTCTGAAAAAAATCTTGGGTGCTTCTTCCAAGCCTGGATGAGCTATGTTGAAATCCTGAATACCCATTTCATCTAAGTCGTATCTATTACGGCGAGTGCCAAAACCATACCAGCCTAGTTCGCTTTCCCAAACCCAATGAAGATTTGTCCCATCGTATTTTTTAAAAGCGACGCATTTGGTCAAAGGACAGTTTTTGCTGTCGGGAATTTTAGGATAAGTAAGTTTAACTCGCACCATAGCTATTTGTATTTCTTTTGACCTAACCTACAGAACAGAATTTAAAATACCAGTAACTTTTCTGGATTGAGACCGCAAAATCGGCGATATTCTTGGAAAATTTACTTAAAGCTAAATATTTGTTCTGCTGTCAATGACAAGGATGGCAAAATCTTTGAGTCTATAGGGCGATCGCCTTCAAATATAGCTTCTTCATACAAACCATCTACCAAAGACAAGATTGTAATCTGATCGAGCTGCGGATCGACAATCCAATATTCTAAAATTCCTCTAGCAGCGTATTCGGATCGCTTGTACCGATAATCTCTATCTTCATTGACTTTTCCAGGAGATACCACCTCTACAACCAAAACAGGAGAAGGCATATCTACCGTAATCGTCGCACGTCTCCCTCCTATTGCTGCCAACAATTCCTCGCTCAAAATCATCAAGTCGGGAATTCTGACTCTGGTGCGATTACCTGCAACGACAATTTCTGTATCTTTGTGACGAATCAGTTGCAGGGGAACTAGTTTCATAAATTCCGCAAGTAGATAAAGCGCGATTAAATTATTGCGATCGCTTTCTGGAGGCATAATTACCAGTCTTCCATCGACTAATTCATAACGATTATCCGTACCATCGTCATAAGCCAGATATTCTTCCAGAGTTAACCAAGGAGTAGCAGTAGTCATTAGATTTGAAATTCGAGCTTATAATTCATTGTACTAATCCCAATTCTCAAAACTAGCTAGATATATAACCAAATTATTTTTTATTAATTAAAATATCTAAGAGCTTGGCTGTGATTACTTTAGCGTTTTCAATACGCTAATTTTGTATCTAAACTAAGTCTCCAGTAACTTTTG
>JASJEI010000148.1 GCA_030064795.1 Pleurocapsa sp. MO_226.B13 | reverse complement strand
GCTAAGAGCTAAGAGCTAAGAGCTAAGAGCTAAGAGCTAAGAGCTAAGAGCTAAAAACCATTTGATAAACAACGTAGACCCTTAACTTGTCACGATTGAGTCGTTCCAATTAATTTCCTGATATTCTAGTAGATCGCTAGAACGTTTAAAAAACTCGATTAAAATAATCACGATATAATTTACAGCGAGGGAAGACTAAGTTATTTTGCTGCCGAACTAAACCGATGCTATGTAACTGATAAATTTGCCAAGAATTGAGTGCTATGGGTCGCTCGGATTTGACCACTTGAGCAAATGCACAACTTAGTTCAGGGGATTGTTTGAGGATATTCAATAAACGTCGCAGAGGGTTGCTATAAATTCCTGTTTCCGAGAAAGCTTCCTGCAAAAATTGTTCTAGAGTCAGCCCTGCGGTTTTAATTTTATACATTGCCAATCTGAGTAAGTAAGGATGACCTCCAACTAAATCCATTAACTTACTGATTTGAGAGCAATCCCAATCCAGTTGATATAAACCAGCCAAAGCTTCTACCTGTGAAGCACTAAATTCTTCGAGTAGGATTGGTACTCCTGCATTAAAAGGAGATTGATTGATATCCAAGGGGATATATACTTCTGTAGAGTGTGCTAATACTAGTTTTAATCTTGCCCAACAATGATATATTTTGCCTTTTTCGTGCCAACTGCGTAACAGACCAAAAAAATCTTCAATTACCTCTTCATAAGAGAATAATTTGTCGATATTATCCAAAGCCAAGACAATTTCGCTAGTTACTTCTGCTAGAACATACTCTTCAAAATAGACAATACAGTTATCATTGCTACCAAGAATATCTGTATCCCAATATTCCTTGACCTGATTTTCTAATCCTAACTGCCGAGAAATCATGACGCATAGCCAGCGCAACAGTTTATCTAAATTCTGAAGAATAGAACGCTCGACACTGCCAAAATCCAAGTATACTGTTTTATGGTCTTGCGATCGCCCTTGTTCTAAAATCCGATTGACTAGAGAAGTTTTCCCCATCCATTTGGCTGCTTTGATCCGAATTAAAGAGCCTGGTTTAGCAATTGTCTCGTAACAAACAGATTCACAACGCGATCGCTCAATATAAAAGGGAGAACCCAGATCGACCGAACCTTCAGGAAAAGTTAAATTGTCTTTTTTTCGCGATTCTAATAATTGAGTTTGATATTGATGTAAATTATCCTGGGTTTGTTTGTACCATTCTCGTTGTAGGGCAGCTTTAAAATTCTTCTTCGATACCTTCTCTTGCAAAGCGAGGGAAAGATTATTCCACAGCTTATTGCCTACATCTTTACTGAGATAGTTACTCGTATAACCTTCAGCTTCGGCAATTTCTTCATAGGTTTGATTATCCCAAGCACCGCGCAACACTACAATTTCAATATCGCTAAGATGTTTTCCTACTTGTTGTAAGACCAAGAATTCAGCTGTTTGCCGTGCTGTTTTCCAAGTGAAATCTATATTCATAGTCATCTCGATCGTTAGAAAAGTGGTTTTGTTTTTCCCTTCCCTGCTCAATTGCCTGAAATCTTCAGACCATTACAACAGTTTTTATGCTTAATAGACTACGTTGGCGATTGAATAGTTTTTTTAAACTTTGATTATTATGTTTTAACTTTGATTATTATGCGTTCTATTCAACCGTAAAGCTCAATAAATAAAGATCTATTATGATTTAGACCAATATTTGAAAACAATGATTTATAGTTCTATGATAAAAACTTAAGCAGGCAAAATCATCTCAAAAACGTCTTAAGTCAAACTCAAACGAAAGAGATAACCACTTTCTAACTTTAGCCTTATGCTAGGTATGTTTGTCTATGACTAAAGTCTTGGCTAAAGATTTGAGATCGAGGGCTTCGCTCCACAAAGTCAAGATTCAGTCAAGAGTCAGTAGTGCTCCTCCCCATACTGACCTTCTTTGCCTTAAACTCTAGTAAGTTGACCTGTTTGCGTAAATTTTTATTTTCAGTCTTCAAAGTCGCAATTTTCTTTTGCGCTCTGCGGAAGTGTCCTTTATATGCCCCAAGGCTTTTATTACTTACGCCTAATTTTTGTCGGCGTTTTTGCTCCTGGGCAAGTTGACGCTGTAATTTTTTATACGCTGTTTGTAGTTCTTGCAGATCGCCTTTACATTCAGACTTGAGCTTTTTTAGTTCGCGATCGCGAAGCGCAACGGTTTTATTTAAACTATCAATTTTTAGTAACATTTGTCGGTCGAAATTGTTGTTTTTGACGTTATTAATTAAACCTTGATAGCTTTGATGTATCCATTCGTGCTGAGCTTTAAATGCTCTTCTGGTGGCTTCGTATTTGATTGTATTTAAAACTGCTTCTTTATAAATGCCCGTATGTTTATTTTTGATTTCAATCAATAATCGATCGTAATTAGTAGCATTGTGGCGCAGACTATCACAATTAGCCTCAATATATTTTAGGCGATCGCCCGTACTAGAATCGATCAGATAAGCTTCTGCACCTTCTCCCCGAGGGGGATGACAGACAATACGATCTTTCCAATTTTGAATAACTTCTTGCAGCGTCAACTGTTGAGTATTAATAGTTATTGGCATAGTGTTGGCTGTCTGGAGCGGATAAAATAAGTAGTTAAACTAAAAACAATGTAATTGTTGGTTAATTTCGTCTGTTTTAGCAAGCAAAATCCAAAACCGCCACCGTAGCAATTCTATACTAAGTTTCTCCTAGATCGCGATCGCCCTAATAGTATTTGTTAAGTTCGCGACTCAGTATCAGTAACTGTACAGAAAATCAGACTAAGGTTGAAACAAAGATGTAATCTGATTTACACAGACTCATGTTCGCGACAAATAAGAGAGGCATCATATTTACTTAGAGATTCTTTTGTTAATCCACAGCGAAAACCATTATCTTCTTTAGTAAAAAAGCGACAAGTTTGACAAACTCCAAAACTACGAAGTTGATTAGCTTGCTGTAGGGAAGAAAGCAATAAAGTCAGATTCAACTTTAAATCTTGAACTTGTTGAGAAGTCAAACTACCAATAGCGTCACGAAAAACAGGAGGGGGAATAACCTCATCAATAATCTTTTGACCTTCCTCGGTAAGTAATAAGTGACTTACTCTCTTATCGTCAGGATCGGGTTTCTTTGAGATATAGCCTTTAGTTTCCAAAACTTTCAAAGACTGAGAAACAGTACCCTTAGTAGCATTAAGATACTCAGTCACGGCAATGAGAGTGTTGCTATAGCGATTACATAAAGAAAGATACAAAAGCACTTGTAAATGAACTTCCTGTAAGCCAAAAGCTTTACCAGCAAGACGTTGTTCGGCACGCAATAGATTACCAATGCGTTCAATAAGTTGATAGAGGAGATTGAGATTCATGAGATTAATAAAAAAGAAAATTGGTTTTGACTCGATACTAGCTTGACAAATCAAAAAAATATCCTTACCATTATAGTATCGACTCGAAACAATAAAAGATGGAATTTAATTATGAAACGCTTTTCTAAATTTACACAACTTGCTTCTTTAACTCTTCTTTTGGCTAATCTTGGCTCTTCTTCTGCTGTTGTGGCAGAACCTATCAATTCTATTAATTCTGTCCCTGCTTCTTCTGACCTCGAATTACGCCGTTCTCAAGTTAGCTATCATTCTGATTTAGACTTGCTGGTTTTTGAGCAAAAGGTTGAAGGGACTATTGGCGATACTTTACCTACTGCTGCTGGTCAAGTAGATACTGCTCCTGTTTTGGGCTATGTTTTCCCTACTACTTTAAAGCCCGAGGATATAGGTTTTAATCCTACTGAAGGAATTGTGGCTTTGGCCGTGACTTCTCATCCTGATTTTGATGATACTCCTTTATGGGATGAAGATAATGACAATGACTATGCTAATGATGGTGTAATCTTACATACTCATTGGGTCGTTTTAACTTCTGATGAGCGTGTCCCTGGTGGACTTGCTGTTAAACAGTTTAAGAAAGAAGATTCCAGTGTAGTTTTGCCTCCTACTAATCCTGGTATGCCTATATATATAGATTCACCTGGTTTTTCTGTCGTTGCCAAGCGCAATAAGCTTAAGGTTTTAGTTCCTGCTCAAAGGGTTAATCATCAAACTGATTTTAATTTTGATGGTGTTACTGCCTATATGGAGGTGAATACCTCTGATAAAAACCGTCCTATGCTTGGTGTTTATCAAGTCTACAGCGTCCAATCTGGCGATCTTAGTCTTCCTTTTTCTGTTCGTAATCGCTAATTTTTGTAACACTCAATCTCAATATTCTCTATGGTGGTTTGGTTTGATACTCAATCCATCGCTACGTTCCTAAAACTACTCTTTTACTAAACATATTAAGAGTATTGATTTTATTCCCTCGCTGACAGCAGAAACTAGTTGAATATATCTGCTTGGAGACCAGAAAAAATTTTTCTTAATTGAATATTTTGTCATCGGTGTTTGCAAGGTTTGCAGATTTGGAACAGTAAACCTTCACCAACCTAGTTTTCTGCTGCCAATTTTCAATTGATCTTTAGAAAGGAGATTTATTCCATGAATTCCTTAACTAACTCTCAGTTTTTCTCAATACCTAAGTTAAATCCTGCTCCAGAGTTATTAGTACAAAAATGGCTAAATACAAATGAACCTTTATCGCTGGAAAAACTTAGAGGTAAGGTTGTTGCTATCTTTGCTTTTCAAATGCTTTGTCCTGCTTGTATAGAACGTTCTATTCCTCAAGCTAAAAGAGTACATCAAATTTTTTCCTCTGAGGATGTGGCAGTAATTGGTTTACATACTGTGTTTGAACATCATCAAGCTATGCAGGAAGAATCTCTGAAAGCTTTTTTGCATGAGTATCGAGTGAATTTCCCCGTGGCTATTGACCTTCCCTCCGAAGACGAAAACGACCCGATTCCCCAAACTATGAGGACTTATCGAACTCAAGGTACACCTACTTTACTTTTGTTCGACCGTAATGGTTGTCTTCGCCAACATAAGTTTGGTCACGAACAGGATCTAGTTTTGGGTGCAGAGATTATGGCTTTGTTGCGAGAGGAATCGTTTAATTTTACTCTTACTGACAACTCTTCTAATAATTACGGCAATTGTAGTGCTGAAACTGGTTGTCAGCTATAAAACATCTCTCATTATTTTTGACTGTTTCTTTTGACAAAAAATCAAAAATATCTAACTACTAACTCCGAACTCTAAATCCGTAACATTTTCACCTTATTATAAAGCTCAACATTTTCTTGTCGGAGGAATTTATTTTCTGTCTGTAGCAAATGAATTCTTCGTTGAGCTTTTTTAAATAAATTTTGGCAACTTTGAAGGCTTTTATTATTATTATCTATTTTTTGCTTTTCAGTGCGGTCTTGAATAAACTGAGTAATCAACCATTTATACTTGAGCTTCAGTTCCTTAAGACCATTATTTAGTTCAGATTGAAGACGATTAATTTCGCGATCGCTTTCCTCTAGCTGTTGATTTAATCGAGCAATTTCCCGATCTTTTTGGGCAATTTCGGCTTCTTTTTGTTTGAGTAAGCTTTCTGCTTGGATTGCTACTAACTGTCCCCGACATTCACTCTTAATTTTAGCTATTTCTTGCCTTTGTTCCTCGATAATTTGTTTTAACCGTTTGATTTCTGTTGTTTGTTGTTCGGCATCTAGTTGCTTTTGTTCGAGGGAGCTTTTATAGCTAGTTTGGATCCATTCGTGCTGTTTTTTAAATGCGCGTCTGGTTGTTTCGTATTTGATTGTATTTAAGACAGCTTCCTTTAAATAGCCATCATGCTTTTGCTTAATTTTAATTAATAGCGTGTCATAATTAGTTGCCAGATGACGCAGTTCATCGCAGTTGGCATGAATATAATTAATTATATTACCAGTTTGAGGCTCGGTTAGATAGGCATTATAACCTTCTCCTTTAGGAGAAAGACAAATAATTTGATCTTTCCAAGTTTGAATAATTGCTTGTAAACTATCTTTGGGTCTAATCGGTCTATTGAGTTTAGTTAGAGGCATAATAATTAGTTACTGATAATTTTTAAAAACATAAATAGATCTAGTTAATCGATTGGACTATATTTAAGCAAGTCACTAAGATCGTGTTTGGCTAGATATTGTTCTAGCCAAGCTCTTTTTAACAGATCCAAGGTAGAAGCTTGCTTGGCTAAAGTATATTCCCACTGCGCACCTTTCCACCAGCTAATATAACTAGATAGATCTTCATAGGCTTCCTCGACGGCGGTTTCTCCAGTCAACTGATGATATTTTTCTTGATCGATGGCGATAATGAAAGCCTCAATATCTTGCTTGAATTTTTCAAAATCCTGTGAGTTTTTAGTCAAATTATCGATAAAATAAACACATTTTGCCCAAGATATCTTGGTTCTAAAATCATATTGTTGGCTTTTAAAAATGGGAAAAGCCTGTTTCAAATCCAAAAGGTTTTCTACCTTACTAAGATTGTAAGCTTTAGCTTTAATAACTTTTAAAAGAAACTTTTCAGGACAAGTATATATTTCCCAGGGAGAAATAAGCTCCAAATTTTCTGCCTGACAAAGAGAAACTAATCTTTCCAATTCCGTTTGTGATAGTCCCAGGGTCAGACAACGTTGATACTCAGTTTCCAAAACCGATTGAGAAGAATTTAATTTAACTTTGGTTAATCCTGCAACCTGATAGGGTTTTAATCTTCGTTGCAGGTTTAGATATTTCATTCGCGCTTCTGATAATTTAAAATCTTATTGGACATTGCTGAGTCGGGGGATGACAGCTATTTGATTACTTTTATAACTGACTGGCTGAGAATTGATTAAGAGCTAATAACTAATAGCTACGAACAGTAAGTCTTTAGTTTCATACTTTCAATCATTAACGTGATAAATTGCAATGCCATACTTTAATTGTCCTGTCAGCACTACCGCTAACCAAAGTTCGATCGCCTGGTGCGATCGCTATACTGTGTATTTTGGCAGAATGCGCTTCTTGACTAATTATTTCTGTACCCGTTGCCAGTTTCCAGAGTTTAATCTTCCCATCCCAGCTACTACTGATTAAAGTTTTACCATCACGACTAAAAATTACTTTCGATACTCTATCTGAATGTCCCATTAGAGTGTAAATTTCTTTACCTGTGGTGAGATCCCACAGCTTAATATTACGATTAAAGCCTCCCGTAGCCAGCAAGTTACCATCGGGACTAAAAGCCAAGGATAACACCCCTGAGTTATTGTTAATTGAGCGAATTACCCGTCCATTTTTAGTATTTCTAATTCTGATTTGTGGCTCTAAACCACCGCTACAAAATAGCCGACCATCAGAACTAATTGCAAGACAAGTTACCGTAGCCGAGAAAGAAATATTTTGAATTTCCCTGGCGCGATTTACATCCCAAATCTTGAGGGAATTATCTGCACCACAACTAATTAAAGTCTGATTGTCTGGAGTCAAAGCCAAAGCGGTAACTTTACTGAGATGTCCGTCAAAATATCCGCCAAGAGTACGAATTACTTTTCTTTCTTGCAAATCCCAAAATCTGATGGTTTTATCTTGACTCCCACTGAGTAAAGTGCGACCACTAAAACTAACACCCAGACAGGTAACTTTGTCCCGATGACCCTTGAGAATACCGACTCTCTTTCCCGTACTAACTTGCCAGAGATTAATTTCTGGATCCTCACTTACACTGGCAATTTGACCATCACTGCTAACTACTAGAGATTTAATCGGTTGCTCAAACCCAATGATAGTATGCCAAAACTGTAAAGGTCTAACAGCTTGATTTTTGACTGTAGCAGTAGCTGGAGGACTGAGATTACTATAGGTTTGGGAGCGATATTCTTGGCGATGGGATGAGACAACCCTATTCTTAAGCTTAATTTGATGAGCCTTTTTAAATTCTGCATCGGCACGTAAATTAAAACCGAGCTTCGATAAAATAAAACCCCGACACTGATAGGCTTCAAGATAATTAGGATTGAGTTTAATCGCTTGAGCAAAGCTAGTTAAGGCTGCTTCATAGTTTTCTGATTCCACATAGCTCATCCCCTGCTGATAATAAAATTCTGGGTTATTTTGCATCTTAGCAACTCTGGTACTAGAGTCTCTGGATGGAGAATTACTAGCAACATTTGGCTTAAAACCGCTAGGCTCATTTGCTGCTTTGTCTGCTTTTACCACTGCATAAGCTTGATTGATTTTTTTAATTTCTGCTTCTGCTTTGGCTTTGAGTATGGGATCGTTGACATAGCGATCTGGATGCCAAATTTTAGCTAGCTTGCGATAAGCTTGCTTGGCAACTGATGGAGATGCAGAGCGATCGATTCCTAAAATCGCATAAGATTGAGCAACATCATTCATTTTTTTGGGAGTTAATCGGTATAGTCTGCCTTTTTGCTAGAGCATAGTCGTTATTTCTGATAGTAACTGCGATCATCGTCACCTATCGTCGATCTAGAAGGCGATCGCAACCAAGCTTTAATTGGTATTGGCATTAAACATTAAAGATTACCGCAACCGCGATCGGGTAAAATACCCTATAACCAGAAAAAATTTAAAAAACATTAAAGGAGATCTTAAATGGGTGGCGTAATTGCTTTCTTATTAATTATCGGCGTATATACAGGAATTGCTCTAGGTTTATACTTTGGTCTACGTAAATTTAAAATTATTTAATTAGCGGTTAATTAATCAATTAAAAAGGATCGCTAGCTTTGGCGATCCTTTTTGTTTGCGCATCGTATAGCTACAATTATAATCCCCCTGTAGTTTGTGCAAATAAGCTAGCAAAATCCTTGGTCACCACAGCATTAGGAGCATCTTCTGGTTTAGAGATAACATCAAAGGCTTTGTTACGAGCATTAGGTTCTCTTAGAGCGTTGACTACTACAGTAGCTACATCGTCTCTGGGAATTAGATTGGGAATACCATCGGGAGGATTTATCGATAGCAAGTCATCTTTTCCTACCAATAATTCTCTGACTCCTCCTGGTTCATTTAATAAACCACCCGCACGGATAATAGTATAGTCAATCCCCGAATCAATCAGATACTGTTCTGCCTTGCGTTTCCAGACTAAAATATTACCGTTGCCCATACGATTAAGAGGATGATCGGATCTAGTACCACCCATCGAACCGACAAGGACAATATGTTCTACCCCTGCTTGTTTGGCAGCATCAATTTGGTTTACCTGTCCCTGATAATCTACTTTTTCTGGCATACCGTCTGGATCGTAGGCAAATTGTGGAGGTTTTCCGTCTGAAGGTGGTGCGATCGTCTTGGGAATAGCACTGGTAAGAATAACCAAAGCACTGTAACCTTCCATTGCAGATCTTATTTGAGCTTTATTGGTAATATCGCCAATAATAAAATCTTCCGTCGAACCAAACAGTTGTTCGACCTTTTGAGGCGATCGCGCAAAACCAGTTACCGTAAATTCTCCCGATCTATTTTGCAGTTTTTGGAAAACTAAAGCACCAGTTCTTCCCGTTGCTCCAGTAATTAATACTTTTTTCATCTTTGTTTTCTGAAATTTACTTTTCAAGGTAAGGGTCGAAATGGAGGAATGGGCAGACCTTGGTAGCACAGACGTTGTAGTTGGCGTAAGCCCAGTTGCAAGAAACTCAAGCCGCGATCGCCATGCCAATCGATTTGGTAGCGTTGTCCCAGTTGAGTGAGGAGCAAACCAAGGTGGAAGGCAAATAACTGAGCAGTGGCTAGCAACATCAGAACACAGCTTTGAGCTTGAGCATCACGCAAATGGGAACGGACTAGCTTCTTCGCCCGCCGCTACCAAGTTAATTTTAATTGGCGATAGAGTAAGCGTTTCGGAAGAAATTCCCCGAAAAGTGAATAACGGGGAATTAATCAAAACACCTTGAAAATATTTATCTTTGCTATTTACTTCAACTAAGATATTAACTTGGAAAAAGAGCCTAAATATCTAAAGAAAAGATAATATACACGACTTGAAAGGTTAATCGACAGAATGAGGATTCTGGAGCAATAACCGAAAGCTACAACTTTAATTTTTTCGTTTCAAAATTAACTAACCTTCCAAGTCGTGTCAAATACTTGATTTTCCCTGGCTGCGATCGCTCTAACCTTCCAAGTCATGTAGCCTATGCGCCCCCACTCCATCACTTATTACAAACATTGTTGTCTTTTGGCTGTGGAGAAGAACCATTAAGATCGGTTTGATGGGCGACTAACTCTACAATACCGCGATCGTTGATTATCCATCCTCGCGCCTCCACGATCTCTTCCTCATCTTCTCTATCTTCCCCTGTACGGGCGATCGGCCGTTCGCGGGTACCATCTTCCGAAAACGAGGCAGGTTCGACCAAATCCACCTCACTCATCTCCCACTCTCGCGGTTGGTTGGGACTGGGTGCGATCCCACCTTTACCCGTGACGATAAATTCACTCATGTCTCCCTGTTGACAGAGACTTTGGGCAATTAATCTGGTCACATCGATTACTTCTGTGAGTAATTCTTCTAGTCCCTCTACGGGATTAACATCCAATTCGTTAATCGCTACTGTACCATCTAGTCCAAATTCAGAAGAAGCATCAATGTCATTGGTATTGTTTTCTGGTGTAGAGCTTCTTTCTTCTAAGCCAAAAATGGAATTAGTCGTAATGTCAATATTGCCACCATTTCCTTGTGTAGCAGAGGCAATAATATCGTTGTTTTGGTTGGGAAAAGCAACCACCAACTCAGCATCGAGATTGATATTACCACCATTAGCACCATTGTCTGCTTTTGCTGAGATCGAACTATCATTGCTCATTAGCAAAGTATCATCAATATTTAAAGTCAGAATACCACCTCGACCGCGATCGGCAGTAGTACTAGCATTGACTTGACCTCCACCACTCAAAGACAGGTCAGTTGTAGTAATCTCTATCCCACCTGAGTCGCCTTCTCCTTGTACTCTGCTGAAAATGCCACTTCCTTGACTCACAACAATAGTGTCTGAAGCGTTAATCTTAATTGTCCCTGCATTTCCTACTCCAAAAGTGGTGGCACTGACTAAACCTCTCTCACTCAAAGACAGGTCAGTTGTAGTAATCTCTATCCCACCTGAGTTGCCTTCTCCTTGTACTCTGCTGAAAATGCCACTGTTAGATCCAGCTTGGTCTTCCCCCGCTGCGGAAATCTTGCCGAAAGCTTCTATGGTGATTGTTCCCGCATCACCCTGACCCAAAGTACTGTTCTCAATTCTCGCTCCATCTTGTAGTAGTAGCGAGCCTGTGTCTATACGGATGTCTCCTCCCTGTCCGATTGCTCCGTTTTCTACTCCACTATATACACCACTATTATCTA
>JASJEI010000147.1 GCA_030064795.1 Pleurocapsa sp. MO_226.B13 | reverse complement strand
GGCGCGGATGCTGGTATTTCAACTTAGTTAATCTAACCATAATTAGGCTTGGGTAATTAGCAATTCTGACAATTAACGACGGCGGAACTGTTCTAGGATTCCTCTTCTTCTACTTCTTCTGGAAGAATTAAGCTCGTCATCATCAGAATCGTTATCTTCTTGATGGGCTTGATTGTAGTAAGAGTCGTAATAGGAATAGGCATAATAATCAAATTCAGGATCGACCAAGTTTGCTACCACTCCTGCTAAATGACACTGACTTTGGCGCAAAATATCCAAGGCATTATCAATTGATTTACGACTTGCTCTTTGGATACCTGCAATAAACAAAATCGAGTCAACTTCCTGCGCCAGACTCTTAGCATCGGCAATCACTCCAATCGGTGGCGTATCGATGATTACATAGTCATAGTCGGCTTCCCATTGTTCGATTAATCGCTTCATTTTTTCTGAATTCAATAAAGCGATCGGGTTAGGAGAAGTAGCACCTGCGGTTAAGATATCCAAATTATCTATAGAGTTGGTTTGCAAATAGTCCGTCCAGGGATTTTCGGTGGTAATTGCCTCGCTTAATCCAGCTTCATTATTAACCTGCCCTAATTTGTGTAGTCTGGGTTTGCGTAAGTCACCGTCTACGACTAACACCTTCAGTCCTAGTTCGGCTAAGACAATTGCTAAATTATAAGAAATAGTCGATTTACCCTCAGCAGAAGTAGAAGAAGTAACCGCCAAAGTTTTAATTGGTCCCTCGTCAGCCATCAGGTAACGCAGATTCATTGCTAGAGAACGCAATCCTTCGGTAAAAGACGAGTAGTAGGAATAGGATCTTCTAGTGGTATGAATATTAGCCTCAATTCTCGGTTCGGCAACCTTGGGAATTACTCCCAACAGGGGTAACTTGGTAATTTGTTTGATTTCTTCAACCTGTTTGATACTCTGATCCAACTGCTGAAGGATAAATGCTGTGGCTACTCCGATAAAACCTCCTGCTATTAGTGCTTGGATCAATCCCTGCTGAATATTAGGTGCAATTGGTTTGCTCGGTAAAAAAGGTTCATTGAGGATACGCCAGGGTGCAGTTTCCTCAGCTTCAGAAATTTCTAACTCCTGTCGTCTTTCCAAGAGATAATTGTATGCCTCAGACTTAAGCTCTAGCTGGCGTTTTAACTCGGTAAAAGTTTGCTGAAGTCCAGGGATACTAATAAAATTGTCATCTGCTCTCGCTTTTTCTTGACGCAAACTGGCTAACTGACTCTGTAAACTAGCAGCTTCAGTTTCCAACCCTAGTTTGCGAGTAGCTAAGGTTCCTAAAGTAGAACCTTCAGAGGAAACTTCAGTTCCCGAACTATCGCCTTGATTATTTGTATTGGGATTTGGTGCGTCTCCAGGCGGTTGCGCGTCTGTGTAGCTAGGAGTTACAATTATTCGTTCTAAAACTTCTGGAGAGATAGATTTCCCTAAAACTTGCTCCGCTCTTTCTTGCAACAGTTGTTTTAATTCCTGTCGCTTTTCTTTGAGGTTACTCATGACGTGGAAATTGTCATAATAATCAACCGTACCTAAATTGTATTGGGTTTCAATATCTTTTAATTTCCCTGCCAAATCTTGATATACTCCATCTTCTCCCAGAACCGAAGATGCCAACATGGTTTCTGAATCTTGCCCTAATTCTTTTAGCAGGCGTTCTAATTCTTGTTGTTGTTTTCGGTTAAGATCGAGCGCGATTTGGGTTTGTTGTATTTGCAGGGCGATGTCTTGTTTATATTGTCCTGCTGCTACTGCGGAGGTTTCGGGATCGACTAGCTTATGTATTTGTCTAAATTGTCGAATTTCTTTGGCTGCTTCGTCTAGTTTTTCTTGAGCATCTGGTAATTGACTATCAATAAACTTAATGGCGTTACTTGCCTGTAAACGTTGTTTTTCTAAACTATAATTAATATAAGTATCCCCCAGAGCCTCCAGAACTGCTTTGGCTTTTTCAGGGTCGGTATCGATATAAGAAACTACTAAAACATCCGTAGGAGTTTTGTTTACTGCTGCTTGATAAATCGATAGATTACCAACTACTTCGGCTACAGAAATGTCTGGATAACGAGCCTTTAAATTTTTAATTGCTTTGCCTACCATCGAATTACTACGGAGGACAAAAATTTCGGTAGAAAGATCTGTCACAGAATAGTATCTACTGGCTGTAGTAGTGTTAGGAGCAACGCTAGCAGCTTCTTTGTTTTGGCTATTTTCTAGTAAAATTAAAGTTTCTGAGCGATATTCTGGTGTTTTCAAGGCAATAAATAAAAATATTCCCGTAAAGGCAGCTATTCCCATAGCTACTGCTGGTTTCCATCGGCGATATACAATCTGTTTAAATTCTGCTATTGAGAAACCAGATTCTTGAGTATTGATGGTGCTTAAATCGATTGTTTGAGATCTGATTAGTTCGTTACTCATATTTAATTCGATCTGTAAATATCGCTATGGCAAAACAAAAATTACAGAGCCTTAGTAAAAGTAAAAGGTTAAAAATACTGATAGCAAAAATTCGGTTATTCTGAATATTTATCTTAAATATTTTTTTCTTTTTAGGCTTCAGTAGTTTTACCAATTTATCTCCAAGTAAATTTGCTATAACACGGCTCAAAATAGCGAATATACGCAGAAAATTAGGCAACGAACTAATGACAAAATTGTAATATTTTAGTGTTGATATAACTTAATTCTTGCCCAGCCAGTACTTTTCCAAATTAAAAAGAATAAAATCGACGCGATCGACGAACCAAGATTCCAGCGGAGACATTTTTTTAAAATCATAGAACGATTTTTAGCTCGAAAAGACTGAGTTTGACTGGTAATCTTAGCTTGATTTTCTTGTAGATTATCTAAAATATCGGTTTTGAGTTTATCGGTATTTACGGCAGCAGGAATACTGATTTTTTGTTTGGCTTGCTGTTGCAAAATGCGTTGAATTTCTTCTCTAGAATCAGCAGCTTCTAATTGTTCGCTATATTCCTGTAGCGTGTCTTTTTGACGAACGAATTGCGCATTTACACGAGCATTCTGCTGATGATAGATCCGAAATCCGTTGCTGATATTCAAAGGAATTATTAAGAGCAAAAAAATTGCTGCCACTAAAGATAGCCAAGATAAAACTCTTAACAAGAAAGTCTCGATCGGAGCGCGATCGCTCCTCTCACCATAAAAAACTAAGACTACTCCCAGCAAAGTTACGGGAACTCGCTCGACAATAGTTCCCATAGTCTCAAATTCCCAGATAGGGTTCATGAATTGAGGAGGAATAAGTAAAAAGAAAAGATCTACAAACGCCATCAACAACAAACCATAACCTACTAGGCGCAATATACCAGATGAAAATACTAGCTTCTCTTTATCCTGCAAGATAGTCATCGATCTATTTAAAGATTTTACTTGAATTGAAACTTGTCTAGTATAGTCTTCATTTTTAGAAATGAGTCGGAATTGGCAGTTCGGAATTAGGAGTTAGTAGTTAGGAGTTAGTAGTTAGGAGTTAGTAGTTAGTAGTTATTCATTGGTCATTAGTTCGGGGTTATACTTCCTTATTCCTGATTCCTTGTTCCTCGTTCCTCGTTCCTTGTTCCTTCTCTTCTTACTTGAGATAAGTAGAATTATTTAGGCTACTGGCATAGTTTTGTAAAAGTTTTTGGGCTTCTGCCAAAGTAATATTCTGGTTTTGTAAGGCAATTTCGGTACGACAGCGCATAGTTTCTAATAAGTCTTCGCTATTGTACTGTACGTAGCTGAGAACCTCTTTGATGGTATCGCCTCGGACTACCGATTCTACTTGATAACCATTAGGATTAACTTTAATATGTACCACGTTGGTATCGCCAAACAAATTGTGTAGGTTGCCCATAATTTCTTGGTATGCACCGACAAGAAACATCCCCAGGTAGTATGGTTGGGTATCATCTAAAGGATGTAACTCTAAAAGATGTTTGGCTGCTTTGGGATTGATAAAGCGATCGATTTTACCATCGCTATCACAAGTAAGATCGGCCAGAGTAGCCCTGACAGTGGGTTGTCGATCGAGACGATGAATGGGCATAATCGGAAAAAGCTGGTCGATCGCCCAGGTATCGGGGACTGACTGAAAAATTGAGAGATTGACATAGTAAATAGATGCCATAATTGCTGCCAAATTTTCTAGATCGTCGGGGACACGATCGCAACGATCGATAATTGCCACAATTTTGTGACAACAAGCCCAATACAACTCTTCAGCATGGGCGCGATCGCTTAAACTTAAATAGCCAAAGTTAAATAAACTCAAAGCTTCTTGTTTAAACTGAATTGCATCGTGATAGCTTTCTTGAAAATTATCAGCATCGATCGCCTCATAGGTTTGCCAAAAGTTGCGTATTACTAAAGGTGCATCTGCTGCGGGGGAAGATAGATCTGGATTAGGGACACTACTACTACTCAAGACATCAAAGATCAACACTGATTGATGGGCAGCGATCGCTCTGCCACTCTCACTAATTAAAGTTGGAACGGTTACATTACCCTGTTCGCAAGCATCTTTGACCTGAGCGACTATATCGTTGGCATAGTTTTGCATATTATAGTTTTTGGAAGCAGGAAAGTTGGTCTTTGAACCGTCGTAGTCTACTGCCAAACCGCCCCCGACATCTAGGTATTGCATATTTGCACCAAGCTTGACTAATTGGACATAAATCTGACTGGCTTCGCGAATCGCATTTTTAATTACGCCGATCGCAGAAATCTGCGAACCGATATGAAAATGTAATAGTTGCAAACAATCTAACCTAGAAGCTGCCGATAATTGTCTGACTAGCTGTAAAATCTCGGCTATGGTCAAGCCAAATTTAGCGCGATCGCCTGTAGAATCACCCCATCTACCGATCCCTTTAGTATCTAGTTTTGCCCGCACCCCCAAAACAGGCTTAATATCTAACTCTTGACTAATGGCTAAAACTAAATTTAGTTCTTGAGGCTGTTCGATAATCAGAATTGGTTTTTGTCCTAGCTTAGTAGCCAGAAGGGCAGTTTCAATATATTCGCGGTCTTTATAACCATTGCACATTAACAACGGTTGTGGATCGGTTTCTAAAGAATTTAAACTCGCCAGGGCGATAATTAATTCTGGTTTTGAACCAGCTTCCAAGCCAAACCGATGGGGTTTACCCTGCTGTACCACAGCTTCTACGAGGTGACGATTTTGATTGCATTTAATCGGAAAAACTCCCCGATAACTACCTGAATAATTGTAGCGAGCGATCGCTTTTGCCATACAGTTTTGTAGCCTCGCCATTCGGTCAGCTAAGATATCGGGAAAGCGAATCAACAGTGGTAGATCGAGGTTGCGCGCCCTCAAAGACTCAACCAATTCGGCTAAATCCAAACAATTCCCCTCGATCCCTTGAGGGGAAACGGTAATATTACCTTGAGTATTAATCTGAAAATAAGGTTCTCCCCAACCCTCAATATTGTATAGTTTGGCACTGTCGGCGATCGTCCAGCTTGGCTTTTCCCCTTTGAGAGAAGATTGGACTATGGCATTTTGAGGCGTTACGGGTTGAGGATTAGACTGAGAAGATTGGCTATTGACCATTGAAGAATAACTCGATCGCTTTGGACAGATTGGGGAGACGATTATTTTTCTCCACCAAAACTAAGGGTATCAGCTTCAATAGCTCATTGCTAAGAGATCTCAAATAAAGAAGGATGAAATATCCAATCCGATCTGGTTCCTAAATAAAGAGCAAAAAATAAAGAGCAAAAAAACCTCCTAGCACTAGGAGGGCGATCGATGTTTGTTAGGTTTTTTGATAATTATCGATTAGTCGGTAGGGTGGGCGACGCGAAGGACGCGGAGCTAATCCTTTAGGGCTAGTACGAAGAGTGCAAATTTCTCAAGCTACTTAGAAAAGATTTTCCCTCAGCTATTTTTGCCCACCTTACTTTGTCGATAAAATTAACCAAGTTTCTTGACATCTATAGTTGGTAAAAGTATAGTCAAATATAGACAGACTGAATTCCATTTCAGAAATCCCCTTCACTTTTACTTTGAGAGATTAATTCTCCTGGGGTGAACTACGCACCTCTCTATCCCATAGCGGGTCAACGCATTTGGGAATGCTTTTCGTAAAATGTTGTAGGAACCTATCACATCAGATTGGCAAAGAAATCCTTTGTCTGTTCGATATAAACCTCGCTTAATTCTTGTCCCCGAAAAGATAGGCTTTTCGGTTATTTGTCCATACACCGGAAGAGGATCTAAATTCAAAAAATTAGAAGCTGAGGTATAAGATTCTTCCTGAAGAATTACCTTGATTCCTACTAATTGACATTTGTAAGTAATCATGTCAATTAATCGAGAATGTGGCAGAGTCACAAATTTTTGATTATTGACTCTCCCTAAGTTCACCTCTTGTTTCCAACCTTCATTATTACCAATGACTAAAGTAGTAATTTGTTGACCAACTAAGAGATTAACTAGATAACGACTAGCCTTATGAAGATAATCATCTATCTTCTGATTTCGACAACGGGTTAAACGACGAATTCTTGGGGAACTTTTACGATTGCCTTTTAACAGAGATTGCAACTTAGCTCGACGTTGGTTATAAAATTGATTCAGGCTTTTTAACGGTCTGCCATTAATCAACAAAGGAGTAAAATCCGGTTGATTTGAAGTTACAGCCATCAAATTATCTACACCTAAATCTATCGCACCTATTTTTTCGTTTGGCTTGAAGAACTGTTCAGTTTCCTCATAAATTACCTCAATAACATAACAATCACATTTAGGGACAATTCTGACTTCTGCTATGCGCTCTGCTACCTTAGTAGGAAAGGATAGGGAAGTCCCCGATAGTTTGACTAATCCTTGTTTCCGTGCCACCTTGCTTATGGCTTGAATCGTATAAACTAAAAGATTTCGTCCCTTCTTTGCATCTTTATAACCAGGTATTTTTGGTCTGACCAGAAATTTATCAGAATTAGTTTTAAATTCAGATAAAGCCTCAAAAAACGATTTCCAGTTACGGTCTAATCCTCTTAAAACTTGCTGTGAAACTTTAGCAGGTAAAGCTTTATATTGCTCTGTCTCTTTCATCTTTGAAGCCATCTGATTATAAGTTAAATAGCCATGACCATAAATAAAGTTTTGACGGATTATATAATTAGCTGAATTATAAAGATTTTTAGACTGCCAAGATAAATGATCTATCTCAGTCCAAAATGGATGTCCTTGCTTGATAATGTGTCTTTCTGCTAGGAACATTATTGTCCGTTAGATTTTAACTCAGCTATGATCTTTTCCGTCTTTCTTTTTGACCTTCTCAATCCGTAAATTCGAGAACAAAAAGAGGTAATGATGGCTATTAAATCTTCCATTAACTCATCTTGCTTATCCTCACTTTGATTAACAATCTCAACTTTTTTATCTAGTTCTTTTAACAAGATTTCTAGATAATTAGTGCCAAATCTGGCTAAACGGTTTTTGTGTTCAACAATTAAAACATTATAGTTTGGGTCAACTAGAATCTTTGCCAATTGTTGCCGATTATCGTTTAAACCACTGCCTATTTCTTTGACAACTTTATAGATTTTGTAGCCTCTAGCAATAGCATAATCTTTTAATCGTTCAGCTTGCCGATCTAAGTTATCTTGATTTTCGGCACTGGAAACCCTCGCATAAATGCAAGCTACCAGATCGGACTTCGATTTATCTTCGTCCGTTATAATAATTGTGCCAGAGGGCAACTGATAACCTGTTAAATTACCTTGTTTCCACCACCTCCAGGCTGTTCGATAACTTATTCCTACTTTTTTGGCATAGTCTGATAGCTTCATGTCTATATTTTGGCATGAATGACTATATTTGACTATATTTTTATTGAAACTTTACTATACCGATACAGGCTCTTTTGATTTAGATGCAGTCGGTTCTGGTTGTTGGGGAGACTCAATTTCTAGCTGTGGAGACGGTTTTTCGGTAATTAGACGCGCTCCCCGACCCAAGGTAATATAGTTCCACGCCCACTGAATCATTACTACTAGTTTGTTATCAAATTCAATTAAATAGTAGATATGAGCAAAGACCCAAGTAATCCAGGCAATAAATCCAGAAAATCTACCAAAGTTAAGATCGGCAACGGCTTTATTTTGTCCAATTACTGCCATGCTGCCAAAATCTTTATAGGTAAAGGCATCAACAGTTTTACCTGCGGTACGTTTGGCAATTAGATCTGCTATGTACTCCCCTTCCTTCATCGCTACAGGAGCAACTCCAGGGAGAGGGCGATCGCCTTGATGGGCAAAGTGAGCTAAATCGCCAATCACAAAGATATCTCCGTAGTTTTTGATGCTCAGATCTGATTCTACTATTACTCTACCAGCCCGATCTAATTCTGCTCCAGTGCGATCGGCTAAGACTTTACCCATAAAGGAAGCTCTAACTCCCGCAGCCCAAAGTATGGTGTGAGCATCGATAGTATGGGACTCATCGCCCTGACGATAAGTTACAGAATTATCGGCAATATTAGTTACCAAGGTCTTGGTCTGAACATTTACACCCAGATCTTCTAAGGCTTTTTGGGCATCGGCGGAACATTCTTCGGGGTAGGGAGGTAAGATCCGATCCATGCCTTCAAACAGTAAAATTCTGGCTTGGGTAGTATCGATATCGCGGAAATCATCTTTAACAGACTGATGCGCAATTTCGGCGATCGCCCCTGCTAACTCGACTCCAGTAGGGCCACCACCCACCACTACAAAGGTAAGCAATGCCTGACGTTTTTTGGGGTCGGGTTCTTTTTCTGCTGCTTCAAATGCCATAAAGATGCGACGACGCATTTCTAGAGCATCTTCTACGGTTTTTAATCCTGGAGCATCATTTTGCCACTGGTCGTTACCAAAGTAGTGATGACTAACTCCTGTCGCCACAACCAGAGCATCATAATCTAATGCTTCTCGATCTTCTAAAAAGACTTTTTTGGCATCAGGATCGATATCTACTACCTTATCCAACAAAACTTGAGTATTTTTATGTTTGCTCAAAACTACCCGCAGCGGAGAAGCAATATCTGCTGGAGACAACGTGCCAGTAGCTACTTGGTAGAGTAGGGGTTGGAACAAGTGAAAGTTACGCTTGTCAATCAAAGTCACCTTGACGGGGGCATCTTTGAGTGATTTTGCTGCATAGAGTCCGCCAAAACCACCGCCGACGATAACTACATGAGGAATTGATGTCTGCTGAGTTTGAGTGTTGTTCATAGTGAAGATTTGGGGATAAATAGTAGAATATAGTTCCAAATAAACTTGGCTGAATATCGAGAATTTCTGGGGACGTAGAATTATTTTGTCAGCAATTATATACTAATATTAATTTTAATAAACTTTTATAAACTTGTTTAAAACCTTAAGATCTAACTGCACAGGTGTTTTTGCTTGTCAATATTATTAATAACTCTTAATTATAGATAGTGATGTAGCGAGTAAAACAAAAGAGCGATAGGGATAACCAATGTTTTTGATAAGATTATGTAATCACTCGAACTTAAATCTGCTTGTCGATCGAGCAAGACATAGGTTTATCAGTCGTCAAGAAGATTGCAACCAACCAGTCGATCTCCAAAAAATAGGTCATCAATTGTCTATAGCTATCCTGTATTATAAACATGAACAGATCTACCAAACCTGATGATGTCTTGAATTTCTGGTTTTCTCAAGATGTTCGCCCTTTGTGGTTCAAAAAAAGTAGCGAATTCGATCGCCAGATCGAAGCAAATTTTTTAGATACTTATCGACAAGCAGCAGCGGGAGAATTAGACTATTGGCGTAACAATGCTCGCGATATTTTGGCTTTAATTATCGTCTTGGATCAGTTTCCTCGCAATATGTTTCGCAACAGTCCCCAAGCTTTTGCTACAGATCGACAAGCAGTGGAACTGACTAAATATGCATTAAATAATAACTATCAACTTAATTTAACTACCGAGCAAAAAGCATTTCTTTATATGCCTTTGATGCACAGCGAAAACCAAGCAAATCAAGATCTCTGTGTAGCACTTTTTACTAAACTCGGCAAAGAAGATAATCTTAAATTTGCCATTAGACATCAAGAAATTATCGATCGCTTTGGCAGATTTCCCCATCGCAATCAAATATTAGACAGAGAAATTACACCAGAAGAACGAGAGTTTTTAAATCAACCAGGTTCGAGTTTTTAGCATCTTCTTTCATATCTAGATAAGTGGTGTAAAACCAGAAATGGAAATAACCAGGAAAACCTAGTCGTGAGTCTAGGGTCGCATCGCACCATATTGCTTGCAATTGGTGTTGGGAGGAGGTCACTAATTTAACCGACACGACTTGGAAGGTTTCTAAACTAGAAGAGATTGAATAGAGATCGAGAATACTATAAAGGCATCATCACCTCCAGAACTTGTTCCCTAGATTTCCCTTGAAGCAATAAGCTTTGAATCAGTTCAAGTAAGTTGTGTAAAGCTTCACGAGTAAGAGTGTAGAGTCGTTGACCAATAGTTTGCTCGTTTTCTGGAGCAAATTGAAACTGTTCAGATTTTCGACCACTACAACTAGCTTGTTGGAGTACAGACTGCGCTACACAACTTAGACAGAAGTGGCGTTTTACCGCTTCTTCACTCCGTAACTGAGCCGACTCAAACCCAACTAATTGTTTGGAGAACTCATGAAAAATCTCTACCGACCAACGATAACTCCAAGCAGCAAATACTCTCGAAGCATCCCAATGATTTGCATCCGTCAAGAGAAATCTAGGTGCATCAGTTAAATCTGATTTCTCGTGGACAATCACTAATCGTTTACGACCAGATTTTTTGAGACGAATCACTTTGGTAAAAGCCCAAATTTCTCGTTGTTCACCGTTGCGGCAGCAAACTAATTTATGACGAAAACTTTCTGGATGATTAGTTTTTAATTCTTCTGCTATTTTATCAACTCTTTGCCATTGACCATTCCACATCACCCGATCGCGATCGCTCTATTTCTGTCACCCAGTGTTTCCCACTCTCTTCAATTACTTCAGTTAAGGGTCGAGATAAAATTCCCTGGTCAAACGCGTAATCTGCATGAGGAAATTTATTTTCAGATTCTAATTGACGCACAATATCGACAGCTATTTCCGTTCTTTTGCGGGTTCGCAAGTCGATTTTTTTGATAGTGAAGTAACTCTAGTAAGCGTTCTTTAACCAGCCCCGAGAGAAAACCTGGTCAAAGTTGGTCAGCCTTCGCCGACCGCCCCTACGAATTTGGGGACTTTGACACGCTTACCCCTCACAATTGGGGCGGTCGGCGGGCAATAACCTCTGGCTAAAACTTATCCATTTGAAT
>JASJEI010000025.1 GCA_030064795.1 Pleurocapsa sp. MO_226.B13 | reverse complement strand
AGGATTCGAGCTTTTTCAACGTGCCTGAAAACTAGGTTTCTCTAATAATACTTTTGTTCTCTAAGCTAAGTCAAAACTTGGCTTGATTTGCGCTGCCTTTGTTACCCTAAATACTCCGTTTTTGAACATCGCCTTCGATAGTAATAAAGTCCTACCCACAGGAGGCTCAAGAGCAGCTATTAATAAGCCATGATAGCGTCTGGTCAATAATCCCGATACTGTCCCCGCACCATAACCACCAATGCCATTCGTAATTAGCCATTCTTTTGATTCTGAGGTGGCAAGATTACTGCATATATCCCTGCCGAATTTAATACCCATAGTTGGCAACAAAAATTAACTGTTAACAGATAGATGAAGGATACCACTACAATAATGGCTGTTAAACAAATTGACCGCGAGGTACGCCGAGCGGTGTTGACGAAAGTTATTAATTATCCTTGACTTATGAGCGATACCATTTTTGGCAAAATTATTCGTCGTGAAATTCCTGCCGATATTATCTATGAAGATGATTTAGCCCTAGCATTCAAAGATATTAACCCTCAAGCACCCACTCATATTCTGGTAATTCCTAAAAAACCCATTCCTCGTTTATCGGAGTCGTCTACAGAAGATACCGAACTCATGGGACATCTGTTGATGACGGTCAAAAAAGTTGCCGAACAAGCCAACCTCAGTAACGGATATCGTGTGGTTATCAATAATGGTAATGATGGCGGACAAACAGTCGATCATCTGCATCTACACATTTTAGGCGATCGCTCGATGAAATGGCCCCCTGGTTAAAATTTAACAGGTAGGGGTTTGGGGAGATGGGGAAGGTGGGGAGATGGGGAAGATAGGGAAGATAGGGGGAGTACAGACAAGCGGTGCCCCCATTCGCACCCTCCGGGTATAAAGGGATAAACGACCCCGCGCCGTCTTACGGCGCAAGACAAAGGCTTTAGCCGCATGTACGCCCTAAAGGATTCCCTTCGGTCACGCACCAAGACAGGTATTCCTTGTCTCTCCTGTAAGGGCTTTCGGGTCGTTCGCGGATACGACGAATTGCGAACTCCAAATTTGTGACTTTCTTAATTTATGAGATGATTAAAGGTTATTAACAGATTGTAAAGATATAGGAGTCAAAGTATGGCAGAAATTCAATTTGCTAGAGGCGTAGTAGAAGAAGTAATTCCCGATATCAAAGTTACACGTTCCAAAACAGGTAATAGCGGTACGGCTACTTTCTTTTTTGAAGACCCCAAAATTTTGAGTAAAGATAGTAGTGATGAGATTACTGGAATGTATTTAATTGACGACGAAGGTGAAATTGTCAGTCGTGAAGTTAAAGGCAAATTTGTTAATGGAGAAGCTAGAGCGATCGAAGCGGTATTAGTTATGAAATCGCAGGCTGAATTTGAACGTTTTGTGCGTTTTATGGACAAATATGCGGAAGAACATGGACTTGGACTGGATAAAGCTTAATCTAATTCCAAAGTAAACATAAAAAAATCAAGATAAAGAACAATCTGGGAAATTTCGGAATCTATTCGAGGTTTCCCTATTTTGTTTCAAAACTTGTCTGGGTAATGACTTCAATGAAATTTATCGGTTTATAGTTTATTTTCTGGGTCAACTTAAAGGTTGATTATTGAAACTTTAAAATTATTATTAATTATTAACTATTAATTCACAATTAAACTCTAGAATAACTGGAAAATCAGCATAATTATGCTTGGCTTTATTGCTCATAAATTTTGTGAAACAAAATCTTGGCAATCTATGTCTATGTAACGAGCTGAAGTTATCTTACGAGAACCTCGACTTAAAAATTTTAGATCTCAACCCCTAGATCCTTCTAAAAAATTGAGGTATTTTAGCTAAAGGTGATTTGAGCATCTTCAAACATAAATAATATGCTTAATGCTTCAAGAAGTTTAAAATCGCCAAAACTATTCTGTTCTACTGTAGTTACCAACCGAGTTAGTTAACTATGATGAAGAAATTATTTGCTACTTTAAAATACTCTACTGTTATGGTTATTACCTTGTTAAATATTAAGGTAACACAAGCTAATTCTCAAGAATATGTATTTACTGCCCCACCAGAAGTTGATAATAACATAGTAGAAATTCCCGCTCAAGAAACAGACTATCCCCTTTACGAATGCGAATCAGAATCTGAAGCGCAAAAAACAGAAGAAGAACTAATTGATTCTCATAATTGTGATTGTAAAGATTGTGAAGATATGGTAGAAGACACAGAAGAAAATGAAAAATTTACTTCGCGTAATAAACAGAAAAAAAATTAATGACAAGTCAAGTTGTTGACTGGATACAGATATCTTTTGATTTACTCAATCAAAGTAGTCAGCGTATTTTTTGGAATTTATTTTTAGCTTTTATTCCTCTCTATCTGAGTTACTATTTGTTTCGTCTTGCGGTTAAACGTAGTCTAGTCTGGTGGATCTTATTACTAATTTTTGTCACTTTCTTACCTAATGCCCCTTATATCTTGACTGACTCTATTCATATTCTTGAGTTAAGCCAGAAAAGCTATCCTGTTTGGTCAATTATTCTAATTTTAATTCCGCAGTATATTTTATTTATCAGCCTGGGATTTGAAGCCTATGTTCTTTCTTTAATTAACTTAGATAATTATCTAGTTAACTTTCAAACCAGAAAATATTTAATTATAATTAATGCGATCGCCCATAGTTTATCTGCGGTGGGGATCTATTTAGGTAGATTTGAACGGTTTAATAGTTGGGATCTGGTAACCAAGCCAGGAGAAGTGATCTTGACAACAGGACGAGATTTACTAAATATTAAGAACATATTTAGTCTGGCGATCGCTTCGATTTTAATCTGGCTGGTTACGGAATTGATTAAACTAGTAAATAATTCCTTTGCACTGACTAATTCTAAAAACAACTAATGGCAATTAATTTAAAAAAAGGACAGCGGATTTCTTTAACTAAAGAAGATCCCAGTCTCAAACAAATTATGTGTGGACTGGGTTGGGATGTCGCACCCAAATCTGGCGGTTTGTTTGGCGGTAACAGACAGTTCGATCTCGATTCTTCGGTACTTTGTTTGGATACAAATAAAAAGCTAACCGACGTTAAAAATATAATTTACTTTGGTAATTTAAGACATAGTTCTGGCGCGATCGCCCATCAAGGAGATAATCTAACTGGTGCAGGGGAAGGAGATGACGAGATTATTAATCTTGATTTACCTTTAATTCCTGCCAATATCGCCTATTTAGTATTTGCGATCAATATCTATAAATGCAACGAACGCAAACAGGATTTCAGTATGGTAGAAAATGCTTTTGTCAGGCTAGTCAACCGTGTTGGTAATAAAGAGTTAGCCCGTTACAATCTTTCGGGTACAGAATATGCAGGAATGACGGGGATGATTCTCGCCGAGGTATATCGTCACAATGATGACTGGAAAATGGCAGCAGTAGGTAATGGTTTCAAAGTGGCTACCTTAGCTGATATTGCCAAGATTTATACCTAATAGCAATCATAAGGTGGGCGACGCGAAGCTAGCAACAGCAGAGTAATAACAAGTTATATTATTTTACTTTTTAGTTAAGACAGATAAAGTAAGGAGTTCGTAAAGACGTATCAGATTACGTCCGTACAGAAGTAAATTGGGCAACTAATGACTAACTCCGAACTCCGAACTCCGAACTCCGAACTAAAAAGAATAAATAATGTGTTTCAGTCTAAAACTAAAATCAAATTATTTTTTGCCTACTCTACCTACTTCATCTTGAAATTGTCGGGCATAAAAACTAGCATAAACGCCATTGTGATCGCATAATTGTTGGTGATTGCCCGACTCAATTATTTGTCCTTTTTCTAATACTAAAATACGGTCTGCTTTCCGTACAGTAGCCAAACGATGAGCAATAACAAATACCGTACGTTCCTGCATAATTCGCATCATCGCTTCTTGTACCAAGGCTTCTGATTCTGAGTCTAAAGCAGAGGTGGCTTCATCTAAAATCAGAATGCGGGGATTGTATAAAATAGCACGAGCGATCGCAATTCTTTGTCGTTGTCCTCCCGATAGATTTACTCCTCTTTCTCCGACATAAGTATAATAACCTTGAGAGAGTTCGCTAATAAACTGATGGGCGTTAGCAATCTTCGCTGCTGCTTCTAAATCTTTAAGGTCAAAATCGGTTTTACCAAAGGCAATATTTTGGGCGATCGTACCAGAAAACAAAGTGGTTTCTTGCGGTACAATTCCTATTTGCTGTCTTAGACTACTAAGCGTAACATCTTGAATATTAACTCCATCAATAAGTATTTCTCCGCGATCGAGATTATAAAAACGAGGTAAAAGATTAACTAAAGTAGATTTTCCCGCTCCCGATGAACCTACTAAAGCGATCGTTTCTCCTGGATAGGCAATTAAACTGAGATTATTAATTACGGGAGTATCTTTAAGATAACTAAAACTAACGCAATTGTATTCAACTTTTCCTACTAATGCGGTAAGTTCCGTCGCATTTTCTCGTTCAATTACTGTTGGTGCGATCGCTAATAATTCAAAGATTTTATCTGCTGATGCCTGTCCTTCTTTGAAGTTATTATAATTATTAGTAATGTGACTAATCGGGTCGATTAATAATGCCACCCCTGCAAGATAACTCACAAATTCTTTCCCTGTAAGATTGCCTTGAGAAATCTGCCAGCCACCTAAGAAAAAGATAAAAACCACACTCATTACTTGCAAAAAACCTACCACCACAAACTGAAATGCTTTGGCTTTTTCTGCTTGATATTTTGCCTGACGATTGCCCTCAGCTTCTTGACTAAAACGTTCCAATTCATAAGCCTCTGCTACAAAAGCTCGAACTATACGAATTCCGCCCAATACTTCAGTTAATAAAGCCGATAAATTAGAAATGCGGTTTTGACTCCGCCGTGAATACTGCAATAGCTTTTCCCCAAATGCACCGATAATTATCGCCATCAAGGGGGCTAAAATCAAAGTGGCTGTAGTCAATTGCCAATTAAGCCATAGCATATATCCCAACACGACAATCAACTGTAAAATACAGGGAACAAAATCGTGAAAAAACTGATTGACTACTTCCCCAATACGATCTACATCTTCTGTAAGGCGATAGGTGAGATCTCCTGTTTTTGCTACCTCAAAATAATTTAAACTCAGTTTTTGCAGATGACTATAAACAACCTTACGCAAATTTAAAGCAACAGTAAGGGCTGCTTTTGCCATTAAGGAATCTTGTCCGTATTGAACGATACCTTTAACTAAAAAAATAACTGCCGTTAAACCTGCTAACCTGGCAATACTATTAGTATCTCCCTTACCAATATATTCAGTCATCTCCCCTGCCAACCAAGCCTGAATCGGCCAAAGCGTGGTAAATAAAAGAGTACAAATAAAAGCCAAAGTAATAGTCAGACTTTGGGGACGAATAAAAGGAATAAGCTGCCAGTAACTAGAGGAATTCTTCAAAATCGATCTCAAAGATTAAATGGTAGTCCTCAGTCTACACTAGAGCTTACCCCTGTCAATGATATTTATAGTCATTCCAATTAATTTCCTGACGTTGGGATAGATCGGTCAAACGATGAATGATGAAAAAAGGAGAAAGACAAAGATGAAAGTTTTGGTGACAGGTAGTGCTGGTCACTTAGGGGAAGCACTCGTTCGTTATCTCAAAAATCAGAACCATGAGGTAATTGGCATAGACCTGATTGATTCAGATTTTACGGATAAGGTGGGAACAATAGTTGACCAAGAATTTGTCAAACAATGCATGGAAGGAATCGAGACAGTTTTCCATGCAGCTACTTTGCATAAACCACATATTGTCACACATAGTCGGCAAGATTTTGTGGATACCAATATTACAGGAACGCTCAATCTTCTGGAGGAGGCTGTTGCAAAAGGAGTAAGCTCATTTGTCTACACAAGTACGACCAGCACCTTTGGCGATGCACTGATACCATCTGCTGACAGTCCAGCAGCGTGGATAACGGAAGATGTCGTACCTGTCCCCAAGAACATTTACGGCGTAACTAAGTTGGCAGCAGAGAATCTCTGTCAATTGTTCTATCGTAATCATCAACTACCCTGTATTGTCTTGAAAACTGCTCGTTTCTTTCCAGAGGAAGATGATAGAAAAGAAGTGAGAGAAAGATATGAGGATAGCAATGCTAAAACAAACGAGTTTCTGTATCGTCGAGTGGATATTGAAGATGTTGTGAATGCTCACTTATTAGCGAGGGAAAAAGTAGCTGCAATCGGTTTTGCTCGTTATATTATTAGCGCGACAACCCCTTTTTTACAAGATGATGTGCTTGAATTACGCTTTGATCCAGCAGCGGTAGTCAAACGAAGAATTCCTGATTATGAAGCTGAGTATAGACGACGTGGGTGGAAGATGTTTCCCCAGATTGAGAGGGTATATGTCAACGAAAGAGCCAGAAATGAGCTAGGTTGGGTACCTCAACATAATTTCAGTAATGTACTGGAGCGTCTGAAAGCGAATGAGAAACCACTAAGCCCTTTAGCATACACGATCGGAGTCAAGGGATATCATTCGACGAAGTTTGCCGATGCTCCTTACCCAGTGGAAGGTACAGTTAGATAAAATGAACAATGAAAACCTCGTAAATAACTAAATCTTGTAATTTTCCAGATTATTTGTGCCTAACCTACCCATCAGTCGGATTTAATATTTGTTTAACAAACAGTCTCTTAGAGGAATTAATCTAAATTAGACTACAATTAAACCTGTTGAAAAAAAAAAGTGCGCCATGTACAAACGCACCCTTCAAGATTGGTAAATAATAATGAATATCTAGTCTTGAATTTATTATTCCATAGTTTTAAATTTATTTCGGCTTGTTTACCTAAACTTGTTTAAAAAGCGGTTATCTTTATCTCTTCTTTATAAAAGGTCGAACTTTAGTTTGACCAACGGTCACAGCGCAAAGGCAATTCGGTTTGCAAGGGGCGTAGAAATGAGGTCTCCTCATCGGTTTATACGCCCCACCGCATGCGTTCGTCGTCGAGGGCGCGGAGTAATCTGTGGCTTTGTTGCAGTTGGTTACAATCTTTTGCGTGTATTCAATCAATTGGATGACAGACACATACTCAGAGTGGCGACTACAGATTTAGCTAGTGCTTCTAAAGCATATCCACCTTCTAAACCAAATAAAGGATATTTAGTGATTTGCAAAATATAACTTGTCAACAAATTATAATCTTGCGGTTGTAAAGATATACCAGCTAAGGGATCGTCTCGATTGGCATCATAACCAGCACTAACGATTAAAATATCTGGGGATGCATCTTGGAAAAAGGGTAAGACTTCTTGCTCAAAAGCTAATTGATAATCAGCGATTTGGCTTCCCGCTGCCATTGGTAGATTGAGAATATTATTATACTTACCGCCTTGAGACTTGTTACTTCCCGTACCTGGATAACAAGGGTGCTGATGTAGAGAACAATAGACAATTTTGGGATTATCCTCGACGATCGCTTCTGTACCGTTACCATGATGGACATCCCAATCTAAGATTCCGACTCGCTTTATTTCTGGTTTAGTTAGGGCATATTCGGCAGCGATCGCCGCATTGGAAAATAAACAAAACCCCATCGCCATGTCTCTGGTGGCATGGTGTCCTGGAGGACGAGACAAGACAAAAGTAGGTTGTCGATAAGTCAAGAGGCGATCGACTCCATCAAGCCAAGCACTAACCGCTAGTAAGGCTACCTCATAACTTCGGGCAGAAATTGGTGTATCGCTATCGAGATATCCTCCCCCCTTATCCGCGACTCTTTTAATCCGCTCGATGTGTTCTGGGGTATGAACTTTTTGAATATAAGATAATACTCTTCTCTCTTGAGAGGGAGTGGGTAAATGCCATTCGATTTGCTCGTGCCATTCTACTGCTTTTAATGCCGAGGCGATCGCCGTTAGTCTGGCTGCTCTTTCTGGATGACCATAACCTGTATCGTGTTCGAGAAATTCTGGGGAATAAATGACTGAGATCTTATTAGCCATAGATAAGGTTGGTTATATTTTTTTTACTTTAAAGAATTTTTGGGGTTTTAAATTGCTGATGTCAATAATTACTGACATTTTTTGGGTGAGGCGATCGTGTCTATAAATGGAGCGAAAGTTTAAGAATTTGTCTACTTTAGTACTCTTTACTCTCTGTTTACATTTGTATGTTATTGTCTGTATCAGTGAAGTACGACTTAAATTTGCTTGGCTTACCCGTATTTCATCATATTACGGTGTTATATTCAGATAATACCTATTTTATAGTTGGGGAATTTAATTATATTTGATTCCCTTTTGTTAATAATTACTTTTTAAATCTACAGAGTAAGTTTTGAATGAACTATTTGTCGTAGTTGCTTACTCTGATTTTCATAAAAAGCCAACTCCTTGGTTACTTTGCTCCAGTCAAGCTGTAAAATCAAAGCTAGAGGCTTGGCTCGCAAAAACTGGTGTTTTTCGGCTCACATTTATTTGCAAAAAATATTGGCTTAGGCTCACAATAAATACCAACTGACTCAGATTAATCTGCAAAAGACTCACAAAAACTAATTCTGGCTCACATTATCTGCAAAACCTTTGTAACTATTGTCATTGTTTACGCTTTGCTTGGTGTTAGCAATAAATATAGACAAGGAATTACCAGTAAAGATACTGTTGGCGAAAGTAATCAGCATGGGTTTCAAGCGCGATACAAAAGAGATTAGTTAGTACAAAGTTTCTAAAAAATCTAGTAAAGGAATTATCTCACATTTCCCAGTAATACAAGGAGCGAAGATAAGTGTTAAACTTTATCCATGTATTGCATGGATAAACGCCATGAAACGCAAACGAGATATCCAGGGGAAATTTACCCTGAAAAATCAGGATTATCGTCAAGTCCGCTCTATACGACTAACCGACAGCACCTGGAAAGAATTGGGAATTGCCTCGGAATGCCTGGGTATAACTAGGGCTGACCTATTAGAAAATTTAGTTCAACACAATAGGTCGATTTTTTCGGATTCAGGAGAAATTGAGCAGTTAAATCCTGAAAAATCAGGCTCCAAAGCCAAAAAATCTCTTAATAAAGATGAATTGAGTTCTTTAGCCGAAAAAGTTTTACAAGAATTGAGATTAGGTAAGCAAGCGTCATCAGAAAAGTTGGTGGAGAAAAGCTTGAAACGATTGATTGAACTTATCTTATTTTCCTCCAAGTAATACATGGATTGGGGAAGTATATTTAAACGGTAAGCGAAAATTTAGCTAGTTTTTGGTTTGAGGCTATAAAATCGAGAATAACGAGTGGTTGCCAAGGGAACACCATTCAACCAAGCATCAAGACGACATAAATTCAGACCAGCAGCCATAAAGATATGTTGTAAGTGAGTTTTAGCTAAACCAATATACCGAGATTGACGCCAAGCTGAACGTCTGACACCTTGAGACAAGCGTACCTTCAATTCCTGCCCTCTGGTTATAAGTCTTCAAAAATTCAGGAGTGTTTTGAACATTACGGCGATCTTGAAGTGCAGTATGTTCTTGTTGGGTGTGAATCGTCAGCCCTCTTGGTTCGGTTTTAGCACGGGTACATCGGCTGCGAGAAGCACAACTGCCACAAGTAGATTGAGAAAATCTAATGTTAATGACTGACTGTCCTTTTTTATCGGTTTTTTCAGACCAAGTTTGACTTGTATGTCCTCTAGGACAAATAGCAACTTGTTTCTCCCAGTCAAGAGCGAAAATTAGAACTGGCGAATTTAGGATGATGTTTGGCTTGCCAGGAAGGGTCAGAGCGAACTGGACCAATTAATTCAACTCCATAGTTTTCTTGAGAAGAAACTAAATGTCCTGCGGTGACATAACCCAGATCCATCAAGTGTTCTTTTGGTTTTAATGATTTCTCGGATAAGGCTTGGTGAATCGGTTCGACTACTGTTTCATCGGTAACAGTGGATAGGGTTGTGTGAACATGAGTAATGAAGTGAGGCGAATCTTGATCACAGATTTCAGTTACATGAGCCTTGTAACCTACCCAATTCACACTTCTTTTAGAACTGTAGTGAGCCTCTACATCATAAGGTGAGTGAATTGCAATGGTCGAAGGAGGCATATCAGAGGGCGATCGCCATTTCACTTTTCCGTCAATGGGGGCATAAAATTGTTGAACCCAGACTATTCTTAGGATTTCTACGGCAGGAAGATAACGTAACCATTCTGGGGCATTGGGAGCATAAATTTTTTTCAGTAAGCTAAAACCATCTTCTCCCATTTGATTACCTAAAGTTTCTCGTTCGGAATCTAGTTTAGGCAGGCGGTAGTTTTCAACTCTCCTTCCATAACGGTCAAACCAATCTTTCTTGAGGCGTTTGGCTAACCAATCAGGGGCAGCCACCGCCAAACTATTGAGGGCTGCCCGCATTGCTTCCCCCAAGGTTTCTAGCCGATTGAGGGGGCGAATTGCTGCTAAAATATGTGTTGAATCGGTGCGTTGTCGCCTATGCCCTTTAATTAATTCTTTTTCTCGTAATTGCTCTAAGATTCGGTTCAATAAAAGTTCTTCAGCTCCTCCTTCAATCAAGCGTTTACGAAATTCACTCAAGAGCGAAAAATCAAATCCCGAGTCTTCTAAAGGTAGAGAAAGTGCGTACTTCCAATCGATTCTTCCTCTCACTGCATCTGCTGCTTGACGATCTGATAAATTTGACCTGGACTGCATGACACAGATTAAAGCTAATCGCCAAGGGGACTGAGCGGGTTGACCTTTCACTGAAAATAAATCGGCAAAATCCTCATCAACATAAATACTACCCAAGGGATCTCGAATCTGTAGGTAAATATTACCTTTAGGAAAAGCAGCACGGGCGGCTCGTACTGTTTGTTCTGGAACTGGCGGAATGGGTTGTAGATGTAATGACATTGGTTCAAATTGTCCCCAAATTACTATTTTCAGGATATCGGTTCAAACCATGTATTACTTGGAAATTAATTTTACCTCCCTCTCCCATGTAATACTTGAGAACTTGTCTGCTGTCTTACAGAGTCTTTGTACTAATCATCTCGCTGGAGATTACGCTTGAATTTCTTTGTGATTACTTTCGCCAACAGTATCGCCAACAGTATCTAAGAAGGTTTTGCCCGAGATTCTTCTGGGGTAAAAATAGCGGAAAAACCAACTAAATAATTACCATTGTTTGGCTTAAGTCCGCTTTCTTGAACCAAGCCACTTCTTTGTCCGACTAATTTGATAACGCTTTCTAAATAGTCTTTACTTTGTAGTAACTCTCCCACTTCATCAGCTACTTTTTGAGAACTATCAAGAGTAGTTGTGGGTGGTAATTCAATATTGATGCTTAATTTGCGTCCATCACCTTGAGGAAAAAGAGTACCAGGGACGGTGCCGACTAAGATAGTGGAAGTAATAAATAAAGCGATCGCGCCTAAAGCGAAAATCTTAGCCGTAGTTTTGTTGCGGATCGCTGAACGTGAATCACTTCTTCTCGATTACCACTCAAGTCTACTTTGCGGACATTGGGGACAGTTTCTAAAATATCTTCAATATCTTCGGCTGCCTTACTCAATAATGCTAAATCGATATCTCCATATAAACCTAACGTCAACACGGGAGTATCCTGAGTTGAAATTTGCTCTACCTTGGGTTCATCTGCATCACTAGATATCTCTGGTTTAGCTTCATCTACCTCTGCCCTTACCAAAGAGATTGATTCGGCTATAGGTGCTTCGGCTTCAAACTCTACCTGAATTAATGACGAACCATCAAAAGAAGCACTACTTAAATCCTTTAACCCCTTGAGAGATTTTAACTCTTTCTCAATCTTGTCTGTAACTTGATTTTCAATGGTTTCAGGATCGGCCCCACCCCAATTAGTTTGAATCGTGGCGATCGCAATATTAATGTCAGGATCGCCTTCTTTCACCATCGTCGATGCACCCATTAATCCACCCACAATAAACAGCAAGGCTAGCAAAATCGCAAATACGGTTTACAGAAAGAAAAACTTAGCAAAGGGCGATGCGCCCTTAGGATCGGGGTCATTATGTCCTTCTGTTGGTTCGGTTGTATCTGGGGGAGATATTAGCTGACTCATGAGTTATTTCTCAATTGAGAAGATAGAAGAAGATTTATAGGTATCTTATTGTATTATTTGTTTGGTACTAATAAACAAATGCCAGCAATACCCCATAACTCTCTTTTGTCACTTTAGGAGACTGCGATCGCTTAAACCATTACACTTAGGTCAGTTGACAGAATCGACTATAATTCTTAATTCTTATTACAAAATAATCAAGCGATTAGGCTAACGCCTAGGCTTCGCGATCACAGTCTAGACAAGAGTTTTAGAATTGAGAAATGGCAAGGGTTTTCCCAGACTGACAAAAGAGAGATAAGTTCAATAACTGTAGTTTAGACTAACTACTAACGCAACCAATTAAGCGGAAAGTTATTTTTAAAGACGCAAAAATTTTACACTCTTAACACTCTTGGAAATATCTGGCTACGAATAAATTAATTCAGGCGATCGCTAAAGGTTTATTGAGTAATTTTGAAAAAATTATATTTGGCTCATCTTAACGGCTAAAATTTTAAATTGACAATAAAATCAGGTAAACAGTATAAGTAGTAAGGTCAAAAACTTGCATCAACTAACTTCTTTTCTGATCTGCTCGATCGCTACTATGGGCATAATTCTTCAAAGTGTTTCCTCTAGAGTCTTAGGGCAAGAAACTCCTAATACCTGCATTGAAGCTAATGAACAATTAGAGAATCCTCAAGAATATGATGCGATCGTCTTTGGTGATGAAGTGCCAGGAGTAATGACAGCAATTAAAGTCAAGAGGGAATTAGAAAAGAGAAATGGTCAGGCTAAAGTTGCGCTAATTACCGAAGGGGATACTAGTAAAGGCATCGGCGGACATTTGGGTAGAGGGGGTTTAGCTTATCTCGATCGCAATCAAGTTCCTCGGGATATGCGAGACAAATTGGGAACTTTTGGAGCTTCTAGTCAACTCTATCAAGAATTTATTGACCTGACGGGGACAGAAGTAATTGCTTTAGATCGCTTTAAAGCAACCAAGGCATTTGAAAATCTATTTTTCAGGGAAGATATAGAGCTTATAGACAATATAAAATTACAGTCTGTATCTACCGTAAATAAATCGGTTTGTTCTTTGACAACTGCTAACAATGACTCCTATGTCGCACATACATTTATCGATGCTACTCAAGGGGGCAAGTTAGCAGAGATGAGTGGAGTTGAGATGAATCTGGGATTTGCTCAACTGGGTTTACCCGACAGTGCCCTTAGTGTAGGTTGGGTGTTTGAAATCTACGGTAAAGATATTCAGCAATTAAAACAAATAGAAGCAGGATTAATCAATCGCTTCTTGAATAAAAGCGATCGCCAGGCACAGGATTGGTTAGCAGTGGCGAGTGGTAAAGATCCCGAAAAATTAGCTGATTTCCAGAAGTCTTTTACTAATAGTCATGGTCAACCAGCCATTATGTATCAAGGTACCCCTGATTCGGCAGATGTTCGTGCTTTAGCTTTTAGTGGCGCATATCATGGGGAAATCGGCAAATTATTCGATTTAAGACAATCTTCAGAAATACTAGATCGGGCAAACATTGCCGTTTTGGACGATCGCATCAGTTTTAATGCCTTGCTATTTGATGTCAATGCTACTGAAGCAAGAGAATTGAGTAACAATGGTGCTCAACCCACCCCTGCCATGAGAGCAGCGGCACAAGAAGTAGCAGCTTTCTATAAAAGTTTGGGAGTCCAACATATTGAGTTTATGGACGAGCTTTATATTCGGACTGCGGGACAAATAGCTAATTCTTTAGACGATTTGACAGCTACTAAAATGTCTGATGGAGGAGTTCCCCCAGAGGAAGCATTAGGAACTTTTTCTTATCACTTAGATTCTCGGGGTGGCATTGCTGGTTTCGACGAGAAAATAGCTGATGCGGGAATACATGAAATTAAGCATTTTCTGATGCCCACATTTAACTATGGATTTCGTCATACCTTGCCTGTAGAGTATGAAAACCTGGCAGTATTAAGTCCAGCTTCTGGTTTTGGGGGTTTAGGCACAACGGCAGGAAGAATTGTCGAATTTAATGTCTCTGTAGGAGAAGGATTAGCGATCGCTACAGCTATGTCAATTTCCGAAGGAAGATCTTTACATTCCATTGAAAATCAAGAAGTAAAAGCAGCATTAGGCTACATTCCTGAAGTATATGGCAAAGCTAGTAGTAGTTGGTTTGATGTCTTTACCGTCGAAAAAGCATTACGCAGCTTTTAGGGATTATTAATTAATTAGCAATTAAAGATATGAAAAGATCGTCCTCCAAATTTGCTCAAGTTATCGGCACATTGCTCGTGGCGATCGCGTTAGAAACTTCAGCTATTAATGCTCAACCAGCACAGCCTCAATCTGCCGCAGAATACTTGGAAAGTGGCATCAATTTGAGCGAACAGAATAAATTTGTTGATGCCATCAAAGCCTATAGTCAAGCAATAGAGCTAAATCCAGATAATGCTTTAATTTACTACAATCGAGGCTTAGCTTTTTATCATCTACGCCAGCACGAACCAGCTTTACATGATTTTGATAAGACTATCGAACTCAATCCAGATGTCGTCCAACCCTACATGACTCGTGCTTTAATACTTATGTATTTAGAAGACTATCAGGGTGCGATCGCCGATTTTGAGTCAGCAGCCAAAATTGACCCTGAAAAACCCGAAGCTTATTCAGGGAGAGGCTTTGCAACCATGTTGAATGGACAAACAGCACAAGCTATTCCCTATTTCGATCGAGCTATCAAATTAAATCCTGACTTGGCGATCGCTTATTTTGTGCGAGGTGGTGCCCACTCTGAATTGGGCAATCGCGCTGCTGCGGTTAAAGATTATCAACAAGCAGGAAGACTATATCAAAAGTTAGAAAATCGAGCCAGTTTCGATCGGGTTATGGCAATAGTAAAAGACTTACTTCCTAGTTGCCATCCTAACTGTAACCAGACAGCTAACAACGATGCAATCCTGACAGATCGAGAGATGTTGGCATCGGCAACAGACTCAAAGCCTATTGCTAATTTAGAAGCTCGTATTAGTTTTGGGGACAAAATCTTAGTGGATCGGCTAACTAATCCCGATAAGCAATCTGGCGTAACGGCTTTTGCTGCGGGAGATTTTGATACTGCTATTACTAAATTAGAAGCTTCTCTGCAAAAATATCCTAACGATCCAGAAGCTTTAATCTATTTGAATAATGCTCGCATTGGTAACAGTAAAAGTCTAAGTATTGCGGTGTCTGTCCCTGTTGATTCAGTCACTCCCATTGCTTTATCAATGCTCAGAGGAGTGGCTCAGGCACAAGCAGAAATCAATAACAATGGTGGAATTAATGGCACTGGGTTGAAAATTGCGATCGCTGCTGATGATGATAATCCTGAAATGACTAAGCAACTAGGTTCTCTGTTAGGGAAAAATCCTGAGATACTAGGTGTTGTCGGTCCTTATTCTAGTGATGCTTCTTTAGTAGCAGGAGAAGCCTATCGGCAAGAGCAATTAGTAGCCATTTCTCCCATTAGCACCTCGGTTAAACTATCAAATTTTAGTCCTTATTTTTTTCGTACTGTCCCCAACGATACTGTGGCAGCAGAAGCATTAGCAAATTATGCGATCGATCGACTTCAGGTCAAAAAAGCAGCAATCCTTTTTAATAGCAAGAGTGCCTATAGCCAGTCTCTGAAATCAGAATTTTTACTTGCTCTTTCCAAAAGAGGAGGAAGATTAGTAACTACTATTGATTTATCCAATCCTAATTTTGATGCAGTTGAGAGTATGAAAACTGCTGAGGAAAATGGTGCAGAGTTTCTGATGTTAGCTCCTAACACTCTTACGTTAGATAAAGCATTAGAAGTGGTTAAGGCAAATAATCAAAAATTACCGATGCTGGCGGGAGACGATGTTTTGCAGGCAAAAACCAGAGCAGTAGGTGGGCAAGATGCCGTGGGAATGGTTTTAGCTTCTCCTTGGTATTCAGGTAGTGACTCTACCTCAGATTTTCAGACTCGCGCTCAGACTCTTTGGGGAGAAGAGGTAGAATGGCGTGCTGCCTTAGCTTATGATGCCACTCAAGCTCTAGTTACTGCCATGGCGAATAATCCTACCAGAGAGGGGATTAGACAAACTCTCGAAGTATTTGGCTTTACAGCTAATGGTGCTTCTGGTACGGTGAGTTTTTTACCTTCAGGCGATCGCCTTGCTGATGTAGAACTGGTTCGTCTAGTTGCCAGTCCTAAAGATAAATATGGCTACACTTTTATGCCACTATCCAAACAACCTGATAATTCTAAAGTTAAGCCATAAGTTCAATTATCCATAGAAGTTTCACCAAGGTGTTATTTTATCTCAAAGCTTTTAGCCGTTAGCTTTTAGCTTTTAGCCTTGGTTTGACTGCTAAAAGCGTTACTGAGTATAAGACTACATGCGGCGACGGTCATCATATGCGAAGCGGTATCCGTGATAGACACGCTTTTGAGGTCCCCTCAAAAGACGTGACCTCAACTATGCGCCTTTGTCCGTCTTTACGGTGTCCGTATGGCAGGTAGAGTTTAAGACTCTATTTGATTGAAGCTTTGAGCTAATAGCTTTGAGCTAATAGCTGGGCGAAGCCCTTTATAATTTCACATTAGTAACTAAAAATAAATAACAAGGAGATAAAATGTTTTTTCGTAGAGCCCAATTTATCGTGTTAACCTGCATCGCAGTTTTTCTATTTCTTCTTTGTCTTGAAGTTGCTCATATGGATCGAACTTTAGCTCAAGGGAATCCACAAAAAGTAACTATTTGCAGTCCTGATAACTCGGATACATGTGTAATCGTTACCGATGGTGGTAGAATGAGGCTCGGGATTAATTAAAACGATTGGTAATCTGTCTATAATTCCCTGATAGTCACCAGTTACATTAACTATTTGAGGTGTCCAATATTCTCCTTCGCGAATATTGAGGCGAGAAATTATCCCATCAAAAGGTGCAATTAACTCGATATTTTCACTATCCACATTGATTTGAGACAGTTTGGCTTCAGCAGATCTCACTCCTGCCTCGGTGGTTTCTACTTGAGTTTGGGCAGCAGCCACTTGAGATTGAGCCAAGCGTATTCCTGCTTCCGTTGCTTTCTGTATTGCTAGAGCATTCTTATACTCTGTCTCTTTGACAATCACTTCTCGTCCTTCAACTGCCCCTTGTGCTCCTAATTCTTGATATCTTTTTAAGTCTGCTTCGGCAAAAGAGGCATCGGTTTTCGCTTTTTCTATTTCTTCTTTGTCTTGAAGTTGCTCATATGGATCGAAGTTTAGCTCAAGGGAATCCACAAAAAGTAACTATTTGCAGTCCTGATAACTCGGATAAATGTGTAGACGTTACCGATGGTGGTAGGCTAGAGGTAAAAACCCTAAAGTAAGTTAAGGGACTTGCAGTCATGGGGAATACCCATGGCTGAAATTAAATTGTGCTACCAATAATTTAAATAGTTATCCAGCATTATTCAAGTTATCTAACACCATAATTGATGAACGAACCCGATTATCAAGATTTAAAAATTAACAAGCCGATAGAACCACCATCTTTAACACAAGTTGAGTCTATAATGCCAGGTTTCAATACGGTATTACAGATCAATCATGCAGTCAGAAGATTAATCTTTGACTATGCCCTAATTGCAGCAATCCTAGGTCTATTCCGCTTCTATAACGTGGGCTCTGTTCTAATTTTCTTAACTTTGTTGTTACTAAATTTAGTAATGGCAATTCATATTAGTCGCCATTGGAGAACCTTTAAAGATAAAAAACTCGTTACCATAACTAATCTCAGTTTGAGCTTTTTAAGTTCATTTGTGCTCGCCATTTTAGTTCGTGGTCTATTCTCTATTTTAAGTATCTTTATACCTTTAATGATTGTGCTTAATGCCCCTGTCGGTCACGCCATTTTCACCTTGCTATTTGGGAATGCGGTAAATCAGCTATATCTTAGTGCTAAAGAAATCGATCGGCAAACTCTGGAAAAAATACTTAAAAATAAGAGTCTAATATGAAATTTAATCGTCGTAACTTTTTATGGGCAACTTTTGGCGCGGGAACGGCGATCGCAGGTTCTCAAGAACATTTGCGCCTTAACGCCATCCGCCAACAACAAGAGCAAAATCAAATAGCTCGAAGTTCTTTATCTGATGAAATTAGTTTGATAGATGCAGCCTATGCCTCAGAAGCTGATTGGGAGGATGAAATGGCTAAACGTCGCCAGTTATTATCCGTAAATAATTTAACTCCTCCAGTATTGCCCTACAGTCGAGACATTTCTCGACGGCTGATCCACTGTTGTAAATTATCGGTGCAACAATATAAAACCAATCGCAACAATCCTGGTTATGACGGAGATATTAGGATCTTACCTGACTATGATGACACGATCAAATCTTATACTCAGCTAACCAGTTTTCAGCAAGAACAAGACATTATTGAAAACTATTTAAAAAACTTTCAGGCACAAAAGGAAACATCAGATTCCACTGAGAATAATTTTGGAGCAGTCACCAAAACTATTCAAGAAGTAGAACTAACGTTTCAGGATAAGATCCGACAAATTTTACAGCGTCAACATCGCATTCAGATATTTTCTGGCATCGCCCTTACTTCCAAGCAACACAATATTTTAGTATTTAGAGGGACTCAAACCCAGGCGGAATGGTTGCAAAATTTAAACGCCAAACAGGTAAAATACAATTCTCCTGGCGATCGCGATTATGGTGAAGTTCACGAAGGATTTTTAGGATTAACCGAAAAATTAGAACCCGATCCTGTGGAAATTGCCAAACAACTAGACCCCACAATTCCTTGTTACATTACGGGGCATAGTTTGGGTGCTGCGGTAGCTACGCTGGTAGCAATGAAAATTGCGCTACAAGTACCCCAGCTTAAAGACCAAATCCAACTATATACTTTTGCAGGTCCTAGAGTTGGCTCGCCTAAATTCGTCAAGGCTCATAGTCAACTTATTCCCAATTCTTATCGCATCGTTAATTTAGCCGATTCCGTTCCCCTTGTACCTCCCGTCAGTCTGGGCAATTCTTACACTCATATCGGTCAAAAATGGGCATTCTTGGCACAGTTGGAAGATACCCTACTAAATCATGTAGTGGATACTTATCAAACGGCTATTAACCAGGGTGCAGAAATGAATCAACCCAATTTGCCTTTGCAGCAGTTGAGTGTTTGAGGCAATAAGATAGCTAGTTTGTTTTGTTTTTAGATTTCAAGATACAATTCATCAGCCTCATACAGTATGATTATGCCTGGATTGGATCGATTGTGGTGTATTTTACTGCTAAAAATGGCATCAGCCTCTATGAGATTATTTATTTTAGTTCTATTCAGTAGTTGTTTGTTTCCAGGTCTTTTGATTTCTTCTGTTAATGCTCAAGAGGCGACAGATACAAAAGAGAATAATCCAATAGATCTTCCGCCAGAAGTAATTCAAGAAAGTCCTGTTTTACAAGAGTGGCTAGAAGAAGTACCCAACGTCCTAGAAGAAATCCGCCACGATCCTGCTTTTGTAACTCGTTTTCGATTGGGTTTTACAATTTTTCCTTCTACCGATGATGCTAGTGGCTTGAATATTAGCGTTGAAGATATTTTCATTAAGCGTACTGGTTTTACCTTAAGTGCAGACTACCAGACAGCATTTAATGGCGATCGCAATGCGGTTGGTGCAGACTTACATTATTTTGTTTTACCCCTTGGTAGCTATCTTAATTTTGCACCGATGGTTGGCTATCGCTACGTTCAAAGCAATGATTTTTCTACCGATGGAGTTCATGTTGGGGTAAGAATGATGCTGTCCTTTTCCCGCACTGGTGGAGGGGATATTTCTGTATCTCAAAGCTTTATTAGTCCAGGGGGTAGCGAAGAAGTGGGAATTACTTCTTTTGCTCTTGGTTATGCCCTAACTTCTCATTTACGCTTGTCTGGAGATATAGAAAGACAAAATTCAATTGAGGATGGGGATAGTCGGGTGGGAGTCAATTTAGAGTGGTTATTCTTCTAAGGACAGAGCAAAGGTTGAGGGGATAGTGAGATGGAAATATTAGTTTATATTTTATCGGGGATACTGGCGATCGCAACTTCGGTCAATGTAGTGGGAGATAAGATACTCAAAAACAGGATCGAGTCTCAGGTAAATTCTGTAGACACGGTTGCTGTCAGGATTGATAATGCCCCCAATCATAATGCTTTGGGGGGAAAGGTGCAGCGTGTCAGGGTTGCTACCCGCGATCTGGAATTTAGTCAGGCGATCGCATTTAAGGTATTGGAATTAGACATTGATGGGATTGATATCAAACTAAAAGAATGGCTCAATGAAGACTTAGTAACAGAAATTGATGGAGTCCCCACCCTGAGACTGCGGGAGTTGGTGGAACATCCCGTACACATGGCAACTAGGATGATTTTAACTCAAGAGCAATTGGATAATATTCTGCAATCTGAAACGATTAATCCTGGGCTATCTCAGCGACTAGAAGATGTGCTAAATAGAGTCTCCGAAAGCGATACTGATTTTACGATCTCTAGTTTCCAACTCGATCTCATCGATCGCAATCGCGTCGCTGTGAGAATGAAAATTCCTGATATTCAAGGGGAGTATGGCAAGAAAAACGAAGAACTGGATGTAGATTTAGAATTGGGCATCGAAGTTATAGACGGCAAAAGTTTTGAGTTGATCGACCAGAAAGTATTTATCAATGGCGAAGAAATCGAACCCGAACATAAAGTCTTAATTGCCAGACCAATTACCCTGGAAATCCTCGAACAAGTGGGAATACAAGCCAGAGTTATCCAGTGGAAATCCGATCGCGATGAACTAGAATTAGCTTTAGCTATTAGAGCCAACCAATTTGCAGCTACCGCTTTATTGGATGCTAGTGAATTGATTAAGGCAGCAAAATTACTTATCGAACCATAAAATTTAAATATGAAAAAAGTTATCTGGAGTTGCGCGGTAGGCACTGTATTAGCTATTGCTGGTTTATGCTCTAAAACCATTAATGCTGAGGTTAAGTTAAATTCCCCAGACTTACGACTCAATCAATTACAATCCATTGGTACTCATAACTCCTACCATCTTAAACCAGCACCTAATCTGACCAAGGCATTATTAGAAGGTAACTGGCTAGTAAGAGTATTATTGGGGACTTTTGAATATTCTCATTCACCTTTGCCAGAGCAATTTGATATGGGTGTTCGGCAAATCGAACTAGATATGTTTTTAGATCCTGAAGGGGGTTTATATGCCGAGCCTTTTGGCGATTTAGTTGTCGAAAGAAATGGTTTACCTGCCGATCCTGATTTCGACATCAATGATGAGATGAAACAGCCAGGATTAAAGATTATTCATATGCAGGATCTCGACTATCGCAGCGTATGTCTGACTTTTACTAAATGCTTGCAGGAGATGAAAACTTGGTCGGATAATAACCCCCAGCATCTTCCTATTGTGGTGCTAATTGAAGCCAAGGATAAAGCATATCCCAGAATCTTATTTCCAGGTCAAGAGCCTCTAGATTTTACCAAACCAATTAAATTTGACTCCCAAAATATCAGTGAAATCGATCGCGAAATTAATGCCGTTTTCAGTAGCGATCGCTTAATTACTCCCGACGATCTGCGGGGGAATTATGCCACTCTCAAACAAGCCATTCAATCTGAGGGTTGGATAAGTATTTCCCAGGCGCGAGGCAAAATTATCTTTCTGATGGATAACCGTAACGATCTCTATCTAGAAAAATATCCAGGCTTGCGAGGCGCAACTCTATTTACTACAGCAAAAGAGCCAGGAGAAAATGAGGCTGTTTTCATCAATACCAATCAGCCAAGAAAAGATATCCCCGATTTAGTCAAGCAGGGTTATATCGTGCGGACTCGCGCCGATGCGGATACTCTGCAATCAAGGGTAGGCAGTACGGAATTGCGAGATAAAGCAATTAAAAGCGGGGCGCAATATATTAGTACTGACTATCCCAATCCTAATGAATATTTTTCAGACTTTAAGGTTTTGTTTCCAGGCGATAGCCTGATTCGCTGTAATCCTTTAAATAGCGATGACTCTTGCCAGATTGAGAGCGATCGGTAATTGAGTGGAGTGAAAAGAAAAATCAATAATCTTTATGTGTTAGATCGCCATTCCATTTCTGGAACAACATCACCCATAACATCCTTAGTAGTTTGGTGAATGGCACGTAATTCCTCAATAGAGATACGTTGGGCGGGTGGATTTCTGCGGTCTAAAATTCCAGGCTGAAACTATTTATCTTAATAGTATTCCAAAGAATTCGATCGCGAATACAGAATACTGACGATCGCCATTAATTTTAAATATCAATTATTTTTAGAAGTAGGAGGAGAAACTTCATAGTCGAGAATTTCGACAGGGAAAACTCTAACCCTTAAATGAACTGGTTTACCAACTTCCTGAGAGAGAAACTGACGTACAACTTCTAGTCCTTGCTTAACATCTTCTTCGTTACTCTCCAAAATTCCATCAGGCTCTCGAATTACATCCACCAAAACCGAAAGTTCACCAGGTTTTTTGATATCAACTTCTACCGCAGTAATCTTCGACTGTACGCGATTATCATAAAGGCGATTGTATTTCAAGAGAGCATGATTAATCTGATTGTCGGCAATCATTTTTTGGAATGAAAAACCCAATGGGACGCTAATGGGAATTATACTCAATGCTAAAATCAGTAATCCCCAAATACCTTTTTTCCAACTGCCATAGGATTGAAACAGAAAAACAAGCTCTGCGCTGGTAATAATGCCCACTAGATTCGTCAGAAAAAGTACAAAAGAGCCTGATGAAAGCTGATAATTATTTGTTGCTAAACCAATCCCTGTAACGCATAAGGGAGGGACTAAAGCTACTGAGATTGCTACCCCAGGAATAGCATCGGCAACGCTACGGCGAATTTTAGAATAAGCTCCTGCTACACCAGCAGCGATCGCCACTCCTAAATCTAATAAAGTGGGTTCGGTTCGCGATAAGATTTCGGAACCAGGAACTTTGAAACCAACAATTTTGGTGGTAAAAAATGCAATTGATACAGTCAATACAATACCAAGAATTATTTTTGCCAGAGAATAGCCGATCAAACGAGGATTGAGAATTAATAGGGCATAGGTGAGGCTAATAATTGGAATCATTAGTGGTGCAACAATCATCGCGCCAATAATGGTTGCGGTACTATTAGAAAGCAAACCAAAGGTAGCAATCGCTGTAGCTAAAGCCAATAATATTGAGAAGTTTTGATTGAAAACTCCTTGGAATAATCCACTTGCTAAATCTTCTTCAGAAATATTGGGTTCTCTACCACTGGCTCGCAAATTATTCAGTGAATTATGTTCTCGTTGAAGAAAAGAATCTTTTTTAGGTGAAGCCATAATACAGATTTATTAAATTGCTAATGTAGTTTGCCAGAAGCATTAGCCAAAGCCCACCAGCCGACAATGGGCGTAATTAAAGATGCGATCGCTGCTGCCCAAAATGCTTTAAATACAACAAAAGACATCATCGGAAAAGGTTGAGCCTGACCGATACTAAGACTCCAGACAATGGGTATACCAGCAAAAAGAACCCCCGCTATACCGAGAAATATGGCTCTTAACCAAAGAGAACGCTTATACCAATGTGAGATAGGAAACAGATTTGGCGGAATAGGAGACAATTTACCCGAGCGCACTTTTCCTTTGACGGTCGAACTTACGATCGCACAGACGATAAAAGGTAATAAAAACGATGTGGCAAGTAAGTCGAGAGTAACGCTAGATCCTCCCCAAATCGGTACAGTTGCAACCGAACGATTCATTAACCAAGCAATCAGACCATTGACTACTAGATTGATTGCTGTAGGAATAGCACAATTATCCACTAGCAAAAAACGTCGATGTTCCTCAGATAGATTCATCAATACCCTTAGTCAAAGATACTTTAGCAGCTTGTAGCTTACAACTTATAGTTTATTTGAGCGAAGCAAGTTTAAATATTAAGCTTTCGTATATGGTTTCTAGCTAATAGCTATGGCAATACTACAATTATTTTCGTATTCCCATAGCATCAAGATTTCTTGCGAACAATTTACCATGAGTCAACAGGATGCCCCTGCTTCAGATACGGCGAAATCAATTGAGACTATTTTGCCAGGTTGCGAACTGATTTTAGAGATCAATCGAGAAGTTCGCGATCTCATCTTTAACTATACTTTGTGGGCTGCTATTCTGGGAGCTTTTGCCTCCAACTATCTATATCTGGATCGATTTAGTCTGCCTGTTCTAGCTCTGATCGATCTGAAGATGGTTCTCGATATTGGGACTTGTTGGGGTCGTCCTGAGAAAAAAAGATTATGGGCGATCGCCATTCTTTTCTTACTGTTTTTATTTGCCTTGGCTACTGCTTTGATCGTGCGATTTATCTTTACTATTATCGGTCTATTTATTCCTTTTATTATCGTCCTCAACGGAACTATCGGTCATGGTTCATTGACTTTTGTAATGGGCAAAGTCGCCAATCAATTTTACTTGAATTCCCTCAAAGCCGATCCAGCAACGCTACAACGTTTACTCGATCTTCATCAGACTCAAAGCACCAATGAACTTGAAACAAGATAATCGGATCGTGAAGTTTCCTCGTCGTCAACTTGGCTTTGCCCTCTTAGGTATCGGCGTTACGGGTCGGTTGATTTTAGAATATTTACGAGTTAGGGGAGTTAACAAGCAAGCTGGTCTTACGGATCGGGACTTGGCAGAAGATATTAATATCGTAGATGCTGCTTATGCTTCTGAAGTTAACTGGGAAAAAGAAATTGCCAAGCGCAAAACTATACTCGCTTCAGATAATATAACCCCACCAACTCAACCCTACAATCGGGAGATTTCCAAACGACTGATTCAATTTTGTAAATTAGGCGTTCAACAATATAAAACCGCTCGTTCAAATTCCAATTATGATGGCAATATTGAGGTTTTACCCGCCTACAGCGAAGATCTCAAAGGCTATACCCAGTTAACTAACTTTACTATTGAAGAAGAAATCATCGAGAACTTGTTTCCAGATCGCAATGCGCCTATTCCCTCCAGTACGGTTAACAATATCACCAGGGTTGATGAAACTATTCAAGAAGTCGAGTTCAGACTGCAAGATCGAGTCAGAACGATTTTAAGCAAACGAAATCGCATTCGAGTCTATTCTGGCATCTTGCTGGCATCAAACGAAAATAATGTCTTGGTGTTTCGGGGTACTCAAACCCAAGCCGAATGGCTCAAGAATCTCAACGCCAATCAAAAACAATATATAAACCCTACGGGGGAAGTACGGGGAGCAGTCCACGAAGGTTTTTTTCAGCTAACCAACGATCTCAGTCCAGCCATTTCTGATGCAGTTCAACAGCTAGATCCGACAATCCCCTTTTATATTACAGGACATAGTTTAGGGGCAGCAGTGGCAACATTGGCAGCATTAGAAATTGCTCAAAAAGTCCCCCAACTAAAAGACCAAATTCAGCTTTATACCTATGCGGGACCAAGGGTTTGCTCTCCCACTCTGGCGAAATTTCACAGCCAACTTATTCCCAATTCGTATCGTATCGTTAATCTAGGCGATACAGTACCATTAGTACCACCAGTAACCATTGGGAAGTCCTACGTTCATATTGGTCAAGAGTGGTCTTTCTTGGCTCAGTTTGGGGATGTACTACTCAATCATGTTGTAGATACTTATATAGCTGCTATGGAACAAGAAGCAGAAAGCGAGGGTTCGAGTTTGTCTATAAAACAATTACAACTTGGATAGGGCGTATCATCAAGTGACTTCCTCAGTTAAAAGTTAAAGCGATCGCTTAATATGTTAGAGATTTATGGCGATCGCAATATTAATATCAGGATTACCTTCTTTCACCATGCCGATCTGAGCCACTTTGATTTGTACTGATTAATTACTGAATTATTGTAATTTCGATTCTGCATTGAATCTATACACTTGAAGTTAATAAATTTCTCTGAACTAACTTTAGAAGTATTACCAAGGCTCATAGAATTGCAATTGCCAATAGTACAATTCTAATTGGTAAAAATAATGAAGGAAAGTCTAATATTTTAAAAGCATTATCTGTTGCCATGACAGCTTGAAAAACTCACGCCAATCCAGAAAGAGGATCAATCACATCAAGATTTGGAAGACAAAAAAATGAAAAATATTATTATTGGGAAAGAGATTTTCCAATGACATTACAAACTAGGAAGGGTGTAAAACAATCAATATTCAGACTGGAATTTGAATTAAATGATTGCGAAATAAAAGATTTTAAAGATCGAATAAAATCTACCCTTAATGGTACTTTACCTTTAGAAATAAAAATAGGAATTGATAATCAAGCTAGTTTTAAAATACCTAAAAGTGGAAAGCGAGCTAAAACTCTAAATAATAAATCAAATAAAATAGCCGATTTTATCGCTAGTAAAATTAAATTTAATTATATACCTGCAATAAGAACAGAAAAAGAATCTTTGTCCGTTATAGAACGGATGTTATCTCAAGAGCTTGAGACATTATAACATCGGCAGATTTATGTGGCGATAAGCCTATCCTAAAGGATACACCTTCGGCTAACGGCATGGCTTCGCTACGCAATTCCAAAGCTACTTACTTCTCTGAGAGATATAACCACCAACTAAGATCGCAATTAAAATCGCAGGATATAACTGTCCGATAATAGCTTCTAGATTAGTTAGCATTTTAGCCCAAGGACTAACAGGAATAATATCTCCATAACCAAGAGTAGTTAAAGTGGTAAAACTAAAATAAACTGCTCTACCATAAGATTCGATTTCGATAATTGGTTGAGAAAAAGCATTGCTATCTAAGCTAGCAGTAATGCCATAAAGTAATGCCCAAACAAAACCAATTAATAAATAAACACAAATAGCACCACGAATAGTATCAATTGTTATTTCTTGGGATAATAAAATATCGTGCAAAATTAGATATGCTGCTCCTCCCAAATAAAAAACATAAACTAATTGAATCAAAAGTAAAAAAGCTAATCTCCAAGAGCCATACAATTCCATCCGACCCACAATTTCTAGGAAGAATGTTAGTAAGGCAATACTGCTATAAAGCCTGAAAAATTTAGCTTTAAGCGAGAAAGTTCTGACAATAATGATAATGGCATAGAGAGAGATAAAGGAAAGAGCTAGCTCGCCAATATTACCTCTCAGAAAAGGGGCAAGTACAAAATTAGCAATTAAAGCAATTAGTAGTTGAGTGTACTTATTATGGGGTGATACTTTTGACTTGAAAATAGGTTTCATCACCTTGTAGCCGTTAAGGAATAATTTCTACAGGTGCGCCATTAACTAGACGATTTTTCCCTTCTGTAACTAACTTTTCTCCTGGCTGAACTCCTTCTATGATTTCTCGTTTAGCTAATCCTTCTATACCTTGTTTAATCACTCTTTGTTCTACAATTCCTTCATCTTCATTTACTACAAAAACATTAGGCTGACGATCGCGGAAAATAAAGGTATTAAAAGGTGCAACTAATGCTCGATCTTTCTCTTCTGTAGCGATCCAGGCAGATACCTGTTCTCCATCTTGAAGGTTTGTTACTCCTTCATCAATACGGATGGTAACTCGAACCGATCTCTCTCCAGGAGAAACCGAGGGACTGACGGAAAATACAGTTCCTTTCGCACTAGCTAATTTCATTAAATCTTGACCAGTGATGCGTCCTGAATTTGCTTTTGAGCGATCGCGATCGAGAATTATAAACGCTCTTTGTCCTGGTTTAATTTCTCCTCCTTGAAAAGCGGGAAGCTCTACGTTAACCTCAAACCGATTGGGATCGATAATAATAATGGGCAATCTTTCCACAATACCTTGATAGTCCCCAGTTACATTAACTATCTGAGGCGACCAATATTCACCTTCACGGATGTTAAGACGAGCAACTATACCATCAAAAGGGGCAATTAGCTCTGTATCTTCACTATCGACATTGCTTTGATCTAGTTTTGCATTAGCAGAATTAACTCCTGCTTGAGCGGTTTCTACTTCAGTTTGGGCAGCAACTACTTGAGCTTTAACCGAACGTATCCCCGCTTCTGTAGCTCTGACCGCAGCTTGGGCATTTTTATACTCAGTTTCTTTTACGTCTACTTGTCGCTGTTCTACTGCTCCTGCTGCTGCTAGTGCTTGATATCTTTTTAAGTCTGCTTGGGCAAAGGCTTCATCTGTCTTAGCTTTTTGTAAATCTGCTTCGGCTTGTGCTAAAGATTCTTCTGCTTGTCTGAGGCTAGCAACTGCATTAAGCACTTGGTTTTTGGCTTCAATTTGTCCTGCTGCTGCTACGGTAATATCGGCATCGTATTTACGACGATCTACTCTAGCTAGTAATTCTCCTTTACTAACTCTATCTCCCTCTCTTAAATCCCTGCCATCTATTTTTTTGAGATAGTCAATTGTTCCTTCTGCTTGAAAAGTAAGATGTTTTTTAACGATCGCACTCACATAACCATCACCATAACTCCAGGCTTGAATCGGTTCTAAATTAGTGGTGACAGTTTTGACTGTTAATCTTGCTTGTTCGATGTTATCTGTTACTTCTTCTGTCGATTCTGGGAAACTAGAAGGCGATCGCCAAATTACTGTTCCTCCAATTAAGATGACGAATATTCCTAACCAGAGCCATCTTGGTTTTCTAACATTAATCCCTGTGGCTTCTTGAGTATCAATAGAAGTATTTGCGGTAGTTAAATTCAGTGTTGTTTGAATATTTTTGTTTTCTTCAGTAGTCATAAAATTCGGAAATAACCACAGGCAAGCAATTATAATTACCTAAATCGACCTGAAAATTATATCAGAAAACAGACATTAATATGAGTCAACTAGAACGTTTAATCTTAATGGCTGAAGACGAGCTAACCCAATATAGTACAGATGCTCGGAAAATAGAAAGACTAAGGCGCAAAATTGGCATCTCCGTAACTCCAGCAGAGCAAAAAGAGGTAAAAGCTGCTTTGTTAGAGGAAATGCCTTCAGGTTTTTTGGCTAAATTAATCGAAGAACAACGTCAAACTGTAGCGTTACCTTTTTGGGGAATTGCAGGATTGGGTTTGCTTTTTGGCATTTCTTTACGCCAACCAATAGATTTTCTGGCTCCCGCTATTGGTATTCCCATCGCCTTTAATATCCAAAAGTGGGGTTGGCAATTACAGGCAAAACGCATTTTGCTCAAAACTTTAGAAGAAATAGAGGCAAGGAGTCAACAACCGAATAATTAAAGAACAAGGAGCGAGAAACAACGAGGAACTATTTCTAATCAATTATGTAAACCTACTGCATCTCCTACTTTACGTTGAGTGTTTCAATGTTTTATGTTGGTTCATCTTATTTCTTTTGGTGGAGAAATAAAGTTGACTTGAAGATTTGAAGTTTACAATTTTGTGAGAATAGCCATTCCAGCGGGAGGCAAATCTAGTCTCAAAGTAGCACGACCGCGATTATTGACAATTGGAACAGTTTGATTAGTCTGTGGATGACGTAATTCATTATCAGTCCAATCGCTCTTGTAGAGAAATGTCATTTTTTCTCCCACTGGACTTAAAGAGCTATCTACGGCTACATCCGCACCCCTTCCCTCAAGAGCGTGAGTATTGATAGCTATAAGAACCTCTAAATCGAAGAGAATTCGAGACCAAGCCACTAGCTCTTCTTTTGGGGGTAGAGTAAAATCTCTCTGTAAGAAAGATGTCTCTCTTAAATACTGAGGCGATGTTCAAAAACGGAGTATTTAGGGTAACAAAGGCAGCGCAAATCAAGCCAAGTTTTGACTTAGCTTAGAGAACAAAAGTATTATTAGAGAAACCTAGTTTTCAGGCACGTTGAAAAAGCTCGAATCCTAACATTTCTAGCCAATGTGGATGCTTTTCACCTGTCATCAATTCTGTAGGACTTTTCCCGACTCGTTCAGTCACTCGGCTTGACCTAAAAGTGCGATGATTCAGGAAAAACCTGAGAAGGTCAAGATAATCAGAATTCAGGTGCTTTCTCAAGAAAAAATAGTTTCTGAGGCGAGAATTGAGGTTTTCAACCAAAGAACTGGCTCGCTTGAGTCGATTTCATTGCCTCTTCTATCGCTTCTTTCACAGGGAGAAATTTATCGGAAAGTTGCTTGTAAAGCTGATTCCATTTCTGCCAATAGACATTCGTAGAAAGGGACTTCTTCATTAATAAACAAACGGAACGCACCTGCTCTAGAGAAATCTGAAACTTGTGGGCAATAGAGGCTAGTTTTTGGTCAAGAATTTGAGCAAAGGCTAATAAATCCGATTTTTGATTCGATAAAGCCACTCTTAAGGCTTTAATCCCTTTGTGAGCCTGGTCTTCTCTGAGTTCGAGTTCTTTAATAATAAAATCGATCAATTCCAGTCTTTCAGACCACTCTGGCCCAGCCAAGGATAAAATATCAATTCTGAGCCAATAGAGCAATATTTGGATGTCAGTGGCTAATTCTAGGAGTCTTGCTTCATTTTGACTCGCTTGAGTTAACAAGCGCTGATAATTTGTTTCCTTTACCCTTTAATTTAGCTGACTCCATTTTCGGTTCTAGCTTTGACCTTTGAGTAGTCGCTCCCTGAGCTTTTTTAGCTAAATTACTGCATAAAGTAGTACATTGGTCAAAAATATGCCACACATCCCCATGGCAGGGGATATTTTCCCAAGCAGCTTTTTGTCCCGCTCTAATTCCTTTTCCCGAGAGAAATCCTAGACATTCATGGACAGTCTCGGAAAAGATAATCCGCAGGCATTGTACAGACAACTTAAATATAAGACTGTCCATGAATGTCCTAGATTATTGTAACCCTGCGTCAGCTATGGTGTAGTCAGGATTCAATCCTTGTGCGGACGCTTCGAGTAAATACCAGCCCCAGGTATCTTCATCTCGGTGTTCGACAGCCTCCAGAAGAAAACAGTAGGTAGAATCAGCATCCACTCCTGTCAATACAGGTCGAGGTCCCTGGAACAGTTCATCAAGTAAAGCCACCTCAATTGAGGATAAATCTTGAGCTTGATTGATGGTTCTTGCTTTTTCGGTCGCTTCGATTACCCTGTTGTGGATGGTGCCAATACTCAGGGAATAATCAAATAAATCTCGCGCGGAGCTCCTTGACTCCTCTGTAAGAGCAATGACAAATCAGAATCAACGCTCTTATTAACTGAAATATCCATTGCTGAGTTACTGGAAGGTAATACAAGACTTCATTCTCCCGCTCTGACTTTTCAAAAGCTTGATTCAAGGCTTGTTGGGCAATCGCTTTTTGTTGGTAGAGAAATTTGCGACTTACTTGCTCTTGCTTGGCTATCTGGCTGATTGGTTCTTGTTTCGACAGAACATTGAGCGCTAATTCTTGACGATGATGGGGTTGAAGACTAGAAGCTACACAATTAGATGGATTCACTCAGTTTACTGCTAGATTTGCCTAATTTTTCCGTGATTTATTAGTATCACTCATCTCTCTGCTGTTGAGCTATAGCTTAGAACATATGTTCTCTTAAATTAGGTAATTTTTTCCCAAAGTGTAACCCTGGTTTGAACAACGTCGAAAATTTGATCTCTCCAGGTAGCAGGACTCTTGTGTACTCTGCCTCTTGGTGTTAAATCTGCATCAGAAAGTTTTTGAGGACTTTTTCTTTCGATCGAAGACATAATTTCTACTAGTTATTAAAAAGTAAATTCAGTTTAAATTCGGGCGTTCTTACAGCAGTTTTCGCGATCGCTAGACCATGCTAACTCTAATGAAGTAGCGAGTAGTGAGTAAAAATTGAGTCTATTCATCTGAAATTCGCTGTAAAAGGAAAGGATGCCATGAATCAGACTTCAGCTAGACTCTAGTTAAATTTGGTTTTCCCTAAAGGATGAACTGAACCTCATGCTTTTTTTAATTACCCGAGTCGATAACCTTGCCATTATTAGCAATCTTTTCAGCCTAGCCTGACTCTGTTTGCGGATGGCGAGTCGCAATCAAATCAAGGGTGCGCTCGACCTTTTCTGGCAGAATCACCACTAAACTGCCTTGGGCAGCCTCCTCCAAGGCAATCTCAATCGCTTTAGTTTCATTGAGGATCGATTCATAACGACAATCGGGCTTTTCTCGCTCAATGCCTTCACAAATTAAGTTGGCAACTTCTCCCCGACGACGACCGCGAGAATCGTCATCTTCTTTGACTACGATGCGATCGAACATTTGGACGGAAAGCCGACCTAGGGCAATAAAATCTTCGTCACGGCGATCGCCTGGGGCTCCAATCACGCCGATGCGTTCTCCCGACCAATTACGGACAAAACTACCTAGTGCCTCATAGCTAGCAGGATTGTGGGCGTAATCTACTAAAGCATGGTATCTGCCGAGATTAAATAGATTCATGCGCCCTGGTGTCTGACTAACAGAGGCTCGAAAAGTAGTTAGAGCTTTACGAAGATCTTCGAGGGCAACTCCTTGAGTAAATGCTGCCAAAATAGCTGCTAGGGCATTGGCAATCATAAAGGGAGCCAATCCTCCTAAGGTCAAAGGTACATCGATCGCTGGCTCTATTCGGAGGGTCTTATTTGCTTCTAGAATTGATAGATAGCCAGTTTCATAAACTGCTGCTAAACCACCCTGGCGGATATGAGTCTGCACCACTTCATTATGGGGATTCATCGAGAAGTAAGCCACTCGGGCTTTAGTTCGCTGCCCCATCGCAGCAACCAAGGGATCGTCGGCGTTGAGTACTGCATAGCCATGAGGCAGTGTCGCCTCTGCAACTACACTTTTGAGAGCAGCCATGTCTTCAATGGTGTCAATGCCGTCAATTCCCAAGTGATCCCCAGTCACATTAAGCACGATGCCTACATCACAGGCATCAAAACCCAAGCCAGAACGCAGAATCCCACCTCGCGCTGTTTCTAGGACGGCGACCTCTACAGATGGGTCTTGTAAGATTAATCCAGCACTCTGGGGTCCAGTATTATCTCCTGTCTCTATTAGATAGTCATCAACATAGGTTCCATCTGTGGTGGTGTAGCCTACGGTGCGTTGAGTTTGCTTCAAGATATGAGCGATCAGACGGGTGGTTGTGGTTTTGCCGTTGGTTCCAGTGACGGCAATAATTGGAATGCGAGGATTGCTACCAGGTGGAAAGAGCATATCGAGGACGGGAGCAGCTACATTACGAGACTTACCCTGGCTGGGGCAAACGTGCATCCGAAATCCAGGTGCTGCATTCACTTCAATGACTACACCGTTAACCTCTCGCAGAGGACGGGAAATATCGGGAGTAACAATGTCGATCCCCGCAATATCCAACCCGACAATCTGGGCTGCCCGTTTGGCTAACCAGATATTATCTGGATGAATCTCGTCCGTGCGATCGACCGCCATTCCACCAGTACTGAGGTTGGCTGTCTCGCGCAAGTAGCAGATTTCTCCTTCTCGCAGAACTGTGCCGAGAGTACATCTTTGTTTGCGCAATAGCTCAAAACTACGGCGATCGAGATCGATGCGAGTCATAACATTGTCATGTCCTTTGCCCCGTCGCGGGTCTCGATTGGTTGACTCGATTAGTTCTTCAATTGTCGAACGACCATCTCCTACTACATGAGCGGGAATTCTTTCTGCAACTGCCACGACTTTGCCATTGACCACCAGCACTCGGTGATCCCGACCGAGATGATATCGCTCAACAATCACCTCTCCCAGTTTGGATAGAGCAATAGCTGTATCAAAAGCTGCTTCTGCTTCTCGCCAGCTATTGATATCAATCGTGGCTCCACGTCCGTGGTTGCAATCTAAGGGTTTAATTACTATAGGAAAGTCACCCACCCGTTCAATTGCTGCTTTCAATTCGTCAAAGTACCGGATCGTTACACCGCGAGGTACTGGAATTCCATGCTTTTGGAGAATCTCTTTGGTCGCCTCTTTGTCGCACGCCAACTCAATTCCTAAAATACTAGTGCGATCGCTTTGTGTTGCTTGGATGCGCTTCTGGTTGACTCCATAGCCCAACTGAGTCATAGCGCGAGTGTTCAACTGCATCCAAGGTATTCCCCGCACCTCTGCTTCTTTGACAATTGCTTCGGTACTAGGTCCAAGTGCCCCTTCTACCCGCAGTTCTCTCAAGTCTCGCAGATCTTTTTCTAGTTCGGAATCGGGATAGTAACCCCTATCCACCAAATTTTGGCAAAGACGCACTGACGCTCTGGCAGCATAGCGACCGGCCTTCTCGTCTAGATACTCGAAAATTACTTGGTAAACTCCAGAGGTTGAAGTAGATTGGGTGCAGCTAAATTCGACTGGCATCCCTGCTAATGACTGGAGTTCTAGAGCCACCCGAGGGACAATCTTTTCCAGAAAAAGTCCTTCTCGTAGCCGTTTCAAAAATCTGTTCCAACGGTCAGAAGTTAAACTAGGGAACACCTCAATTAATCCCTGGTAAAAGTCAGGAATTTCGTCGGAGCGTTTTTCGGTTAGCTCCCTCAGATCGAGTTGCAGAACTATCAGCTTTTGGTGTCGAATGCTCCAATAGTTTGGACCGCGTAGCGTCTGAACCTTCAGAATTTTCATCATGATATTCAAATTCTAGGGGATCGTTATCAGTTTGAATTTGGTTGATGTTCAATATTTATTGAGCAAAATCAAACCATTTGTCTTTATTTTTATTAAGTTCATAAATTACTAATTTCCAGGTAGTTATTTTGTTTTTTCTCGGACTATTATTATGCTAAAAGCAAATAAATCTTTTCACAATAATTTAATAACGTAAAAACCAATTACAGCTACTTAAAAACTCAAGACAGTGATTTGTTTTTGCCTGATTTCTATCAATAATAGAGCAGTAATCGTTAGAGTTACACCGAAAAAAATTAAATAATAGCGAGCGTCCTTTAAAATGCTTGAGAATTTAAGTTTCTTCAAACAACTATATTTTAATAGTAATTTGCTATGTAGATATTTTTTATTTTGGGGCAGGAAAAAATTTTTGAATAAAATTTTATTTTCCTGATTGCGTCATGATTAAATGACAAAAATATTTGATAGAATTTGTTACGGGATAGTATGATTAGCGCTTTTGGTATATTCCCAGAGAAGACAGCTTGATGAGTTGGCTGTGACCATCAAGAGGTAAGGATTCTTTTTTCCCAATTACCAGAATTCCTTCTGGTACTAGCCGATGAAAAATGCCTCTTTTGATTTCCTGCTGCAAAATGGACTCAAAGTAGGTAAAGGCGAGATTACGACAAAGTATGAGGTGGAATAAGCCATCTGGCATCTGTTTTCGGATGTCAGATAGCTCAAACTCGATTCCCTCTCGAAAGGCAGATTTGAGACAATATTGCCCATCGACATCAAAGGCTTGGGCTATCCATGGTTGGGGAAGTTCTTTGAGTGTTCCTTGAGGATAACAGCCACGCCTAGCTCTCGATAAAAGATACTCATCCATATCGGTTCCCAGAATATGTAAAGGTAAAAACAATTGTTGAGGAGACAAACAGAAATGCTCGATGAGCTTGAGGGTATAAACTTCTTCTCCAGAAGCACAACCAGCACACCAGCAACTAATGCTGCTGTCTCTTCTATCTTGTCCTAACTTGATTAGTGTTGGCAGAGCCTGAGATAATTGCTCGAAAACTATCGCATCTCGATAGAAACGAGAGATAGTAATCCGACAGCAAGCATCGACTACCGACCACTCATCAGGATGGTCGAGTAAATAATTCCTATAGCTGGCAAAATCTTCTAGCCCCAGTTTGAGAAAACGATTCCTTAGTCGGCGACAAACCTGTCTCCGCACTCGCCGAAATCCAGACCAGCGCAAGTGCAATTGAGGTAGGATTTGCTGTAAGAAACTAATACAATCGCGGTCTTTCAAGTTTCGCTGCTATCTATATTTTAGAAATTATACTAACTCAATTATTTCGAGTATTTCGAGATTTTTATGAATTCGCCAACAAAATTTAGATCGCGGCTCAACTTCAAATCGCTAGAATTTAAGTTAGGCATCTATGGATATCCGCTCCTCAAAACTAAAGCTTGAACTGTGAGTATAAGATTGCCCTAACGTGTGGCTTTGTTTTCTGTTCGTTTGCTAAGGGAGCGAGGAATAATGATAATTTAAATTACTAAGTCAGATTAAATCAATAACAGGTTCTTCTATGGTTGTTACGATTGTTCACGTCAAAGTCAAACCCGAATACATTCAAAACTTCATTGAAGCTACTAAACTCAATCATCAAGGTTCGATTCAAGAGCCAGAGAATATGCGTTTCGATATTTTGCAAGCTCCCGAAGATGAAAGCCAATTTATTCTCTATGAAGCTTATAAAACCGAAGCGGGAGCTAAAGCCCATAAGCAAACTCAACACTATTTAACTTGGCGAGAAACAGTGGCAGATTGGATGGCCGAACCTCGCCAAGGTATACCCTATGATGTAATTGCACCCGTTTAAAAAGCTATGGCTATTTCTCCGTTCTTTTTTGCTAAAGTTCCTCCCATTCATTTTGGCACGGGAAAAATAGAGCAACTTCCCTATCTGCTCGAGTCAATTAATGCCCATAAGATCTTAGTAGTCACAGGAGGGAAATCCCTAGAACATTCTAGTAATTGGTCAGTAATTCAGTCTCTTCTAGAGCAGAATCAGATTAGTTTTGCCAGAATCTCTTATTCAGGAGAGCCGACCACACCTGATGTAGATAGATTTTGCCAACAATATCGACCTCAGAAGTTTGAAGCTGTAGTAGGCATTGGTGGCGGAAGTGTTATCGATCTAGGCAAAGCACTCTCGGCCATGCTACCCCATCAGAATTCGATTTTTGACCATTTGGAAGGAGTGGGCAAGGGTATTCCTCACAGTGGTATTAAATTGCCTTATCTTGCCATTCCGACTACTTCTGGTACGGGGGGGGAAGTTACCAAAAATGCCGTGATTAGCGAAGTCGGCAAAAATGGCTACAAAAAATCTCTGCGTCACGATAACTTAATTCCCGACGGAATAATTATTGATGGTAATTTACTGACATCTTGCCCCCAACACATTACGGCTGCCTGTGGTCTGGATGCTTTTACCCAACTGTTAGAACCTTTTTTATCTCCTACCGCTTCACCATTAACTGATGCGATCGCTCTCAGTGGCATAGAAAAAGTTGCACAATATTTTCTCCCAGCTTGTGAATCGGAATCGAATAATCCGAGCGTAAGAGAGGGAATGGCTTATGCTTCCTTATGTTCGGGAATATGTTTGGCTAATGCTGGGTTGGGAATCGTACACGGTTTGGCTTCTCCTGTAGGTGGTTTATTTCCCATTCCTCATGGAGTGGTTTGTGGAACTTTAATGGCGATCGCTAATAAAGTGACCTTAGAAGCTATGAGAGCCAGAGAACCCCAAAATCCAGCTTTGACCAAGATGAGTCGGGTGGGTCAAATCCTCTCAAGGGAAACTGGAAAATCGGAGCATTACTATGCAGATTTCCTAATTGATACTCTCGAAGAGTGGACAGAACGATTAGCTCTTCCTAAATTCAGTGATTATGGAGTCAAAGCGAGCGATTTAGAGACAATTGTCGAGCAAACTTCTAACCGTAATAATCCGATTAGACTGACCCGTGAAGAGATATTTTCTATTTTGTCAAGTCGTTTGACAGGTGAAAAGTTGCTCTCTAGCTGAAGAGGGTGCGCTTATGAATGCCTACTCAAAGAGGAACGATTAAGCGTCGGATTCGCTTTCTCCCCATAGTATTCTTAATGCCATAGTGATAAAACCGATCGCAGCCAAAGATTTTAACAACTTCTCTGGTAGAAATTGCGCTACTGCACCTCCAGCCACAACGCCGAGAAAACTAGCCAAAATCAAAGCGACTGTCGAACCAATAAATACCGCACGCGGATTTTTGGAACTACCGCCCAAAGCGATCGCAGCTAACTGGCTTTTATCTCCAATTTCGGCTAAAAACACCGTGATAAAACTAATGCCAATAAGTTGCCAATCCATATTTATTTAATCTTGTTGGTAATTTAATATTATTTCGATTTTTGACTAAGATATATTTCTTCTTTTTAGTTATTAGTAGGGGCGATTCGCGAATCGCCCCTACTTACTTCATCTGTCTTAACTCAAAAGTAAAACAATATTGTAGATACAATCTACATATTCTTTTGATATTCTTCTAGTAAATCCAAAAGGTCGATTTTGCCCTGCATGGGTATTAGTTTATCTAGAGACATCTCTGTCGCTCCTCCTCCAAGTTTGACAGGGATATTCTGAAGAATCGAAGTAACTGCGTCTTCACTCAAAGAGTTGTCTTCCAGAAGTGGATAGACTTTTTCGGCTACAGCCGTATGTAAATGAGCATCGTTTAGATATAAATGCCATTTAGCAATATCGATATATACGTTTTCGCCAATTTGCGCTGCTAAAGCTTCTATTTCTCGTGTAGTAGCCATTTTAGGTTTTTATCGATGTATAGTCTGCGATCGCTTTGATATAGATAAAGTGAAGGGCCAAAAAGCCAAACCAGATGCCATTTACCCATAGTAGCCAGGGCCACTCTGCTGATTTGAGATTGTGGACAAACCATAAGCCAGAGTTTACCGCAGCAAATACGCCAACGTGAACGGCAAAGTTGATGATATCTTCTAAACGACGATATTCTGGATCGGTTTTACGGTTTGGTTCTCTCGGCCAGCGGGGAGGCATAAATTCTTACTAAAAATTAACTTTGAACAAAGATACTCCTATTGTATCTGGTTAGCTGCTTTTTGCTGAAGCAAAATAATCTCCTGATTTCCCGCCAGTTTTGCTGAGTAAATGAATTCCTTCAATTTGCATAGATTTCTCTAACACCTTTGCCATATCATATAAAGTTAAAGCAGCTACAGAAACTGCTGTTAGGGCTTCCATCTCCACTCCCGTTTCGGCTTTAGTGACTACAGTTGCCTTGATTTGATATCCAGGTAAATTTTCATCGGGGGTAATCTCTACCTCAACTTGGTGAATGGGCAAAGGATGACACAGAGGGATCAGGTTTGCCGTCTGCTTGGCAGCCATAATTCCTGCAATTTTTGCCGTACCTAAAACATCTCCTTTGGGAGCATTGCCTGCTTCGATGGTAGCTAGAGTAGTAGCAGACATTTTAATTTTGCCCGTGGCGATCGCTTGACGACGAGTTGTTTTTTTGCTCGAAACATCTACCATGTGGGCTTCTCCGCGCTCGTTAAGATGAGATAGGGAAGTATGATTATTTTTTTCTTGCATTGTTGTCGAAAGTTCTGCTATTATTAAAAACTGTTGGGTTAAGTTAGCAACTAACTGAGACTTAACTTTGAGGGCGAGTAGCTCAGTGGATTAGAGCATTTGGCTACGAACCAAAAGGTCAGGGGTTCAAGTCCCTTCTCGCTCACTACCCGCTATCGCTTGTAGGTTCGTAAATCAAACTTACGTCCAAAAGCAAGTATAGCGATCGCTTGAAGACAAGTAAACTAGGTACTTTTGTACCCTAATTTATTAATCGTTGAAATCAAGACAGCAAAAAAGCAGATCGCATTTTACCACGAACCTGCAAAAGGCGCGACTACACTATTTAGTCTGATTATAAGCTCAAAATCTACAGGTCTTAAGCTTTTCCAAGACTTCAGCAATAAGGTTGTCTGCTTGCTCTAATTTAGCCGTAATAGCGTCTAATTTATCTTCAGAGTTCTAGTTCGCAGTCGTGTAAGTAATATTAACTCTATCGTTTTTTTACCTACTGGAATAATTAGGAATTATGAATAAAGTTGTTAGTTGTCAGTTGTTAGTTGTTAGTGCGATCGCGAAATAACCTTAGCTAAATTATATACATCTAAAAATCATATCTGGTGTGCTTTTCTGTTAACATTAATTTTATTAAATTTAGCTAGTGCTACAGATTTACATTATCGCGATCGCTCTTGGCGAGTGTATTGAGTTGTAGAATCGTTGCTATTTGTAACTGTAAAAGTAGTCATATTATTTCCTATTTAAACCCTAATTGCTGTTATAGCTGATATTTATTGTTTAGTATTTGTTTTATTTGAAAGACCATAAGCTGCTTCTGTTTAACAAATAGTCTGTTATTTCCTAACTAAAAACTTATATCCCGCTACAGTTCCACCCAACAATGACAGTAAAGAACCGTAAGTTGCTATAGTAGAACCCGTCAACTCATCTAATTCAGAAAGAGGATTAATCTTTTTACTGCGCTTATCCTGAGTCTTCATTTGTGGATCTAAATTGACGCATTTGCCATCAACAACCATAAAATTGCTATGAGGACATTCGCTGGCTAATACCGATTTGGAGACAGATATTAATAGTAAACTAATTAAAGATATTTGAATAACAGTTAATAAATTATTTTTTAATAAAATAGAACTTAATTTCATAATGCTGCAACGATACTTCATCGACCAGCTTAGCAAATTACCCCAGTTGTGGCTGCGATCTTATCAAAAGAAGATAAATTATCTAGATCTAGTCTGATAGTGGTGTTGTCGGCAAACTGCTTTCCTGGTGTAGCTGCATGAATGATTCTGACGGGAGATGCCATGTATACTTTTCCTTCAATTAACTCTGCCTTTTTAACCCTTGGCATTGCTTGATAGCGTCGCTCAAATTCAGAACGAGTAAGGCGGTAAGCGAAGCCATGCCGTTAGCCGAAGGTGTCCCTAAAAGGATACATAGCGAAGTGTATCCGTGATTGACTTCGATATACCCTTTAGGGTAGGCTTATCGCCATTTTCTCAAGGCAGAATTTTAGGGTTGTGAATAACCATGAGGAAAATAGATTAAAGAAGATCATCCATTAGCTTCATTATATTGATACTTTCGGTTGATATTGCTGAATCTTTGGCTTGTAAGTCAGTTTCTAATAACCCCTTAAGAGCAATTAACTTCATGCTATTTTCAGCTAAAGTTTCCGCGATCGCCTTACCTGCTTTGATATACCCCACCGCACCCAAATCCATTAAAGCCGAACGACGCAACTGGAGATCGTCCCCTTCCAATGCCTCAACCAAAATCTCGCCATATCGATCTTCTTTAGTTAACTGATACATTGCCCTAGCAGCAGCATATTTTACCTTCTCTGTGGGATGCTTCGTAAATGGCTCGATTAAGGAGATTGCTTTAGTTGCTTTCAATGTACCCAAAGCTTCAATTACCGCTTCGTAAGGCTGCACTAAATGAGGCTTACCAGGCACTCTAGTGGCAAATTCTACCCCTCCTTCTAGTAGCTCCATTAATGCAGAAACACATCGGCGATCGCCTAGCATTTCTAAAGCTTGGGCAGCAGCTTCTCTGACATAGTAATCGGGAAACTCTAAACAACGCGCTAATGGATCTACCGCTCTTTTATCGTCCAATTTACCCAAAGCTCTAGCAGCATTACGACGCAGAGGATATCCCCCGTCAGGTGCGCGATCTTGTTCGTCTTCTAACGCCATCAACAAGGTGCTAACAGCTTCAGGATGTTTCACCCGAAACTTACCCAACCACCAAGCAGCATAATATCTCGCCCCTAAATCTTCTTTTTGTTGGAGATTGGCGATCGCTTGTTCTACTGTCAACTGCTCTGCTTCACTGGTTTCCTCGTTCCTCATTCCTCGTTCCTCATCCCTAAATACGACAATACTCAGAAAAGTAAACAAATACTAGCTTTAGTGCTGGCATCCGCATACTCTTCTGAGTAATGCTCTATCGATCGAGTTTCTTAATTATAAGTGTCTCGACTTTTATCTGTTGAGTATCTTGATGCAGATAAACTCATATAGTTCGGCTGTAGTCAAAATACTACGATTCTAGCTAAGTGCGTTGATTGCATAGTCTATGTAGCTGTTTGCTTCGGTAGCAGGATCGCCACTTAAACCATGGTTGGATTTGATATATTTTAGAGCCTCGATGTACCAGCTAGGAGATAGCTCATAAGCGCGGTTGATTTCATCAAGACCAGCTACTAGATACTCATCCATAGGGCCAGTACCACCAGAAACTAGGCAGTAAGTGATCATTCTGAGGTAATAGCCAATGTCGCGAGAACATTTTGCTTTACCTGTAGGAGTGGAAGCGTATTGAGGTCCTTGAGTGCTAGTAGTGTAGGGGAACTTAGCATACACTGCATTAGCTGCACCATCAATTAGGCTTTGAGAATTATTGGTCAAAGCCTTAGCAGCTTCTAAAGAAGCATTAGCTTGCTTAAAGCGGCCAAAAGCAGTTTGAATTTCAGTGCTGCTCAAGAAACGACCCTGGGAATCAGCAGAGGATACTGCTTCAGTTAGAGGAGTTTTCATGGTTGTAATCTTTCTCTTGTTTTACTAATTGTTTCTAAACAACCAATCTTGTTGGTTGAGGTTATGCAAATAACAGTTATCCGATTCGGATTAAGCTACTGCTGCTGCTGCACGGTCGAAGTAGCCAGCAATCTCAGAAGAAATTGCACTACAGTCGCCAGGAGTGATTCCGTTTGTATCGTTAACAATTGCTAAAGCAGCGTCTTTCATTTTTTGAACGCCAACAGCAACCGAAGCACCAGGAGTACCAAGAGCTAGATAAGTCTCACGCAATCCATTGAGACAACGATCTTCAAGAACGCTAGCATCACCAGTGAAGATAGCGTAAGTAATGTAGCGCAAGATGATTTCCATATCGCGCAAGCAAGCTGCGTTACGACGGCTAGTGTAAGCATTGCCACCAGGAGCGATTAGCTGGGGTTGCTCGGCAAATAACGCCCGAGCAGCATTAGTTACGATCGCGGAAGCGTTACCTGTGATGCGGTTAACCGAATCCATACGTTTGTTGCTAGCAGCAACCATTGCACTAAGAGCGTCTAATTGACTAGTGGTCAAAAATTCACCACGAGCATCAGCTTGAGACACAACTCTAGTAAATGCGTCGAACATTATAAATAATCTCCTACTCGATTTAAATTTGGTTTAGTTGAACTTCAAAAAGGAATCTTAACTTAAAACTATCCAAAGCTACCAGTTTAAGCTAGCTTGGGAAAGCTGAGCCACCCTACGTCGCCGAAGCGAGATAAAGTAGTTGATTGCCAAAGGTGCTAAGTTACTATTCTCTAGGAGCTTAGTAAAATTCTTTTCAGCTACCTAATAAAACTTTACACTCTTAATAAAAAACCTTAGAGAGATGCCTCGGTTGGCGATCGCTTTTTAGCTCTGCCAGTTGGCATTTACCCCTCAGGTAACTTTTATACAACGGCATCGAACCTTTGTTTGTTACATCTTGTTAATTTTTCCTCGCTTTACTGACTTTGCTTGACAAAAATTTTCTTTCATCGAGCCGATTTGCCAGTTTTTGCCTTAAATAAAATTAATATTTTGTTACTTGCTGATTCAAAATTAAATCAAGTTTAATACTAAATATTTTTCTTATTTTTCGAGAAATATTGAGCTTAGACTCGTTAATTTCGAGCAACTTGCAACACCAAGGCTCTAGGAAAAACCTGCTTGTGTTTTATTATCTTATTTTTCTGTAACTAAAAGCAATTCACTGTTACTTTTATCAACAATTGATGATTAAATGCTCTTAGCTGGCAATAGCTAACTGGCGATCGAGATCGAACAGAAAACCATGAATATACTCTTCCGTCCATTCTTCACCGTATAAGCGAGTCAGCATTCCCCTGGCGGGGTCTTTTTCGGCTCGATAGTTAGCATAACTTTGTTGGGCTTTTAAGATAGCTGCTAATTGCTGTGGTTCGGTAATTTTTTCTGCTTGCCGAACAAAATCAAGATAAGCATCGAGATAGTCACAAAAAGCAGCAAAAACTTTGGTCTTTACTACTTCTGTCTCAGAGGGACGAGTCCACAAAAAAGCTGGAGAAAAATACTGCTGTGCCTCTTGAGGAAAATCTCCGCCCCAAGGCAAATCTTGTTGATACTTGTGAAACATGGGCATAATTGGCTCGCTGTACTTCGCCTGATAGGATTTATCTTGGCTAAACAGTGGCTGCATATCGATCGCAATTAAATGTCCCCCAGGTAAAGTAACCAAATCTGCACCAAAGAAAGGGAGATCGTAGTTGAGAGCGGGAAAGATTACAAAATTAAGCACTTGGAGCGAGTTTCCCCCTTGGACATGGGCTGCTCTAATTTGTCTGAGCTTTTCAGACTTAAAACCGTGACTAGTAGTAAGCACGGGTTCTTGTTTTTTACCTTTACCCATGACTCCTTCTTTCCGCTCAAAACCAGCAGGGATAGGATAAGGCTCTAGATCTAATTTGGCTTCCAGGGTGGCGATCGCGTGGTCTAAAAAAGGTTGGTATAAACTCATTTCATTAAACAATTAATCATTGAACATTTAAGATTTAGGGTTCAATGTTTAGCAGCTGATACCGCTAAGGGGGAAGCATCTTCAAATAGAAATTCATATAAGAATCTTTCCGACCATTCTGCACCGAAATAGCTGCTAAATAGACCATGAGCGGGGTCGCGTTCGGCACTATACTGGTCGTATTCCTTTTGAGCTTGTACTATGCGTTGAATTTCCTCTGGCTTGGTTAGAGGCTTGGCATTAGCTAACATTTGCCAGTAGAGGTTAAGGTATTCTTGATAGGCAGGAAATAACCTACTGACTACCGCTTCCGAATCCAGCTTGGCAAACAGCAAATATTTAGAGAAATACTGATTAGCATCATAGAACTTCATTTCCAAATTTTGCGCTAATTCATTGTATTTATCCCGAACCTCTCGCATCGGCTCAATATACTTATTTAAATAGTCGCGATCGCGAAATAGGGGCTGAAAATCCATGACAATCAAGATTTTCTTCTTACCAAAAGAGAGAAAATCAATCCCTAGTAAGGGAAGATCGTAATGATGAGCGGGATAGACGACGCTGTTAAAAACTTGTGCGGTTTCTCCTGCGTCTATATAGGAGTAGCGGATTTTTCTCAATTGAGGGCATTGATAACACCAACTCTGAATTGTGGCAGGATTTTTCCCCCTAGCACTGATATTTGATTCCAGTCCTGCGGGAATAGAACGACTGCGTAAGTCGAAGCGTTTAAAAAGTTCTTCTTCTAAATATTCTTTAAAGGGCGCGAACATATAATTATTGCTATATACAGTAAGCCTTATAGACACAATATAGAAGCGATTAAAGTTTAGTCTCTTTTTCTCAAGACAAAGCAACAAAGCTTTACGAAAAAAGTAAGCTAGACATAGCAATTCCTAGCCCGCTTCGATTAGAATCGCAAATAAACTAAATCCACCAGGGCGATCGCAGTTTTTAAATAGGTTGATAGATAAGGCGATCGCCAATTAAGCTTTAAAAAATTATGTTATTAGAAGTAACCAGAATTACCGTTCCCCCAGGACAAAAAGTAGTCTTGGAAAACATTAGCTGGGAGGAGTTTGAGGCAATTTTAGAAGATTTAGGCGAAAGTCGCGGTTCTAGAATAGCTTACAACCGAGGTAGATTAGAAATTATGACCCCATTGCCAGAACATGAAGTTAATAAAGAATATATCAGCGACTTTATAAAAGTTCTATTGGAAGAATTGGACATTGAATTTTGTCCTCTAGGTTCTACTACTTTTAAAAATCAATCCATGTTCAAGGGAATCGAACCCGATAGCTGTTTTTATATTCAAAATGAACCCGCAGTCAGAGGAAAAAATCGCTTAGATCTTGCAGTAGATCCTCCGCCAGATTTAGCCTTAGAAATAGACATTACCAATCGCAGTCATCCAGAGATTTATCAGTCTTTAGGCGTACCCGAACTATGGCGATATGAAAAAAACAAATTACAAATTTTATTACTTAGCGATGGTGAATACGTAGAATCTAAAACTAGTCGTAATTTTCCAAATTTTCCTTTAATAGAAGTCATTCCCCAATATTTAACCCAGTGTCGAACCGAAGGCAGAAACAAGGGAATGAATGCTTTTCGTAGTTGGGTGAAAGAACAACTATAGAATTTTTTGTTGACACAAAATAGAGTATTTATTTTTAATTTCTCCTCGTTTCCTTATTTAAAGGCTGTTATGAAAAATCTATATTTACTCTGTGGAATGCCTTTTTCTGGTAAGACAACTCTCAGTAAATCTGTCGCTCAATATTTAAATGCACCTTACATTAGCCTCGATGAAATTAATGAAGCAAGAGGTCTTTTTGGTGGTGAAGGCATCCCAGTCGAAGAATGGGAAAAGACTCATTATTTAGCAATGGAACAATTAAAGAAGATTATGCCGTTCCAACAAGATATTATTTTGGACGATACTAATTGTTTTCGCTGGTTGAGAGATAGATTCCGCGATTTAGCAGCACGGTATGATTATCAAACTACTCTAATTTTTCTCGATGTTTCCTTGGCTGAAATAGAGAAAAGAATCGCAGCTAATAATCGAACTCAAACCAGAAACAAAGTTCAACCAGAGATTATTGAAGAGATGAACCAAACTTTTGAACCACCGCAAGCAGATGAGAAGAGTATTATTTATAACCTGAAACAACCAATTAATCAATGGATAACTGACAATTTTGAGCCAAGTTTGAGTTAGCAAAATTTTACATCCGTAGATAAGAGCGAGCGCTAAATTTAATACGGATCGCGGTGGGCATTATAAAAATTATTTGTTGCCTTCTTTATATATGGCAATGCCCACCCTACGTTCTTGTTTAGAAGGAAAATCTTTTAAGGAGCAAGGACATCAAAAATATATTACTCGTCTTACTGAAGCCCAAAGAAAATCTAGACGACATAGTGATTTCCGCGTAGGATTATCTGGGCAAAACTGGGTAATTGCTTGGGACTTTTGTTTTTTCTTAGTTGAAAAACTTATGAGGCTTAATCGACATAAGATTAACTATTATCAACAAGAATTGAAAGTTTTATCTGCCTTTACTGAAGCATTTATTTTAATTAATTATCTTTCAATTTTAAGCTCAATTTTTATCAATTGAGTTACTTTATTTTTCCTATTTAATCTTAACGCATATATCCATTTGTTGAGAAATTACATTGCCTGAGTTTTTCCTAAATTATACTTATTAAATTCCTCCAAAAGATTAGGCTAGTTTATCTCAATAGTTGTTTTTAAAATCAGCTTCTCGAATAGAAATCTCATTACTAAAGAATTTTTCAGACACTTGTCTCCCCAAAAACAGCAGCAGCGTATTTGCTTGGTGCTAACTCTCCTCGCTCGGTGAGGGTAACTATCGAAAATGCAGAGGATTAATAATCAGGCGATCGCGATTAGGGCGATCGCCTTTTTTAGTTGTTTTTAACTAGAAACAAAAGAAACTATACCCTCAAACAAATTCAGTTCTTTTCAAGCTCCACACCCAAACATACTAGAGTAGGGGCGATTCGCGCGAAGCGTCTATCACGGATACCGCGATGCGCAGCGTTCGCATAAAGCGAGTCCTTTAGGGAATCGCCCCTACTAATGACCTAATAACACTCGATCAAATAATTTTCGCAATTGAAATCATATTACTCTAGATCGCTTTTTTTACTAGATAATTTCGCTACTAAATACTAGTAAAAATACGTAGACTTTTGCTTGTTTTATCTTTTGTAATGAACTTTACATCAAATTTATTAAATACCTGATAGCAAATTTATTTCTTGATATTGAAAATTCAGTATTTTTAGGAATTTACGCTACTTGTTTGACGCTGTTATTGTTGATTCACTGAGAACTAACTGTCGAATAAATAGACAAGTTATTCAAATTAAACAATACAGAAATTATTTATTTGGGAACATAGAAAGTTAATTCAGATGCTTAAATTTATCAATCTAAAAAATCTTACTGCTTTTACCTTTATGGCTTTTTTGACAGCAGGTTTAATTGTACAACCTGCAACAGCTAATAATGGCAGAGGTAATGGCAATGGGAACGGCAATAATAGTCAATCTTGTAACAGCAACAATGGTCATGGTAATAATGCAGATATTCCCTTAACCTTATCAACAGGTACTACATTAACTGTAACTCGTTTCGATCCTAGCAATCCTGGCGGAGGTGATTACATAGGAAGAAGAATCAATGCCGCTAATTCTAGTTTAACTCCAGCTGAGTTTTTAGAAGCTAAGAATCAACTTCAACAATTGGTTAATGATGTTGAGTTAAACGGACAAAGTTCTAATGGTTCAAATTGTGATGATAGTAGCAACAACAATAACGAAACCACTCCTGAAGTTGGTGGTGATAATGCTCGTATTCTAGATTGGTCAGAAGTATTGGCTGCCGATCCTGATGGCTGGGTAACAGATAGTGGT
>JASJEI010000002.1 GCA_030064795.1 Pleurocapsa sp. MO_226.B13 | reverse complement strand
AACATTCTCGAAGCGCGATCGCCTATCAATTTCTGCGTTAACGTTCTCTGTGGATTAATCGCTTACTGTCATCAACCTAAGAAGCCTAGCCTCCGACTCGACTGGCTTTTACCTCAATCCGCTTAACCCGAACTCAGGTTATCAAGAAATCAGTGAAGAAAAATAAGCTCGCTTTCTAAATATTTTGCCTTCTAAAAATTAATGGCACAGTAACAAATGCAAGTTTTTTATGATAATTGAACACGATTGGAATATATTTCTGATACCCAACTCAGACCGTATGTCGATTGTACGCCTTATAGGCTAATAACAAAACTATCTTGGTGATGAAAATCGGCTGCGGTTGCAGGATGAGTTAATGCCCAATAGCTAAGTTGTTTAGCTTTATTTTCTACCACAGTAGTAATGGCAACATCTAAATCTTGTTCTGTGCCGATGATGGAGTCTAGATTGAGATTTAAATTTAGCTGTAAAGATGTTGCAGTTTGGGAGACAGTAAAAGGTAGAGTTTGAATAGCCTTTTCTTCAGTTAGATCTTGACGATAATTATAGAAGCGAAAGACATTCCAATCTCCTGCTGGTGAAAGATTAAATTCCCAATATTCAGTTGTCTCTTGGAGTCTAAGAAAAAATTCAAAACAAGTATATTCCCAGAGATCGTATTGACGAGTCGCTACTCGATCTGATGAGGGAAGAATAATCTCTGACAGATTACCCCTAAGCTGATATTGAAGATCTAATTGATTGTTTTGACGAGCAATTTTTCCTGTAATCTCAATTTTGGGCGCAGTCGAAGCGTCAAACGGTATCAAACTAAAATTACTCTGGTTCATGACAATTGCTCGATCGCGCTTTTGATTGCTGCTGCTTGGTTCTCAATGCTTTGAGTCAGTTGGAATTGTACCAATGCTCTTTGCAAATTATGCTCTGGATGACTGACGTTAAAATAAACATTTCCCTCTAAATAATCGCTAAAAAATCTCAGTCCTAATTCAAAAGCTAACAAACGAATAGAATCATAGATATACTGATAATCGTTATCTGTGAGAAAATTGCGAGCCACCGATAAATAGCCTTGTACAATAGCACGAGCTAGTTCTGGTTCAAAAGTCACTCTTTCCCAGTCTTCAGTTTCTTCTCCTAGGGGGTTACAACCCGATCGCAAACAATCTCCGATATCATAATGAATCAAACCAGGTTTGACGGTATCGAGATCGATTATGGCTACTGCTTGTTTTGTCGAGCGATCGATCATAATATTATTAATCTTGGGATCGCCGTGAATCGTTCTTAAGTGTAGTTTTCCTGAAGCTTTTGCCGATTCTAAGACGTAGGGAAGACTGGGGCGATCGCCAATAAATTTAAGGCAATAATTAATTTCGGGGGTTGATTCGATCTTAGCTGTAGTAATTACTCGTTGATAGTGCTGGAGATATTGAGGAGTGATGTGAAAACCTGGTAAGGTATCGGCTAATCTTCCTACGGGCAGATCTTCAACTAAACTATGAAACATCCCCAAACCATAACCAATTTCCCATCCGTGTTGAATGTTTTGAATCGTATCAAATGATTGGGAGTTATCAATAAAACTCAACCCACGCCAAAAAGAATTGTCTTCGGCTATCCAATAGCATTGTCCCTCATCAATGAATAAAACCTGGGGAAACAACCATCGTCGATTTGCAGGTAGATCTAAACGATTGAGTTTTTTGCTTACATGAGCGGATAATATACAAATGTTTTTCATCACCAATTTGGGCTGACAAAATACCGTAGTATTAATCCGTTGCAAAATAAATGGTGGTTGACTATCTGGGGTAACTAAAAAAGTACTATTGATGTTTCCACTCCCATATTGCCTAATAGCGACAATTTGACCGTCTGATATAAATTGATGAGCGATCGCCATCAAGTTACGATCGATTTGATTTGCTTGCTCAAGATTCTCGATCATATCCTCCCCAGTCCCGATTTAGGGCTTTTGCTACAGCATACTCTCCACAACTAGAATATCCTAGATAAGACTGAGGCAGGAAAGACTTCGAGCGATCGCCTATCGACAGTTAAAAATTGTCAGCTAAAACAAGTCTATTTTGCCAAATCGAACAGCATGATTTTGCTGTCTGAGTTGTTTTCTGCATCGGGACGATACTCGATGGTAATTTGGTTCTCATCGGTAACTGCTGCACCATCTCCAGCCTGGAGTAATTGCTCGTTAATTAAGACTGCACCTTTAGTTACCTGTAGCCACACAACCCGATTATCGGAGATCTGATGAGTCAGGCGATCGCCTTGACTAAGAGAAGCGAGATAGAGATTAACATCTTGATGGATAGTTACCGAGCCATCACGTCCATCCCGCGAACCTACTAGTCTCAGTTTGCCCTGTTTCTCTTCAGGAGTAAAGTTTTTTTCTTCGTAGCTAGGTTCTAAACCCAATTCATCTGGCATAATCCAAATTTGCAAGAAATGTACGGGTTCGGTATTGGAAGCATTAAACTCACTGTGTCTTATTCCCGTACCAGCCGACATCCGCTGCACATTCCCAGGACGAATTATCGAGCCATTACCCATGCTATCTTTGTGAGCTAATTCTCCTGAGAGGACGTAGGAAATAATCTCCATATCTCGGTGTCCGTGAGTGCCAAAACCTTGAGCGGGAGTGACTTTATCTTCGTTAATCACTCGCAGACTGGCAAAACCCATGTGTTGCGGATCGTAATAATTACCGAAGGAAAAGCTATGTCTGCTATCGAGCCAACCAAAGTTTGCCGAACCTCTTTCGTTTCTGGGACGTACAGTAATCATTTTGTTTTACCTCCTGATTGCTCTTGATATATTTATTATGAATTAGATCCAATAAAAAGACAATATGCTATTTTAAAGACATATTGTTTCTATATTTTCTACGATGGATAAATTTGCCAGTATGCGAGCCTTTACTCAGGTAGTAGAGTCAGGAGGATTTGCAGCAGCAGCCAGAAAGATCGGTGTATCTCGTTCGACAGTCAATAAGTTGGTAATTAATTTAGAAGATGAATTAAAAGTACAGTTACTCCAGCGCAGTACCCGTCAAGTCAACCCCACACCAACAGGACTAGCTTATTATGAACGGTGTATTAACATTTTGGCGGAAGTTGAAGCAGCAGAAAATACGATCGCCCAATTGCAAACCAAACCCAAGGGGACGCTTAAAATCAATGCACCGATGTCCTTTGGTACTTTATATCTCGGCCAAGCGATCGCCGAATTTATGATTCAATACCCAGAGTTACAGGTACAACTTACCCTAGACGATCGCTTTATCGATCCTGTTGCTGAAGGTTACGATCTGACGATTAGAATTGCCCAACCAGAAAAATCTCCCAGTTTAGTTACTAAGGCGATCGCGCCTATTTCCAGAGTGCTTTGTGCTGCACCTAGTTATCTAGAAAAACATGGTATTCCCCAACATCCCCAAGAACTCACTCAGCATTCCTGTCTGCATTATGGTCATCTAGTTGCAGGAAACCAATGGCTGTTACTAAATAGAGAAAGAGAATATCAAGTAAATGTTAAAGGAGTTCTTTGCTCTAACAACGGTGAAATACTCAAAGATGCTTGCGTGCGGGGTTTGGGAATTACTCTGTTACCTAGTTTTATTATTAGATCGGAATTAAATGATGAAAGGCTGGCGATCGTCTTACCCGATTATCAACCTCCAGCAATTTCTCTTTGTTTAGTTTATCCCCTCAATCGTCATTTAAATACCAAAATTAAGCTTTTCACCGAGTTTTTTCAGCAAAAATTTGAGTAGAGCGAAAAATGGCTATTTAATAATTTCATTAAAGTTATACCAATTTAATTAATGTTTGCAACAGATAACAGTAGAGTAGGAGTCGTTCGCCCTAAAGGACTAGCTTTGCGTCGCGAACGACCCTTACAGGATGTGTCGCATTCTTTTTTCAATTTGGTGTTAGTAATTGAGTTCGGTTTTCTAGAAAAGTTGGTTCGGGCAGAAAACGCGACTAAAAAATGCCAAAAACCACACTTACAGCCACTAATTTTTTTTTTTAAGATGTTATCAACGAAAAAAAAGAAAAAAGAGAATCGTCGGAGAAATAAAAGATGACAATCGTTCGTTACAATCCCTGGACAGAAATGGACTCAGTTCAACGTCAAATCAATCGGGTGTTAAATGAAGTTTTAACTCCTGTTAATAATCCCGAATTTGGCAACTATTCTAAATTTCCTGCTGCCGAACTTTCTGAAACAGAATCAGCATTAATTCTGAAGCTCGAACTACCTGGAATGCAACTAGCAGATCTAGATATTGAAGCAACAGCTAAAAGCATTTCGATCTCTGGCGATCGCAAGTTGCCCGAAGCTGCTAAAACCCGCACTGAGTTTCGCTATGGAAGCTTTAAAAGAGTAATTCCTCTACCTGTAAGAATTCAAAATACCGAAGTCAAAGCGGAATACAAAGACGGTATCTTACATCTCACTTTACCCAAAGTAGACGAGGAAAAAAATAAAGTAGTCAAAGTGAATTTATTGGCTAATTCTCAAGGCTAACTCTCTGGTTAATTGACCCGAAAAATAGTGAAAACATAAGCTAATATTTGTAGTCAGTCGTATCTGGTGGTACGGCTGTTTTTTTGGCTAATTATCCCAACCAATTAAATCGCTCTATATACTTTGATAGAGATCTAAGATCTACTTTTAGATAGAAGAATCAGTGTTTTTAACTAGATATTATAACTACAACAACTAAGTAAATTAAGACGTTGCCAATTTAAATAAATATGTAGAAAGTTACTACCTGTCCCTTGGCAACCTTTAGCCTTTAAGCGATTTATATCTAATCAATATAAATCTAGGTAATACTCTACTACTACCTGTTTAAAAACGTCTAAATAAGATTGATAAACAAAAATTTAGGAGCAAGATAAATGAGCATTTTAGCTTGGTTAGCATTAGGATTAATTGCAGGAGCATTAGCAAAACTAATTTACCCCGGTCATCAAGGCGGTGGAATCTTGGCCACTATCGGTTTGGGGATCTTAGGTGCATTGGTAGGAGGCTTTATTGGTCAAGCATTACTGGGAAGTTCGGGGGCAGCAGCAGCCTCGGCAGGAGCTTTAACTATTCCTAGCATCATCTTTGCAGTACTCGGTGCAATGTTATTAATCTTTATCTGGGGTTTACTAACTCGTCGCGCTGCATAATTTCGAGTCTCTGTAAACTCAAAATTGTTTATATTCCTTCATAATTACTATTATTGGGAGACATTAACCACAATGTCTCTATTTTTTTTCTCATTCTTCCTCAGCTTCCGCGATAGGTACTATAAGACCAGGGAGAAACCAGTAGGGGAACGTGATAGTGAGCTTCAATGTCATTAATCCCAAAACGAATTGGAATCAGATCCAAAAAAAGAGGCTCGGAATAAGCGGAGTATTGAGCAAAATAATCGCCGACGGTAAAAATTAACTCGTATACTCCCTTTTCCATCTCCTTGGGTTTTAATATTGGTTCGTTAGTACGCCCATCATCGTTGGTTTCAGTGGTTTTTAGTAAAGTTTTAGAATCCAATTTCAGATGGGAATCTAACTTCCAAAGCGCGATCGCAATTCCCTTTGCAGGGCAACCATGGGCTGTATCCAAAACGTGAGTGGTTAATTTACCTGACATATTGTTTTATTAATAGACCTTCTCTTCTTTCATCATAACGAGCGATTCTCGTTGCTTAACGCAAAGGGCCACCCAAGATAATTTTAGCGATCGCATCGGTTACATCTTTTTCTTCTTCCTGCTTGAGTTGTTCGTACCATTGCTGAGTTAGATCTGGCTCTTTATTATAAATAGTATCGGTACGTTTGCGAGCTTTTAAGACTAGTTTTGCCACTCTTTCTTTTCTTTCTGCTTCATAACGTTCTAAGGCATCTTCGACGCTAATATTAGTCGTCACCAAATAGCGACACAATACTTCTGCATCTTCCATTGCCTGACAGCCTCCCTGTCCCAAAGTAGGAGTGGTCGCATGAGCAGAATCACCTACCAAAGCAATTCTACCTTTTACCAAATTGGGCAGAGGATCGATGTCGCCAATTTCCAAGCGGTTAACCTGTTCGGGGTCGAGTTTCTCAATCAGGTTTTGTACTGGTTGCGCCCAGCCTGCAAAGATTTCTTTTAATTCAGCGCGAATATTTTCTGGCGGAGTTTTTGTTCCCTTGGGTTTGGGACAACCCATAAAAAAGTAAAAGCGATTTCCGCCTACTGGCATCATTGAGGCGCGTTTTCCTTCCCCAACATAAATTACCCAGACATCGTTTTCCGCCAGATCGGGACTGGCTTCTACCAACCCATTCCAGTTAACATAACCTGCATAGCGGGGTTCGATTTTGCCTCCATTTAAGTAACTGCGAACCACCGAGTGTACGCCGTCTGCACCTACTACTACATCACCCGTAGCGGTGCTGCCATCCTCAAAGATAGCCGTGGCACTATCCGCATCCTGCTTAACTTCAACGCAGCGCATACCCATGCGTACATCAGACTCCCCAAAGGCTTCTAGCATCATTTGCTGCAAGTCGGTACGGGATACAGGATAAGGTCTTTGTCCTACCTGTTCCATCAAAGGAATTAAGTTAATATCATTTAAAATCTCCCCTCGATGATTGAGATATTCCATACGGTTCATCTGCCCGCCGATGGCTGCTACCTCTTTACCCAAGCCTAATTTATTGAGAACTTTAATTCCATTCGACCAGAGAGAAATCCCCGCCCCCGCAGGACGTAGCTTGCTAGTCTTCTCGTAGATTTCTACTTCATATCCCGCCTGGCGCATGGCAATTCCTGTAGTTAATCCAGCCATTCCCGCGCCAATTACAATTGCTTTTAGATCGTACATAGTTATTAGTAGGGGCGAACGGCCGTTCGCCCTTATTAGTGATCAGTAGGGGTGATTCGCCCTAAAGGACTCGCTGCGCATCGCGCGAAGCGAAGCGATATGCGAAGCCCTAAAGGACGCGGTATCCGTGATAGAGTCCTTTAGGGAATCGCCCGTACAGTGTAGGGTGGGCAGAAAAAATAATTGTTTGAACAATCGAGATGCTTTCCCACTAATGCCCACCAAAAGCTTAAATCAGTATATTTTCCTATTCGCGTCCTGGCAAAATTATATTTAATAGCAATGCGGTAATTCCTCCCGTAGAAATACCAGAGGAAAATAGGCTTTTGACTAACTCTGGCATACTATCTAAAATTTCGGGAACAAAAGTAACGCCCAAACCCAAACCTAGAGACAATGCCAAGATAATAGAATTACGCTTGGTTAGATTAACGCAGGAGAGAATTTTAATTCCCGCTACTGCTACCGTGCCAAACATGACAATAGTCGCACCACCTAAGACTGGTTGGGGTAACGCCTGAAATATTCCTGCCACAATCGGAAATAAACCCAGAATAATGAAGATTGCAGAAATAAAATAGCCGACGTAGCGACTTCCTACTCCTGTAAGCTGAATTACGCCATTATTTTGACTAAAGGTAGTATTGGGAAAAGTATTTAAGCAAGCAGCAATCATTGAGTTAATACCATCTCCTAGAACTCCGCCTTTAATTCGTTTAAAGTATTTTGGCCCTTCGATGGGTTCGCCAGAAATCGCTGAGGTGGCAGTCAAATCGCCGATAGATTCGATCGCCGTAATTAAATATAAAAAAGCAAAGGGAATAAATGCCCCAAAATCAAAGTTCAAGCCATAGCGAAAGGGAATGGGAAAAGCAACGGGTGGTAAGTCAGCTAAATTGCTAAAGTCTACTAACCCCAGAGGAATAGAAACTAGATAGCCGACAATTAAACCGATTACAATCGAGGACATCCGCAGAAAGTTACTACTAGCACTATTGAGTGCGATAATGACCGCTAGGACTAAAAAGGCTACGCCTAAATACACGGGATTACCAAAGGTTTCATTATTCTGGGCTGGCACGCCACCACCGATAGAAGTAATCCCCACTCTGATTAAGGTCAAACCAATAAGGGTAACAACTACCCCAGTTACCAAGGGGGTAATTACTTTGTTTGCTAAATGCAAAAAACGACTGACAAAAATCTCGACAAATGCCCCAAAAAAACACAAGCCAAAAATTAAACCCAAAGCCTCTTGAGGAGTTCCTCCATCTCCCGTCACGGCTAAACCCGCAGCAATAATCGGCCCGAGAAAAGCAAAGCTGGTTCCCTGAACGCTCAATAATCCCGAACCTACGGGCCCAAATGTTTTTGCCTGGATAAAGGTGGCAATGCCCGAAACTACCAAGGACATACTGAGAATAAAAGTAGTATCGGCGGGAGGTACTTCTAGCGCGCCACAAATAATTAAGCCAGGAGTAATAATCCCGACAAAACAGGCAAATACGTGCTGCAATGCCACAAATATTGATTCTACAAACGGCGGACGAGATTCTAAACCGTAAATTAAATCTGATTCAATTGAGGTCGGTGCTTCGGTTTGCAGATTTTCTGTTTCTATAGCTATTTCTTGATTGGTCATCTTGTTGCTAGTTAGCGGTTAGTAATTTAGTTGCTAGTTTTTTCTTGCCAAAGTGCGATCGCTTTACTCGGTTCGAGTCTTAAAGCTAGTCACATTAGCCGAGATCTCAGTGCCAAAACCGAATTTAAAAAACGAGCGATCGCTGCATCCCGCCGACCCCAACCAGGTGGTTGAATTTTTTTAAGTTATCTAACCACGAACTACTTTCTTGTTCTAATAGCTGACACCTCTGGGCCGATTCCCCTAGTTGGAGGCTTGGCATCATGGAATACCAAGATCTCTTGAATAGTTTTTCTTTTGTGACTAGCATGATATGAAAACCTAGTCATTTTTACTGAATTGATTAATAGTGCATACTGTATACACTTTTTTTCAGACATATTGTATATTTGATTACCTGTTGTATCTTTGTTACAAAAATTTACAAATAGGGGTCTTGGCAATAAACATTAGAAAGATTATTGATTAGCGGTCGAGCGCGTAAAAGAGAATCTATGTCCAAGCTTCAGCCAAATTTAGCCTTACCGCCTCCGACGATTCTGGTATTAATTTCCATCGCCTCAACTCAACTAGGTTCGGCATTCGCCAAAACGATAATTCAAACCTTGGGCCCAATGACTACGGTGCTGTTGCGTGTTGGCTTAGGCGCAGTCGTCTTGCTGCTACTGCAAAGACCTCAGCTAAAAGGTTATACCCGTAGCAACTATATCCTGTTAATTTTGTTTGGTTTGGGTATGGCAGCAATGAATCTAAGTTTTTATGCATCGATCGAGCGCATTCCCATAGGTATTGCCGTCACGATCGAATTTATCGGGCCGTTGAGTGTTGCCTGTGCCAATTCTCGTCAACTGCTCGACTTACTCTGGATATTTCTAGCTGGAGTTGGTATTTTCTTACTCGCCCCAGTGACGGGATCTGCCCTCGATCCTCTTGGTGTGGTCTTAGCCTTAGTAGCAGCATTTTTTTGGGGTACTTATATTTTGCTGGCGGCCAGAGTAGGCAAAGTTTTTACCACAATTAATGGACTATCATTAATGACCGCAGCACTAGCAGTAGGGACGGTCGGGCTGTTACCTTTGAGCGTATTATCTGGAGGGTTAGCAAAACTAGAATTCAGATTTTTAGCAGCAGGACTGGGGGTCGCAATTTTGTCTTCGGTAATTCCCTATACCTTTGAGTTAGAAGCACTCAAAAAATTGCCGATCCGCGTCTTTGGAGTGTTGATGAGTTTAGAACCTGCGATCGCTACCCTGTTAGGCTTTATAATTCTGGGAGAAAAACTAGAACCTCGTGCCATCGTTGCCGTTATTCTCGTGACTTTGGCTTCTATTGGGGCATCAGCCAAAGAAAAAAGTAATCCTAATTGAGTAAATCAAAACCAATGAAAGAAAGCGATCTTAGCGATCCGCCAGTTACCGTAGTCGTATCGCGCCGAGTCAAACCTGGTTGCGAAGCAGCATTTGAAAAATTTATCTCTGGTATTACCGCTGCTGCGATGACCTTTGAAGGACATTTAGGCACCAATGTGTTTCGTCCCAGTAACCCAGAAGACCGCGAATATAAAATTATCTTCAAATTCGATCGCGCCAGCAATCTTCGTATTTGGGAAGAATCAGAATGTCGTCGTCAGTGGTTAGCCCGTGCTGAAAGTTTGCGCCTAGAGCCAGCTAGAATTAGAGTGATTACAGGCTTGGAAACCTGGTTTACTTTACCTTCTCCCAAAAGAATCTTGCCACCACCGCGTTACAAAATGGCAACGATTACCTTACTGGCTTTGTTTCCCCTAATTCAAATCGCCAATCTCACCCTGACTCCCTGGTTAGCACTATTGCCCTTACCATTATTACTAAGGAGTCTAATTGTCACCGCCATCCTGGTCTTGCTGATGACTTATGTAGTGATGCCCAGAATGACCAAATTATTCTCTAAATGGCTATATCCCAAAAAGCGATCGCGCCACCGTAAGTAACCTCTATGGCAAATGCGATCTGGTAATTTCATCTTGTTAAGTTTTTTATTGCCAAAATAAATATTTAAAACACCTGAATTTTTCCTCTTTTACTTACTTTTGGCTAACCGTATAATACTAATACAAATGATTTGTCTAAAAAACCGTTAATGGTACGATCGACTTTCTTCTCTATTTTTATTTAACAAACAGTCTCTCAAACATGAAAAAGAGATTATCTCTATTACTATTTTTGGTTGGCTCTATTACTATTCCAGGAATTTTCTTAAAACCAGCCACAGCACAAGTAACACCCGATGGCACTACAAATACTACAGTTAATACTGAAGGAAATAATCTGACCATCCAAAATGGAGATCGAGCAGGAAATAATTTATTTCATAGTTTTCAAGACTTTTCTGTACCCGATGGCGGTTCGGCATTTTTTGATAACCCTACTGATATAGCCAATATCTTATCTCGTGTTACAGGGGGAAATATCTCCAATATCGATGGTTTGATTCGGGCAAACGGTAGTGCCAATTTATTTTTAATTAATCCTGCGGGGATTATTTTTGGGGAAGGTGCAAGATTAGATCTTGGTGGTTCGTTTTATGGTAGTAGTGCCAGCAGTATTCTGTTTGAGGATGGGGAATTTAGTGCGGTAGATTTAGAAAATCCGCCTTTGTTAACGATTAATGCGCCTATTGGGTTGGGTTTCCGAGATAATCCTGGAGAAATTACTGTCAGGGGAGATGGAAATGGAACAAGAACTAATGACGATTTAATTGATACCGAAAATGCTTTAAGAGTTAATTCTAGTTCCACTTTGGGTTTAATTGGTGGCAATCTCAATCTTGAAGGTGCAACCCTCAAAACTGATGGAGGAAGAATTGAATTAGGAAGTGTAGCAGGTAACGAACAAATTAGCTTTACTCCCATAGATCGAGGTTTGAGTCTGGGATATGAAGGTGTAGAAAACTTTGGCGATCTAAACCTATCTCAAACTGCAACAGTTGATGCCAGTGGTTCGGTGGCTGGTGAGATTCAACTACAGGGAAATAATCTTACTCTGACGAATGGTTCTCGAATTGAAGCTAGTACATTAGGAAATATACCTACCCAAGAAACCCCAGGAATTATTGAGATTAATGTCAGCGATACCATAAATATTGATGATGCGGAAATAAACAGTTCAGTCAAACCTTTGAGACAAGGTAACGCAGGGGATATTATTATCGATGCAACTAACGTTTCTTTAACTAACGGAGCGTCCCTGAATTCCAGTACAGCTGGTGCAGGCAATGGTGGCAACATCGAAATCGATGCCGATCGGGTCAAACTGGAAAACGCATTAGTTAATGCCACTGCTTTTGCTACTGGAAGTGGTGGCACAGTCAGAATCAATGCTGCTGAATCAGTTGAGATTAGTGGTTTTGGTTTTTCTCGTTTACAAGAAATTATATTAGCTCCCGCGCTGCAAAATCCAAACGCTTTAGACAATTTCAATATTGACGATATCAATACTAGCCTTTTTCAGGGAATCTTGGCTGCTACCACAGGACAAGGAGAAGCAGGAGGAATCGAAATCAACACTCCACATTTGAGCATCTTAGATGGTAGTTTAATTGGTGCTGCTAGCACAGGGGAAGGTTTAGCAGGAGCGATCGCAATTAATACCCCAGAGTTGCTAGAAATTAATCAAGCGGTCGTTACTACTTCTAGCATAGATGTAGCTGATGCTGGCAGTATTGAGATTAATACGGGACAACTTTCAATAAGTAATGGAGGAGTGGTAGTTGCTTCTACTCTTAGTAGTGGGGATGGTGGAGATATAAAAATCAATGCTACAGAGTTAGTGGAGTTGAAAGGAGTATTCGATCTTAATAATCCCAGTAGTTTAGTAGTAGGGTCACAGCGAGTAGAAACATCTGGAGATGCAGGGAACTTGCAGATTTTTACTCCTCAGCTAATAGTTAGGGATGGAGCAGTAATTACAGCTAATACCCTGGGACAAGGAGATGGAGGGAATATAGAAATTGATGCTAGCGATACTATAAATGTTATTAATAACGGTACTATAGCAGTCAGTGGTGAAGGTCAGGGTAATGCAGGAGAGCTATATATTCAAGCCGACTCTTTAACTTTGGAAAATGGATCGTCCTTAGCAGCATTAACCTCAGCAGGAGATGGTGGCAGTATTACTCTGCAAATTGATGATAATTTAACTTTACGAGATAACAGTACTATTTCTGCTCAAGCCTTGCAAGATGCCAATGGCGGGAACTTAAATATTGATGCCAAGTTCATTGTCGCTTTCCCTAGTGAGGGTAATGGTAATGACATCATCGCTAGTGCAGAACAAGGAACTGGGGGAAACATTACGATTAATGCTGAGTCTTTGTTTGGTATCGCCGAAGGTGTAGCTATTCCAGGAAATAATAGTAATGATATTGACGCTAGTTCCGAATTTGGTTTATCTGGGACTGTCACAATTAATACTCTCGATGTCAATGCTCTTAAAACCGATATCGAGATACCCGATCGCCTAGTTGAATCAGAACAAACTACCGCTCAAGCTTGTCAAAGCGAACAAGTAGCGGGAAACTCTATCAGTTTGACTATCAGAGGTAGAGGTCATATCCCTGCCCAACCAACAGAACCAATTGTTTCGGATGTTATCTTAGTCCAGGAAAAAAATACTACCCCCAAGCCACCAGTTCAATCTCTAGATATCAAACCGATGAAAACTAATATAGGGGATATTTTTCCAGCCAAGGGAGTCATCAAAACTGAAGATGGTCAACTTATTTTAACTGCCTATCCTACAGATCGTATCGATCTCCGTACTGCTCACATTTCTCCTAACTGTCGTTAGGTTAAGCTAGAGAAACCGCTATTCCAGTTTACTTCACAATTTTGTTTGGGGTTGGGACTTGGGGAACAACTACGAACTCCCGTACAGACAAGCGGTGCCTTATCTCTCCGAATTCCTAACCAAATCGGGAAAATTTAGTAGCCACCATTGATAGAGATCTTGCCAAGTTTGTTCTAAAGTTTGATAGGAAGCTTCAGGATTAGATTCTAAAGGTGTAGACAGATGTACCCAAAGACAACGGCGATCGCGAATACTAGCTTTGCCTTTCAACCAGTTCCATCCTACCTTTGGATTTAAATCGTTTTGATAGCGATACTGGGAGAATTGTCTCTGAGTAACATTACTGAGACTACGAGGACTAATGCAGCTACTTAAGTATGCCCGATTGTTATTATCTAACAAAGTATAATAACCCACACCCTCTATTTGTTTAATTTGTTTGGTTTTAATATTTTCGGGGGGAATGGAAGTATATCTTTGCAAGTATGTTTCTACATCTCCCCTGGTATCTACCAAGTAACTTATTTCAACGGTAAGATTTTGCTGTTGTTGGATCTGATATTTTTGATAGGCTTTGACTATTTCTGATGTTTCTGGTTCATCTGGTTCGGACTGTTGAAGGTCGATTGAGGTTAGCAAAGTCCCAGGAACGCTCGACATTGCTTTTCCCGAAGCAAGCTCTATACGTTGAGGAAACTTAAAATCTGCTACAGAGCGATCGCCTATAGTGGGAAAGATCCAAGCACCCGCTACTACTAAATCAATACTAACAGCAGTCATCGCTAAAAAATAACTACGCCACGAGCTGAAATTGAGTAATTTTTTGAAGTCAGATCTAAACATCCGATCGCTGATTATTAATTACTAATTATGGATTTGGGATTTGTTTGTAAGAGCCAATAGCAAAAACCTGAAAAAACGATCACTGCTAGGGTAGAAAATATTTGCGAACCTTGCGCTCCATGCCAATAATTGAACTGTGCTTGGTTGGGAATTGATAAAGTTAGAATGCAAACTCTGATTACTCCTAGGAGAAACCCAAAAATTAGAGAGAAAGCTGGGATTAATATTTGTTGTTTTCTAGTCAAAGAAACACAACTAATCAGTAACAATGAGAGTTTGAAAATCAAAAGAATCATCGGTACACCAGCACAAGGATAATCGACGATCGCTTTAAATTTTCCTAATTCGGGTAAAAATAATATAACTTCATTACCTGAGTTTGCCACATTAAACCCCAGATAATAGAGAAAATAAGAGGCAATTTTAGCATTGAGTACGGTGATATGAATGATGCGATCGAGAAAATTACCAATTACTCCTGTAGGGAAAAATAAAAACCAGATAAAAAATAACTCCCGAACGTATTGACTTAAACCTCGAAATCCAGAAGCAATTAAGGCTAAAGCGGTCGCCATTAGAACGGGAAATAAGGGTATTAAAGTAGACTCAAAGCTATAAAGTGTAATAGTTTTAAATAAAACTAATCCTAATAATAAAAAGCCGATAAAGCTAGAAACCGGGTCGCTATCAAAGTTCAATCGTTCTTTTTTTCGCCATAAAAACCAGATAATTCCCCCCCAAAACAAAGCCTCTGTGCTGAGTCGCTCGATATCTCCTGTTGTTTTCGCGAGCGAGCTAAGATAAAGTAAACTGATGCCAATTAAACTCGAAAATAACCATAGGCGATCGTTTTTGACTAAATTTTTGACGTACATTAATACTTTATTGATTTAAGGCAATTTAGATCGAATAGCACTCGGCAATTATATACAAGAATAGTTAAAGGGGAAAAGACATCTAGTCAGAAAAATTATCAATGGGTAATAGACAATTAATTTTTCTAAATTTAGCAGTCTCAAATCATTTGTAGATATACAGTGATTTTCATGGTTATTTCCGATCCAGACAACTATAATAAAGTCCACAGATAAACACAGATAGATGAATGTGCTTGACTACATTGTTGAATTGCTAGATGTCCAGATAGTCTTGCAAAAGGCTGTAAGCAACCACTAAAGACAAAGAACTAATGACGACTATAAGCAAAATAACTCTTGCAATTTAAATTTGATTACTATATTTACAATGTTTCCATTACATAGTATGTCACTCCTTCATTACCTTCAACATTAAAGTAGGAAAATTCCTCACTATTTCTAATCGTATTAAACTCATTACTATCTATAGTAAATAAGTGCGAACCAGATTGAGTATTATACATTCGATATAGAGGAACTGTTTCTATATCTTCTGGTTGAAATTCAAATCCATAGTAATTTACGCCATCAAAACTATAGTTACTTAAATTCTCTAGAATGTAATCTTTTTCGTTTTCATCCATAGTATATAGATGCGCACCTATATCTGTATTAAAGAAACGATAAACTGGTTTTGCGCCTTCAATAGTTTCTCCCGTCAAACTATCTTTATCGCTAGCCAAAACCCGATAGGCTACACCTTCGTAGTCGTACTTCAATTCGCCATCAATACTACGCTCAAAAACGTACTCTCTTTCGTTTTCATCCGCCGTATAAAAATGAAATCCTTTTTCGTATTGAAAAAAGCGATGTACTGGCACATCATCGTAAGCAATGATATCGTAACCAATATCGGCTAAAATTGCTAAATCTAAATTTGTAGGTAGATTTCTCTCTCCAAAAGTAAAAGACTTATCTAATAGAGCATCCCCATCACTGTCTAAAGTAAAACCGTTTTCAATATGAATAGCATCGTCATCTAAAGGTACTGGTTGTCCGTTATTGAGATCGACACTTTGACTACCTGTAAAATCACCATTTTCTATTTGATTATTAAAGGCATCAGAAACACCAATTCCTAAAACATGACCGATTTCATGCAGGGTTAAACTCAAGAAATCTTGTTTATTGAAGGGAATATCATCGTCGGTTTCAGGAGTCGCATCAAAATAAAAATTGTCTGCTGCTAAAGCATTATATTCAATCGTCCCCAACCAGGGTTCAAAATCATCTCCTTGAATGCGTTCCTGGCGATCGCTACCGATAACAAAGTCGGCAAAAAAAGCACCCTCACCTAGTAAGAATTCATTCGCTCCTAACTCTACCGAAGAAACAAAAATAATTACATCATCAATGGGTTCATCTAAAGTTACTTCTTGTTGTTCGCCATCGATTGTAAATCTCAGAGTTTCTCCCGCAGGTATAGAATTAAATTCATCAAGAATATAAGAACTCCAAATTTCTCCTGCTTGTTCTAAGATCGCTTTTCTTTCATCGGTAAAAAAATTAGCTCGATCGAAGCGATAGTCAAATTCAATATCAAAAGCCATAAGATTTAATTCAGTATTGTTGTTGTATATTCAAAAGTTATTTTTCAATGACTAGAGTAACTCCCAAAGAACATATTAATCTTAGGAGCAAGCGAGGAAATTAATCAAATCTAGCCAAAAGTATAACTGACTAACTAGCAAAATATACTAATTGTCAAAAACAAACACTGACTGCATTAAATATATCTATTGAAGTAATATTTGTCTTGTGTATAAATATTTAAAATTCAAATGTAATATTATTGTAAATTAAAAAACGATTATGTAAATCCAACTAGTAAAACTATATAAATACTGTTTAATACCAGAAAAACCTTCGATCTTATCAGTAAAAATAACGATTTTATTTTTAATTACTTGAGGCTAAAAAAAAAATAAGATATAACAGCTAGAGAGTGATATTAGCCTACGAAGTAATAACTAGATAGATATAAAAAAAGCTAAAAGCAAAGCATAAATACGGAAGATTACTTCATCCATTGCTAGCTATGGTTGTGGATATTTATGTAACTAAGTTTTTCAACTGTCAACAAATTGCATCTATGTCTAAAAATTTATGCGTAAATTAACTTTTGCTAGTAGTATTAACTTGAGCTTTTCCTGGTGCTGGCGATTTCTGGCAACGGGGAGTCTTGCATCTATTTTGTTGATACTAATGGTTAACCCAGAGGTGTTGGCAAATCCAAATCGCTCTGATTTGCAATCATCTAAAGTTGCCGAACAAAAAAGCGATCGTCAAGGAAATAAATCAGAAATTACCGCTGATAATAGTGGTTGGAACGATTCCAATCGCGATGAAATCGAAGAGGTAAAATTACAGTTACAAAACATCAGTCAACGCAACTTTACCCCCAGTCGTGGCACACCTGGGATTACCATTGCCAATCCCTTCGGTTTCGGTGCGGATCGAGGATTCTTTAGTGGACTTAGCTATCAGGTAGATACTCGTGGCGGAACCGAGGGAGAAAATGATGGCGATGCTACCTGGGGATTTGGTTTGGGGTTTGGTAACGCTCAAAAAGCGATCGGTGCAGAACTAAGCTATAACATAGCCAGTTTTGGTCAAAATAGCCGTGATTTTGGTTCGGGTGGCTTTAACCTCAAGCTGCATCGCAAAATTGCTGAAGGTTGGGGAGTTGCTGCGGGGTGGAATAGTTTTATATCTGTTGGCGATGCTAACGATTTAGACGACTCTCTATATCTTTCGACGACTAAAATTTTCCGACTCAGAGAAAAGGTAACTTCTCCCTTTAGTCGGGTGGGAGTAACCATTGGAGTTGGTAACGGACAATTCCGTACTGAGGACGATATTGCCAACGACAATGAAAATTTTAATGTTTTTGGCAGTCTCGCTTTCCGCGTAGCTCGCCCCGTTAGCTTTATTACTGAATGGACGGGACAAGACTTGGCGATGGGTTTATCGGTGTCTCCTATCCGTACCCTGCCAATTACTATCAATCTTGGTGCTAGAGATATTGCTGGTGCTGGAGATGGAGCGCGTTTTGTTTTTGGAATTGGTACGGGATTCTAATTGTAAATCAATTTATCAAGACGATTAATCATGCACAAAAAGCAAATGTTATGGCTGAGTTTCTTAGCCACAGTAGGAGTATTTACAGCAACGACATCGGTTAATGCCCAACAAACCAATCTATCTGATACTTCTGGCGCACAAACCACTAACTCTTCTAGCGTCAGTATAGACAGTACTAATGGTAATGGCTTTTCTAGTACCGCTACCACATATACTCCCAGCACGGGAACAATTTCGGGGGGTGGTATAGAAACTCCGATTCAATTTGGTTCTTCTGGTGGTTCTGGAAGTGGAACTGGTTTTGGTACTGGATTGGGTTCGGCAAGTGGCTCTGGTGGTGGAACTAGTTTTGACTCTGGCACTGGCTCATCTTCTGGGGGTGGTTCTGGTCTAGGTACTCCTACAGTACGAAGAAACACAGGTACGGTAGATAGTTCGGGAAGCGCAGACGATGGTAGCATCGCTACTCCTGGAGGTTCGGACGGTGGAGACGGTAGTAGTATCGCGACTCCTGAAGGTTCGGACGGTGGAGACGGTGGTAGTACCGCGCTGGAGCAAAAAAATCTTGATGAACCTCAAGAAATTTCCCTGAATGAAGCTGCCGAATTACTGGAAAACAATCTCGAACAGTCAGTAGACAATTTGCTGGCAGTAGAAAATGCAGCCGATCCTACGGGCGATCTTGGAGGCGAACCCGCAGGCGATCCTGGAATTGCCATTACGGACGACCCACAGACCGCAGGTGCTAGACGTATTGCCAGAAACGACAATACTAGAAGAAATACTCTAGACGGAGATCCCAGACGTATTGTCCGCAAAAATTCCTTAGAAAGTGGCGGTGGCTGTGCTAGAAGTTGCGCCAATCCAAATCTTCCTACTGTTGAGGCTCGCGTTGATGTCCGTCAAGTTATGGTAGCTCGTGAGATTGTAGAAAGACAACTGGAAGCATCAAAAAAATTTATCGAACAAGTCAATCAGATCCAACCCGAAAAAAATATTTGGTAATCAGGAGTAATAGATATGAAGCGATCGCAATTAACCACAAAATTCTTACCTAAATTAAATTATTGGGGAATTTCCTTTGGTGTCTTAGGACTGCTCAACGCCATGAGTCTTTCAGCAGTAGCAGAAGACATTGTGGGCAATAAAGGTGTTACCTTTGATGAAGATACAATTGTCGAATTTGAATTTATTGAGTCTCACGGCGCATATCAATCTACTTTTGGCGTGATCGATTTAGACTCATGTCAAGCCAGTAGTACGGGAGAAATTATTTTTGAATCTTGTACTAAAACCCCTTTGCTTGCCGAGGTAAAAGCTTCCGATCGCTTTGATTTTAATGATGTCTACCGTCAGTCTAGTTACGAGACCGATCTGCAAGCAGGACGTAATAATGATTTTTTGGGAACTCCTGGTAATACCGTACCCAATCATTTAGCCGAATATTTATTTAAAGCCAACAAAATTTATGCTTTTTATCTAGAGTCCCAGTTCGATGGTAAACCTGCGGGGGTGGTCTACAGTACAGACATGATTAATCCTCAAGGCAACAAACAGGCTCTATTTCACCAAGAAGACTTAACTACTCAAACCGTAGCCCAACGGCGCAATACCGCAGAATTTGATGGCAATAAATATGAGGCTCTAATTAGTGGGGGTTTGCTCGTAAATCTAGACGATACTGGTTCTGCTTTGGTAAAAACAGCCAATGAAGATAGCGATTTTGACGATTTTATCGTCGGCATCGGGGGATATATTTGCAATCCTACAAAAGCCGTCGAACCTAATCTTCAACAAAAGAAAATTAGTCGTCAAGCAAATTAAACCTGGATTTCATCGGCGATCTCGACTTCCTCAGTTCGGTTTTACTTCTTGGAAATAGAGCCAGAAAACGGATAGTATCAAGACAACCTAAGAAGTATTACCTTTTATTGATTTGGTTGATGAGAAGTAAGGGGAGGTCGAGTCTCAAGTGCAAAACTGGTTACTGCAAACTTTGAGTGATGTACTCAATCGAGAAACACAAGCAGAACTTACCGCTAGTTCGACGCTAACTAATGCCAATACTCAAGAGCCAAGATATCATAGCGAGAAAAATCGTTTGGCCGAGCAAAAAGCACAGGGTGAATGGAGTAGCGCGATCGCTTCAATCGAAAAGTTACTCTTATCGGAACTTAGTTCTCATCGGGAAACAAATCCTTTGGGCAAGCAAGGACTAATTTTTTCTGGCCCAGTACCTCTATTAAGTAATGCGGAACTGGTTTCTAGTTTTCAATCGGCAGTATTTACCGTTGACGCTTTTAATGCTAACGTTTTAATGCCCTGTCGTAATTCTATGCCTAACGAGCGGGCAATCGAGCTTGATGTAGCACCAATAATAAGACTGCCCTTAATTCCCCAAGACCCTATTAGTCAAGAACAGTTTTGTCTCGTTTTGACTGCTAGCTTTGGCTTAGTAATAATTTTGGGCAAGAATACCCAAGGGATAGCTAAGTTTCATTTTTCCTTCGATCCGACAACTATTAATGAAGCCTGGCTGACTTTGCGATCGCGTCTAGTGATTGCTAACTATCACCATTTAGAACAATTAGACAATCTAGTCAAACAGTTTGCTCCTCCAGAACCTAGTTATCGTCTCGTCTCTAGTTTTAGTCGTCAGTTAGTCGAACATCTATCGGACTGGACGACTTCGGTAACGGCAAAAAACCGTGTCGTAGAAACTGTGCCAACAACTTCAGATTTAGAGCAATTTCCAGCTGTTTTTACCAATAAGAAAGCTACAAGCCAAGTAGAAATGGAGTTATTACAAGCTCTAACTCATGAAGTACGTACCCCACTAACTACAATTCGGACTCTCACCAAACTCTTACTCAAACGCAAGCAAGACTTAAAACCTAATGTAGTCAAGCGTTTGCAGATTATCGATCGCGAATGTACCGAACAAATCGAGCGGATGGAACTGATCTTTCGTGCTGCGGAATTAGAGTCTACCCCCAAAGCCAAACCAGTAGAGTTAGTCCCCTTCGCCTTAGAACAGGTATTTCAGCAAAATATTCCCCGTTGGCAAGAAAAAGCCCAACGGCGCAATGTAGATTTAGAGTTCACCCTCCCACAGAAACTACCGAAAATAGTCAGCGATCCAGCGATGTTAGATACGGTTTTGACTGGACTAATAGAAAGCTGTACTCGCAGTTTGCCTACTGGCGGACATGTAAAGGTCAAGGTTTCTACCGCAGGAAGTCAACTCAAGCTACAGATGCTTTCTCAGGCGAGTAATAGCAATTCTGATAACCCTTTTAAATCTCTGGGACAATTGCTTTCTTTTCAACCAGCTACGGGATGTCTGAGTCTTAATTTAGACGTAACTAAAAATATTTTCCAGGCTCTTGGAGGCAAGCTCACCGTCAGACAGAGACAAGAACAAGGTAAAGAATTAACTATCTTTCTGCCCCTTGGCAATCAGAATAATAGCTCCTATTCAAATGTGGCGCATTCTTAAAATCGCTGCTGATTTAGTTGATTTAATTCTGGAATTAGGCGGAATGTTTAGATGCCAAAGTCTTACCTGCGATCGCTTCTTTATTAGCTTACGATCTTATTGCGCTTTTCAACAGCGCGGTTAGATATGCCGACTCAGGTTCGGCATCTCCCGCGCTCAAATGAGTAGACCACAAAAATAAAATTTAAGAAAGCGCGTGGGCTATGCTGCGGCTTCCGCAGCTAGTAGAACCACGTAAGAAGCGGGTATCTAATAGCTGACATTGTACCCTTGTGGTATAGCTACGAACTAGCTAATCATCAGCTTAGTCTATTCAACTGAAAACGGCTGTAAAGTTAGAATTCATCGAATCGTTACTATCTCCTTGATAAGGCAAACCTGTGTAATTGAGACTGTTGCGAAGAAGTTGTGGCGACTAATAACTGTGAAGAGGTTGAGGTTATGGCGGTGACTGTTGATTCCAGAGATATTTGGAATCGATCGATACTCAAGTCTCGACCATCGATTAGAGTAATATTTTTCCCTCGATCGCTTATAAGATAACCTTGGGGACAAGAAGTAATCAGTGCAGAAGTTATTTCTGAGTCGATGCGCTCGACAGTAAATCCTCTGAGAGTAATTGAAATTACCAGATCGGGATTATTAACTTCTGTTGCCAAGAGTCGGACGGGAAATAGGGGGTTATAGACTACTCGATCGAGTTGAAGCTCAACTGTAAAGTTAGCCAGCCAATTACCACGACGATTGAAAAGATGAAATTCTGTATTTTGCTCTCGATTAATATATATACCCAATCCATAGCGTCGATTTAAGGCAATTAAATGATGCCAGGGTTTGCGGTTAATTTGCGATCGCTTTAACTGACAATTTGGTAATTGCCAGATTTCCCAATTGGGTGTTTTGGATCTATGGGGGAGATAAGATACACTCAACCAATGTCCCTGTGGCTCGATACTGCTAACCAAGCTGTTGGTAGGAAAAGAGAGAATTGGTAAAAATGTCTTGGTAAAAAAACGAAACTTCTCCGTAGTTGTGTCCGAGGGTAAAAAGTAGATTGAAGCTTGGGTAGCAATTAAGCAGCCTTGAGGCTGAATTTGTAGATGCTGAATTTGATTATCTAAGGGAATATTCCACTGTTGAACTACATCTCCAGATAAGTCGGAGTCTGAGTAAAGGTTGAGATATAAGCGATTTCCCGTACCTAGATAGATCTTTTGTGCTGCTATGGCTATTTGGTTTACCGACTTAGGTAATAGTTCTGTAGCCAGCAACTTTAATACTGCGGGTGGGTGGGGTTGTGGTGCAATGTGACAGTAGTCGTTGGGTAAGATATCCTTGGCTAACTGAAGAGCTTTAGCCATTGCCAAGGCATCTTTAAAACGACGATGGGGTAATTTTTCTAGAGCTTTGGCGATCGCCGATCGCACCATAAAAGGTACGGTTTGGGGAATGGTAACTGGCTGATTGAGATGAGCAGAGATCAATTCTTTGGGCATTCCTGAAAAGGGACGCTCTCCTACAACCAATTCATAAAGAACGATCCCTACAGCATAGAGATCGCAACTATAAGAATATTGTCCGTAAAATTGCTCTGGAGACATATAGGCGGGTGAACCTGTATCTCCCATATTTACCTGGGGGTTGATTTCCCGATCTAGCTTGGCAATTCCAAAATCAGATATGTGCGCCGTCCAGGTAAAATCTTTGATTTTTAGTAAGATATTCTCTGGTTTGATATCCCGATGAATAATACCGCGATCGTGAGCAAACTGAAGACCGCGTAAAATATCAATAATCAACTCTAAACTTTGATTGAGGGTTAACCGCAGCGAGCTATTTAAGAGATTGCGTAAAGTTCCTCCTTCACAATAGTCCATTACCAAATAACGGCTGTTTTGATAATGTTCTAGAGCTTGACAGCTAACAATATTCTCATGATTGAGAGTTACCAAGAAGTTTAGTTCGCGTAAAAAATCATTAGTAGATAAACGCTTGGGGTTTAATTCTTTTAAAGCCACTAACCTGCCAGTTTTCCGCTCGACTGCGACAAAAACCCTACCAAATTGTCCTCTACCAATTAAATTTAAGATTTTATAATTAGATTTTTGCTTCACTCATTTTATCTGGAATATTTATCGTAGAAGACAAGTTAAATGTAGAGACATAGCATGCTACGTCTCTACTAATTCCGAACTCCGAATTCCCAAATCAGCCAAATAAATTACCAACCACTACTTGCTCCGAACTATTATTTATCTGATTTTCAGGCAGATGCGATCGCTCTTCGTCTTGTTGATATGCTGTTTGGCTCAAATCTCTGGTTTCTCGATATTTGTCTAAGTCTCCTTTATCAAAATACAGTTGAGATGCTTTGCGTAAATCTATAATTGCTTTTTGGTCGAGCCCTAATTCTAGATAGAGTAAGCCACGATGATGATAGGCTTTAGCATGATCGTTAGATAATTCAATAGTTTTGCTATAGTCGTCAATAGCTCTATTTTTATTTCCTAGACGTTGATAGGCAAGTCCTCTTTCAAAATAGGATTGAACGGAATTTAAATCTGATTTAATATTTTGTGAAAAGATATCAATTGCTTTTAGTTCTCTAACTATTTTTCCAGTTTCTTTCTGCTTTCGATCTACTTGGTCTAGGTTTTCTGTCAGCCGACTGCTCAAGCTATCCAATTGAAGCAAGGAAGCCTCTATTTTTTGTAACTCTTTCGAGGTCCTACCAAAATTATCTTTACCTTTTTGTTGTAGTATAGCTAATTCTGTTGTTGCCAAATCTCGCATTTTCTCCAACTCACTAGTTAAGGTAGAGATATTGCTTTTAAGGTCTTGATATTGATTTTGGGATTTAATAATTGTGTTACTAATATTTTCTTTATTTTCCGTGACTACATTAGCGATCGCAACTTGTTCTTTAAGTATTTCTGCATTAATTATTTTTTTTAAGCGTTGATGATTTAATAAACTCAAGGTTGCTGAAGTCGAAAGCGGAATTGTTGCCCAGAAGAATTGATTCAAAACGACACTAGCAACCGAACCTGCAAGAGAACCCAAAACAGCAGCAATTTCGGCAATGTCCAACCAATGAGTATTTTTTATAATTGGTGAGTTCATAGAATTAAAATAATAATTATCTTTAGTCAATCGATATTTAATAAGCCAATACAGCTTGATTGAGTTGCAAGACTGGCTTGAGCAGTGCAAATTCATCAGGAGTCAAAAATTGCTGCATAACTTGAGGCATGGTATTGTAAACCATGGCTGCAATATGTTCTTCTTTAAAAGCTTTAATAATCGATCGCTGCCATAATAAAATATGTTCTCGTAAACGATCCAAATCGCCAATCAACATTGCTGCGCTCGTATTGCGTAAAACTATTTTGCAGTCATGTTTGCATTTGTCGCTCTTATCCTTAGAGTTTACCTGGAATATATCTGGTTGTGTTTCCCGCATCTTGGTCTGTAGCCGACTGACAATTTCATCTTCAGCATCGCGAATTTTTTGGTAAGCACTCAAACGCAATTCCACGGTTGATAAATAATCCTTTTGAAAAATACTAGTTTCTTGTTGTCTTAAGATTTCATAGGTTTGTAGACGTTTTTCTAAGGAAAAAGTCTGGCTTTTAAACCTAGCTAAATCCTGAGCATCCAAATAGATTTCATCAGCTTTATATAAAATTGCTTCTAGATCGGTAATCATAAGATTATTTAAAATAATTGAGATAGATCTTTGAGAGTAAATTCAGCAGCAGCATCAGTAACTTCGTCCGATTCGGAAGTGGTATTTGAGGGCAGATTAATTGGGCCTAACCAAGAAAAACATTGCCAAAAATCACGATTGGTTAAAGTTAGCGAAAAAATCTGGCTTTCCTCAATTGCAACCGCTGGATCTACTTCACCAGGCAAAATTGCCAGACCATTCCAGTTATTTGAAGCAAAAAAATTTTGAGTTGTTAAGCTTTTCCAATCTATAAGCGAGAACTTTAATCTCTCGATTGATTCAGATACTTCCGCAACCTCTGATAACATTTGAGGCGACCAACCAACCCAATTACAATTATCTAAAAATTTCTCGACAGACAAACGTTCCCAAGCAATATCAATGCTCACTTAAGATATTCTCCATTTTGTAATTTCTTTTCAATATCTCTAGCTGTCGCTCCCTCATTGTGCCAAAAAGATGCTGCATCAATACGGTCTTTTTTACCTAAGAGAAACTTACAGTAAGTCTTTCCCATTGCATAACACTGAATTTCAATACAGCCTAGATCTTTTTTAATTAGATCGGAGAAAAAACCAGCAAATAAACCTGCATAAATATGGCAAACTGGCTTACCGACATCTCCCAAACTTCTAGCAACTGCGGAATCGAAAATATTGATAAACATGAAGCCATTTTTTTGGTCGCTCATATCTACATCCCAGTTACCCCATCCCTGACTGATAAAGGGCCACCACCAAGCTTCTAAAACATACATTAAATTTACTTGACTAAAATCTTCATAGCCATATTCTTGTAAAAAAGATTGACGAAAAAATCGGGCATCTTCTTGACCCCATTCTTTGCCAATGTTGTACATAATTACTCCAGAAGCGTCTCCTACTTCTGCTTCTAAGCCTTTGATTAAACCGATAATAAAGTTTTCGCTAACTAAAATACTACGAGACTCATTCCAGTCAGAAATCGTCCCAGTGCTGGTTTGAAATGAAAAAAAATCTTTGAAACTATAATGTTGTCTTCTTTGCGGAAATTTTTGCTTAAGATCGTGTGAATTTGCTAAACTTAAGTTTCCTAAACTATTGTTAGATTTTGTTGGAGCTAAAGTCATCTATATATTGGATTTATAAACATAAAAATACACAGATTAATTGTAATTTAATCGCTCGAAGATAATGCCCGTATTAATCTCTATATTTACTTTGGGCAAGGTCTATATATCGGTATAATTACTATAAAAAACGTTATCGATCATGCCCAAACTGAGTTTAGGAGCGCGTCTATTTATTTCTCACTTACTAGTTATGATGGTGGGTTTAGGTAGCTTCGTGATCATCGCCAAAGTCTCTTCGCCCAGAATGTTTGTTTTACGTCTAGAACAACTAGAAAGTAGAGGTATTTTTACCGTGCGTTCCGCTCGTACTTATTTGGTTGAGGGTTTTCAAAATGCTTGGAACCGAAGTGCTATTCTATCGGTAATCGTTGGTGCAAGTGCAGCAGGAGGACTTAGCTATTTATCCTCCAAGCGCATTACTCAACCTGTGAAGCAAATGAAATGTATTACCCAAAAATTTGCAGCAGGAAACCTCGCCGAAAGAGTTCCTGAAAGTATCATACCAGAATTAAATCAACTCGGTGTTAGTTTTAATTCGATGGCTAGCAGCCTAGGAGATGTAGAACAGCGAAGACGAGAATTGATCGGCGATCTTACTCACGAATTACGTACACCTCTGACTGTGGTGCGGGGTTATTTAGAAGAATTAGCCGATGGCACAATAGACGGTACGCCCGAACTTTATTTACGCTTGGTTAGAGAAACTAGACGTTTAGAAAGATTAATTCACGATTTACAAGAACTTTCTAAAGCAGAAGCAGGCTATCTATCAATTGATTCTCAACCCCTACAACTATATCCTTTACTGGCTTCATTGGTCGATCGCTTTGCCGATCAATTGTTGGAAGAAGGGCCGAGTCTAAAATTAGATTGTCCCCCAGATCTGCCCCCCGTGGTTGCCGATCGCGATCGCACCGAACAAATTTTAGTCAACTTATTGGGTAATGCCATTCGCTACACCGAAACTGGTTCGATAACCGTCAAGGCAAATAAACACCACCGCCAAGTCTGGATCTCGGTCATCGATACGGGAGTGGGTATTGCCGAAGAAGACCTGCCATATATTTTTGAACGCTTTTGGCGTGCCGATCCTTCTCGCTCTAGTCATTCAGGAGGAACGGGAATTGGTCTGGCGATCGCTCGTCGTCTAGTCGAACTACAAGGAGGTCGGATCGAAGTATCCAGTCAATTAGGTATAGGCAGTGCTTTCCGCTTCTGCCTTCCTCTGGCTTAAGGGGATCTTAATTCCTCCAGCTCATTTTTCTACAACTCGCGTCATAATAATAATGTTTGCAATTCTTTACAATTATTAATTCAATCATTATGGCAACTTCCCAAAATCAATACGAAGTTCAAAAAACAGAACAAGAATGGAAAGAAACTCTGACCCCTGAAGAGTTTCGCGTATTACGCAAGCACGGTACAGAAAGAGCGGGAACCAGTCCTTTAGATAAAAATTACGAGGAGGGGACTTATCTTTGTGCTGGTTGTGGTCAACCTTTATTTAGTTCTGAGACTAAGTTTAATAGCGGTACTGGTTGGCCCAGTTTTTATCAACCTCTAGAAGATGCCATTGAGACTAGTGTCGATCGCTCTTTATTTATGACCAGAACCGAAGTACACTGTAGTCGTTGTGGCGGACATTTAGGTCATGTGTTTGGCGATGGGCCTCAGCCTACTGGTCAACGCTACTGTATGAATGGGGTATCTCTTAAGTTTGTTCCCAAACAATAAGGATATAGCAATTCTCGAAAAGCGTGAAATACATCTCGGTTGAGATAAGTTCGGAGAGACAAGCGGTGCGCGGGGATGGGGGACTTTTAACTAAGAACAGTTAACTATTGAATAGATTAAGACAACTAAAATAAGTCCCCCTATCCACCCCCGCGCCGACACAAAGGCTTTAGCCGCATGTAGGCGCAAGGGAACGCCCTAAAGGATTCCTTTCGGTCACGCACCAAGACAGGCATGCCTTGTCTGTACGGGAGTTCGGAAAATTTTGGATCTCACCTATTTGAGAAAGGCGATATTATTCTAAATTTAGAACCAGTCTAATTTAATTACTCGTGAGTAATAAGTAATAAGTAATAAGTGTCCTAACAAAGAGTGCATATTGCTATAGATCTTGGAACGTCATTTATTAGCTATTGGTTGGCAAACTACTTTGGTTAATTTTGCCAGCCTTTTTTAATTGCCATACCAACGTGAGGCTAGATCGCAGAGTTGATAAAGTGGTTCGGACAACTCTTTTCCGCGTTCGGTCAATTCATAACTAACTTTTGGTGGAATTGTCGGTTCGTAATTGCGGTAAATAATACCGATCTCTTCTAACATCCGTAATCTCTCTGTTAAGACTTTAGTGGAAATTCCTTCAACTTCGCGCTTCAATTCTCCAAAACGTAATCTTCCATTGGTGTCTAAAATCCACAAAATGTACATCGTCCATCTTCCTGAAATTTGATTGAGCAGCTTTTCTAAAGGAACATATTCAGGTTTTACCATATACTTCAAGGCTTTCTATGTAGTAATTTGCTTACTTAAAGGTAACTACTTTACTTTAGTAACTAAAAGATTTAATGTCTAGCTAAGCTAGTTGGAAATATTTATTGGAGGAGCAAAATGAGAGGTCAAACTCGGTATGTTGCTTTGCTAATTGGACTGATGTGCCTTATTCGCTTTAGTTTAAGTGCTTTTGGTTATGCAACACCTCATTGGTTTATGGAAGCAGTAGGAATTTCTTGGTCTTCTAATCCTCAAATGCCTTACGCTATTCGTGCTTGGGCGATTAGAGATCTGGTAATTTCGATACTAGTTGTCTTAGCAGATCGAACTGTGATTAAGCTGCTTTTGATTGGCTGTGTTGCTATCGATCTAACCGATATTGTTTCTGCCTATTTGAGTATTATTGCAGGATCTTTTGAGACAGCAGACGGGGGACTACTAAAACTTACCTCAACGGCGATCGCTGCACTAGTTTTGGAATTGGGAGCGATTATATTACTTTTAAAGGAAAATCAGAAAATGACGAAAAGCTCCAAATCCGATTGATGTAGGACGCTGAAGCTTCAAATGAGAAAATAAATATTTAGATTGCAAATAACCACAAATCTGGCTGAGAACTATAGATTCATGGTTATCTGTGAATATAATCAAAACAGATAATTATTATAGGGTTGCATTTTGATAGTATTGAACAATGTTATCTTCACCCTGAATAATATCCTCAGATTCTACAGGAATATAAGTCGTTTGATCGCGATCGAAATTCCAGATACTTTCTAGTAAATTGGCATCTTGTTGATTCCAACCTGAAACTTACTCATTTAACACTTGATTGATTTGAGATAGATATTTTGATCGCTGCATTTATCAAAATAAACTTATGTAACATTTAAGTCGGCACACAAGTTTCTCACAATCTTTGCATAGCTTAATAGAAGCAGTTAAATCGAGATAAAAAGAGCGGAATAGTCGCTGACTGCATGAATTAAGCAGTTGAAGTTCAGCATTGCCTATTTCGTTTTGAAAAAACGCGAAGAGAGGTTTAATTATGACTGATATAAATAACTCCTTGACAGCACCAGAAAGTCTGATGGAGCGCGAACTCATCGTTATTACAAAACCTGAGGCAGGATTAAGAGCAACCAAGGAACAGGTGACCTCCGTTACTGGAGAAAATGTTACCCCCCTTGTCAATCTACTTAACTTAGAAAATGCTACTTTAGAGCCGCTGTTCGGAGTGAGCGAGGAGCGGTTAAAGCAGGAAGCTGCATCTTTAGCTTCTACTACTGGAGAAAGAGTGCCAGACCTATCAAATCATTATCGGGTAAGGGCAGGGGATGAACAGTTAGACGAACTGGCAACACGTTTATCTGGACTAGAATTTGTGGAAGCTGCTTATGTCAAATCTGCTGCTCAACTAGCAGTAATGCTAGAAGAAGCAGTTGAGAAAGAGGAATCTGTAGAAGCACTCAACGATATGATGCCTGCTAGTAGTGAGGCACCGCCAGTAACTCCCAACTATACTAGTCGCCAAGGTTATCTGAATTCTGCTCCTGAGGGAATTGATGCCCACTATGCTTGGACTCTGTCTGGCGGCAGAGGTCGAGGGGTTGGAATTATTGACATTGAGGGTGCTTGGCGATTTACCCATGAAGATTTGAGCCAAAATCAGGGAGGAATTGTTGGCGGTACGCCATCGACCGATCTGGGCTGGAGAAACCATGGAACAGCAGTAATTGGCGAGTTTGGTGCCGATGTCAATTCTTTTGGTTGTACGGGTATTGCCCCAGACGCTAACGTACGCGGGGTTTCAATTTTTGGAGGTCTAGGTTCGGCTGGTGCGATTCATCAAGCGGCTAACTTATCGAAGCCAGGCGATATTGTCCTGATTGAACTCCAACGGACTGGTCCTCGTAACCGCTATCTACCCCTGGAGTTTTGGCCTGATGATTTCGCTGCAATTCGCTATGCAACGGTCAAGGGAGTGATTGTCGTTGAGGCAGCAGGCAATGGCGGTGAAAATTTAGACAATCCCTTCTACAATAATCGACCAAACGGCTTTCCCAACTCTTGGAAAAACCCATTTAATCCAGTCAACCCTAGTTCTGGTGCGGTTATGGTAGGAGCTGGTGCGCCGCCTCCAGGTACTCATGGTCGCGACCATGGATCAGATCGCTCCCGCCTGTCTTTTTCAAACTATGGAGCAAGACTTGATGTTCAGGGATGGGGACGGGAAGTCACTACTTGCGGATACGGTGATTTACAAGGTGGCGGTAGTGAAAATTTGTGGTATACGGATCGATTTAGTGGTACCTCTAGTGCCTCGCCGATTGTTGTTGGTGCTTTAGCCTGTGTTCAAGGAGTCTTGAGAGCTCGCCGACGTATTCCTTTAAGTCCCGCACGCGCAAGGCAGCTACTACGTAGTACGGGTTCACCGCAACAAGATACGCCAGGACGACCACGTACTCAACGGATTGGCAATCGTCCCAATCTGCGCCAACTAATTTCGGCTGCTCTTTATACGCGAGAATGGGAAGGAGTTCAGTTCTACGGAACAATTCCGGCAGGTCAAACTCGTCGCTGGTTTACATATCGCTGGCCAGCCCACTGGCACGTTGTTTGGACTGTAGTACCCATGACTCCCAATCCAGGAAATCCTCAAATCAAGTGGGAGGTACAAGTAGAAAGAGCTTCAGACGAACATATCACCTACTGGATTAGCATCACCAATGTTAGCACAGCTGAGGTCAACATCGAGGCTCGTTATGCGGTGCTAGGCTGGTAGCAGTAAACTGATGGGGCAGGTATTGTAGGAAAGCTCGAGGAGAATATCTTGTCCCTCAGATTCGCCACCTTTAATCCTATTTTTAGAGGGTGTATTTTATCTAGTTGCAAACCACTAGAGGTCAATTATGAATTAATTAGAAAGAGATATGAACACCATAATCGGAGACCAACACAGCCAAAACACTCAGACCACCAACCTTGCTGGAGCTGAAATGGGAAATGCAATCAATGGCGGTATGCCTCCTGAATCTTTACTGAGATTTTCAGGAGAAACAGTCCTAACAGTACCAGTGCCAGGTAAAACCTCAGAATCAACATTGGTTGAAGCTATTGATGGTGGCTCGCCGACTCCAGAATTAGAGCAAATAATTCAAGAAGCTAATTTACTCGATCTAGAGACAGCTATTGAGAGCCATCATTTTGAAGAAGCAGTAGATATAGAGCGAGTGTCGCACTCATCAAAACAAGACTCAATTGCCAAAACTGTAGAATCAATAGATGCCGGACAATGTCCTCACTCCAATCTTTAACTTTTGGACTTTAGACAAAACGGAAATTTATGTGGGTTGGCGCATGAATTTCCGTCCTGTGTAGGGCTTGGGGGCTTGGGGATTTGGGGAGGGGAATCCCCTACTTCCCTAATTCCCTGCTTTTTTGTTTTGTTGATTTTTTAGTCTATCTTTATTTTCTTTCCCCATACTAAATATGTCTTGCAACTTGTCAAACTTAATTCTTGTGTCAATAATTTAGCAACAAGTTGGTTAATTCTTCGTTTAAAGACAAGGGTTGATAACCAAGGGCAAAAGCCTTGCTGCTATCTAGAGAAGTATCGGGCGATCGCGGTGCTACCATGACTACATCTGCTTGCTTGACTGACTTAATTAGTTCTGGTGGCAACTGTAATTTATCTGCCAGGAGTAAGCCAAAATCGTAACGAGAGATTCTTTCTTTTCCTCCCAAGTGTAAAATTCCTCGAACCTTTTGTTCTATTGCCAATAATAATCCTTGAGAGGCAGCAGTAGCACTAGCAGGAGTACGAAATTCATCCACAAATAAATTGATTTCTTTACCAGTTTGAAGAGCGTCGATCGTTCCCTGAAGAAAGCTAGAGGAGACAGGAGAAGCCAAACCAAACATCAAAGGCATTCTGCAAATTGCGATCGCCCGATAGATTTCGCTCATCTTTTCTTCGGCTGTTACTTTTTGTTCGCCGTAGTAACAGATAGGAGAAACGGGGTCGCTTTCAGTGTAAAAAGGGTTTTTCCCGTCAAAAACTAAGTCCGTAGAAGTAAAGGCACACGGGATATTATATTCGCCACACAAACGAGCGATATTAATCGAGGCAGTAACGTTAATCGAATAAGACTCTTCAGGATGAGTTTGACAGAAATTAGGCTTGGAGGCAGCAGCGGTATGTATTACCGCATCGGGTTGGATAGCTTGGAAGATCTCGGCGATCGCCCGATCATCTCGGAGATCGGTTTTAAATAAGTTTACTCCAGGTAGTTTAATTTCGTGACTAAAATAAGTCCCGTATACTTCCCAGGTATTTAAAGCAGATTGACACAAATTCCAACCTAAAAAACCACTTGCACCCGTAACTAGTAATTTATTCATAACGATCTTGAGATAGCGATAAATGATAAATGAAATGCCACAGGTTATAACAGAGATGATGTATGTACATCAGTTACTTTGTAATCATAAGGAAGTTAATAATAATGAACGATAATTACTCAATAATTATTCAATGGTCACAAAAAGACAATTGTTTTGTTGCTAGTCTTCCAGAATGGGGTAATCGCAATACTTGCGGAGAAACTTACGAACAAGCCTTGGCAAATGCCCAAAAAGTTTTAACATTTTTAATTAAATCATTTAAATCTCAAGGAAAAACCCTACCTAAAGCCAAAACCTTCCAAATTCCTTCAGTTGCCAAGTAAATCTCTGTTTAGAGAGCGTATAGATAGCTGGCAATTGTCTTGCTATTGTTTTCGTCCTCATTCCTCTATCCTCATTCCTTTAACATAACTCCTCCCTCGCCATTTGGTTGGCTTGTTCAGGGAGGATAAAAAAATGCGTAAAACCGCTAACGGATCGGCAAGGGGAGATAACCAAAAGAACCAGGATAAACCAGAATAAGAAGGCGCGATCGCGATTAACATTCCGTAACGCAATAACAACAAGAAAGCATTTAAACTAAATATAGCGATTATTGTGGGGTATGTGTTGCCCAAATAAAGTAAGTAAGAACCGATCGAAAGCAGCGGTAAGGGTAAAGCTTGTACGCACGAGAGAAACAAAACATCACCCCACACCTGGGGAGTAGCAGCAGCATCCTTGAGGTCTAGCGATCGCCCCCATTCCTTCCAAGTTTCTTTTGCACCCTCATACATTCTGACTTTAATTACCTGCGAGCCATCGAAAAAGCCGACTTTATAACCCGCATCCGCAATATTTCTTGCCAGGGTAACATCATCACAAAACGAACCCGCAGCCGTACTATAACCATCAAGTTTTTCTAGTACCGAACGACGACACAAAAAACACTGTCCGTTTGCCATTACCCGACTGGGACTAACCGCATCGACTCCAGCCGACTCAAAACGAAACAGCAAAGTCATTAATAAAGCAGGTTGCAAACACCATTCCCCTGGATACTGCAAAATAAACTGTGGTGCGAGGGAAACCAGATCGTAACCTTCTGCTTCGGCAACGCTAACCAAACTAGCGATTAATCCAGGTTGAGGTTGAGTATCGGCATCTACACCCAAAAACCACTCACTTTGCCGAGATATGTTTAAATATCCTGTATGTAATGCCCAAGGACGACCAACCCAGCCAGCAGGTAAAGGAGGATCGCTCATCAGACGAAATCGAGGGTCGCTTTCTCCCGCAGCTTTAACCAAATTCTGCGTGCCGTCTTGAGAATTACTATCGACCACAATTACTTCTCGTAATTCATAACTCTGACGGCTCAATCCCTCTAAACAAGGGCCAATTCGTTCGGCTTCATTGAGAGTAGGCACGACTGCACTTACTTTACCGATTAAATCGGGATTAGCTACCTGGGGTTTCAAAGGCGATCGCCTAGTTGCTCCCTTTAATAAGCGAGATAATAAAATTGCTGTGGCTACTATTTGAGATAGCAAAATTATCAATGCAATTCCATAAAACAACTCAGAATTCACCAACTACTCCTATAATTTGCGCTGCTGTTAACCCAATTAATGAGAATTAAATTTTCCTTGAGTCCTTGATTACTTTGCCACAAAAACACTCTGGTAATCGTAACTATTAGTCAATATTTTTCAAAAAAACTTTACATTAAGTAGCTCGATAATGATAAACTCTGTAAAGTAAACTTTATTTTAAGCTTGAAAGTGATTTAGTAATAGTAGACTGAGGTTTGCATGGCGATTAGTTGTTTGCCTACCTCGAACCTAATTTTTCTGTTTATGACTATTTAAAGATGCTCGTAAACGGAAAATGTGTTAAACATATTTAAGTGGGGTCAAGAAAATTAATTAAAGGCTGTCCACAATACTGTTATTAATAAAACTTTGTTGGAGATCTATTCTCTTTAGCTTATTTTTTGGCAAAGCAAAAGCTTGGAAATTAAAATTATCAAGGGTCGATAATCAGACAGACAAACTTAGCATCTATCCAATGATAGATTAACTAGCAAATCTTTAATGTCTGATATTTTTCTGCTAAATTGAAAACTGAATTGTCTCGATCGAAGACATTTCTGTTCAAAGTAAGCGAACAAATCTCTAAGCAATAAATGGAAGTTTATCTCGGTAAGCTTCTAGTTATTATCGTGCCAAAATTGTCAGTAAAATCCCAGCAATGATTGATAGCTACGGATATTATCTTTCGAGTTAGAGAAGGTCAAAAAATTAAATACTATTATTTATTAGTCAAAGGCGTATTCAAAGACGAAACCTGAGAACTTGCTATGGCTATAAAAAATTAGAATGCTGTTTTTTATTTGAAGCTCTTGAGAAAAGAGAGTCAAAAAAATAGAGCAGTATGCAAAATTTGCATGAATAATATCCTGATGCGAGATTAGACACGCGAGCATACAGACGCGAAAAACAACATCAATTCAAAAACTATTAGTGGGGAACATTGAATAAAAAGTGGTAAGTACAGTAAATACTTCTGGGATTAATGTTGGAGACAACTCCAATAGCGCGAATGAACAAAAAAAAGCTGCCAGACCAGTAACTCCCTTGGGAATTATTGTTCAGCAGCTAGAGCAAATCTTAAAAGCAGCTAAAAGCGAATCAATTTCGAGGGAATTAAAAACCTCATTAGACAAGGTATATCAATTGGCTGCGGGAATTGACCCCTATTTAGAAGACTGCACGACTTCTGAATCAGAAGCTTTAGCCAATTTGACTCAAAAAACTCAAGCAGAAGATTGGAGTAAACGTTTTAGCGATGGCGAAACTGTAAAAGCCCTAGAACAAGAAATGCTTTCGGGACATATAGAAGGACAGTTGCTGAAGATGTTGGTGTCTATTAGTCAGTCCAAGCGCGTCCTAGAAATTGGTATGTTTACAGGCTACTCGGCATTAGCGATCGCCGAAGCGTTGCCCGATGATGGCTATTTGCTGGCTTGTGAAGTAGATGAATATGTTGCTAATTTTGCTCAAGAGTGTTTTGCGGCCTCACCCCACGGTAAAAAAATTGAGATTAAAGTTGCACCAGCAATAGAAACGATGCAAGATTTAATCGAGGCTGGAGAATCCTTCGATCTAGTGTTTATCGATGCCGATAAAGGTGGGTATATTGACTACTTTAACCTACTGTTGGAAACCAACCTCTTGACAGCCAATGGTTTGATCTGTGTAGACAATACCTTATTGCAGGGACAACCCTATCTCTCAGAAACTCAACGCAGTGTTAATGGTGAAGCGATCGCCAGTTTTAATCGTTTTGTTGCCGAAGATCCTCGGGTAGAACAGGTTTTAGTCCCGATCCGAGATGGTCTGACTCTAATTAAACGCAAGTAAATTAAGGATTGGGGAATAAGATGCAGATCGGCAAAGAAGATCGATCTTAAAGACTTTTTACCGATGCCAAAAAATTCCTTATTCCTCTATCCTCGCTCCTTTTTCCTTAAAAGATATGTTTCAAATACTATTGATATTAGAGCGTAGTTCGGCGATCGCTAAAAATATAGGTACTCTGGCTTTACTATTGCTGTTGCTTCCTTTTAATCTGGCAATGGTATTGCTTTCCTGGATCGACAACATCCTCTTTGGTCTGCGCAAACAAGCTACCTCTGCGACAGTCAACCCAACGGCAAAAAAACGCATCCTGATTACTGGGGCAAAAATGACCAAGGCATTGCAGCTAGCACGGTCTTTTTATCGAGACGGACACGAAGTATATTTAGTCGAAACCCATAAATATTGGTTGTCGGGTCATCGTTTTTCTCGTGCTGTCAAAGGCTTTTTTACCGTACCGATACCAGAAAAAGATCCAGAAGGCTACTGTCAAGCTTTGGTAGATATAGCGAAAAAAAAAGACATCGATCTGTTTGTTCCCGTATCCAGTCCCATTGCTAGTTACTACGATTCTTTAGCTAAAAAAGCTCTAGAACCTTACTGCGAGTCAATTCATCTCGATCCAGAAATAACGGCAATTCTCGACGACAAACACGCATTTTGTTCTCAAGCCAGAGAATTAGGTCTGTCTGCACCCAAAGTATTCCGCATCAGCGATCCGCAGCAGATTTTGGATTTTGATTTCGAGAGTGATGGTAGCAAGTATATTGTCAAGAGCATTCCTTATGATTCGGTGCTGCGGTTAGATTTAACCAGACTTCCTTTTTCTGAAATGGAAGCATACGTGCGTAGCTTACCCATTAGTCCCGAAAAACCTTGGGTGATGCAGGAATTTATTCGCGGACAAGAATACTGTTTCCACGCCACGGCGCGCAAAGGAAAAATTAGGCTGCACTGCTGTTCCAAATCCTCTCCTTTTCAGGTCAATTACGAACAGATAGATAATCCTGAAATCTACCAATGGGTAGCAACTTTTATCCAAAAAATGAATCTGACGGGACAAATCTGTTTTGACATGATTCAAACCGAAGACGGTACGGTGTATCCGATTGAATGTAATCCCCGTTTGCATTCGGCGATCACCATGTTTCACGACCATCCAGGGGTAGCAGCAGCCTATTTAACCGATGGCGAACCAGGAGAACCACCAATTACTCCTTTACCCGATAGCAAGCCTACCTATTGGACTTATCACGAACTCTGGAGATTATTAAGTATTCGTTCTTTAGCAGAATTAAAAGCTTGGTGGCAAAAGGTAACAAAAGGAACTGACGCAATTTTAGACCCTAATGACCCTTTGCCTTTTTTAATGCTACATAATTGGCAAATTCCTTTACTTTTGCTAGATAATCTTCGCCGTCTCAAAGGCTGGGTCAAAATTGACTTCAACATCGGCAAACTAGTCGAAATAGGAGGAGATTAAAAAGGAATGAGAGAAGAGGAAGGAGGAGAAAGGAAAATGCCTCTTTTCCGTCACAAAATAATCGTTGTCCGTTGTTTATTATCAATTTAAAAAATGGTCGCCACTAACGCAAACCCCAATACCGCAGCCCAGCAAAGAGTTTTCGATTTAATGTTAACTTTTGTTAAGAGTCAGTGTCTTTATAACGCGACTCGCTTGGGTATATTTAATTTGTTAGACGATGAGGGAGAACAAACCGTAGAAAGTTTGGCAGAAAAAACTAACACCGATACCGAACGACTATACTTTATTCTCCGCGCCTTAGCTCATGTAGATGTACTAGAAGAAAAGCCAGGAAGAGTATTTGCACCGACGGAAACATCTTCTTTGTTGGTGACAAATAAACAACCTTCTGCGGGACATTTAGCAATGCATCTAATCGAACCAGCGCAGTGGGATGCCTGGAAGATCTTACCAGAGGCACTAGAGAAAGGAGTAGTCCCTTTTGAACTAGCCAATGATAAAGGTGTTTATCAATATTGTTATGACAACGAGTGGAGTAAAGATACTTTCATCAAGGCGATGAGTTTCTTGACCGACTCTCAGGTAGATGGGTTACTAGATGCCTATGATTTTGGTCAGTACGAAACGGTAATGGATGTCGGTGGGGGACAGGGTGGCTTAATTGCGAACATTGTCAAACGTTATGGTTGCAAGGGAATTTTATTTGACGTACCCGATGTAGCTGAAACTGCAAAAGAATATATCAGCAGTCAGGGAGTCGATCCAGATGCCATCGAAATTAAGACGGGAGATGTATTTAAACAAGTGCCGACGGGGGCAAAAGCGATCGTCATGAAGCATTTTATCTCTGCATGGAGTGACGAGGACGCGAGAAAAATCTTGGCAAATTGCCAAGCAGCCCTCCCCGATGACGGCAGATTAATCTTGCTACAGTCTTTTGTACCCGATCTTGACGAACCCAAAACCGAAGCGGATGGCATTATGCCTGGTATCTTTGCCGTACAGATCAACGTTGCTACTCCTGGAGGTGGCTGGCGTACTAAAAAGCAATTCCAAGAACTGTTTGAAAGCAGTGGTTTTAAACTAGAACGAGTTATTAAAACTACTAATAGCTTGTCTGGGATGGAATTTAGCTTGAAGTAACTAATCGATCGCCATAGTAATTAGTAATAGAAAAGAAACCAGGAAAGTTATCGAAGATCATGGCGATCGCGATACTAAACATTGTATTCAAACCGATAGAAAGCCAATGAAATCTTGGCTATATTTAACTCCCTTAACTGCCTGGAATAAGCCTAGTGGCGATCGAGGTGCAGGGCTGAGACACGCAGTCTTAGTCGTTGAAAAACAAAATAAATATACCCTTTACCATTGGTCTTACCGATTGAGAAAATGGGAATTTACCTCAGCAGGTTTTGAACCAGGGGCTTTTATTATTCCAGACTCCTTAAAATGTAAGCCAGAAAAAAACTATTGGGGGAATCTACCATTTGTATTTCCGAAAGAAAGTTTTCAAAAATCATCTGAAATCCTCAACAAATAATCTTGAGCTAAATATATAAAATATATAAAATTTTCGGGTATTAGGGGGGCAATAGTTTAAAAGTTTGAGTTGTCGGCAATAAAATAGGTTTTGCCCACCCTACAGTTAATTTCCTTATTCCTTATTCCTCTATCTTTCTTCCTTAAATGATCGCTCTTTCTTTTATTTTCTTTTTAATCTTATTTACCGTAGTTGGAGTCTATGCTGCAACCCAAAAGCAGGATACGACAACTGATTACTTATTAGCAGGGAGAAAAGTCAATCCAGTCGCGATCGCTTTGTCGGCACTGTCTACTGGGCAAAGTGGTTTTTTATTTACAGCCCAGGTAGGCTATGCCTATACTCAGGGAATCTCTGGGATTTGGTTGGCGATTGGTTGGGCGATCGGCGATTATCTCGCTTGGGCGTTAGTTTTTAAGCGATTGCGCCAGGTTTCAGAAGCCTCGGACTCAGAAACCGTTCCCGCATTTTTGGCACAAAAGCAATCTGGTTATCGTTGGATTATGATTATTTCGGCCCTGATAACTATTTTCTTTTTGGGTACATATGCTGCTGCACAACTATTGGCAGGAAGTAAAGCCCTCAACAGTCTTTTCGGTTGGGACTATGCCTGGGGTATTATTATTGGGGCAGTAATTGTGGTTGCTTATTGCTTCAGTGGCGGGATTCGAGCCTCGATCTGGACAGATTCGGTACAAAGCATCGTCATGATTATGGCTTTGCTGTTGCTATTGATTGCCACTATTTTTGCTGGTGGCGGGTTCAATAACCTGTATACTGATTTAAGACAGATAGATGTCAACCTAGTAGCTCTATTTCCCTCCGATCTAGCCTGGGGCTTTTTACCTTTCTTTATTGGTTGGTTAGTAGCGGGTTTTGGCGTTGTGGGACAACCTCATATATTAGTCAGGGCGATGGCACTGGATTCAGCTGATAATATGGGGAAAGCGCGGGATCTTAAAATAATTTGTGGTCTTGTTACCGCTTTTACGGCGATCGCGATCGGCTTGGCAGGAAGAGTATTATTACCAAGCTTAGACGATCCAGAATTAGCCCTACTGGATCTATCTCAGGAATTACTACCAGGAATATTAGTAGGGGTAATGCTAGCTGGCTTGTTTGCAGCTACTATTTCGACTGCCGACTCCCAGATCTTATCTTGTTCGGCAGCTTTGACTCAGGACTTATTTCCTGGATTAGCCAAGTCCTATCGTTTTGCCAAGATCGGTACTTTAGTTGTCACCGCCATTGTCTTAGTAATCGCTTTAGTAAATAACGATAGCGTTTTTGGTTTGATTACCTTTGCTTGGTCGATTTTAGCTTCTGGCTTGGGAGTTTTATTAATTTTGCGCTGTTTTGAAAAGCCTGTCTCTACCCCAGTGGCGATCGCCATGATGGTAACGGGTATTGCCGTGGCAATGACTTGGAAACTAGGTCTAGAACTTTCTGGGGCAGTTTATGAAGTCTTTCCTGGTATGGCTGCGGGCTTTTTAATTTACCCGATCGCCTCTATATTTCTACAGCTAAACAAAAAACAAATCTAACAATAAAAATTTTAAAATGACTACATTTAAAACAATTACTTCAGATAAATTTAAATCTTCTCTAAATACTTCTACTTTATCGGTTTTACATCTAGTAGGTTCTGCTGTTTCCGATTTTTATTACAAACTATCAGTAATTTATGCTAAAGAGGTAGTACAGCCTACGGGAGTAAAAAGTTATTATGCGGTAGTACATCCCGATGGTTCGTGGCAGTTGGGTTCATCTTTAGATAACTTAGAAGCCAAAATAACTCTTGTCGAAGCGATCGCGCAACTCCCCCAGGTAGATGTAGTTGTTCCGCATATGTTTTGTTTCCCTGGAATGACCAGCTACCGAGCCTTTTTTGAAGATATTCTGGGGATACCTGTAGTCGGCGCAAAATCTGACTGTACGGCATTAACTACCAATAAATCTTATACGAGAAATATCCTCGAAGCTGCGGGAGTCAAAGTTGCTCAAGCACAACAACTAAGACGGGGCGATCGCCTAACTATGCAACCACCCTTTGTTGTCAAACCCAACTCCGAAGACAACTCGATGGGGGTGACTTTGGTGAGAAATAGAGCGGAAATCGAACCCGCATTAGAAGCTGGTTTTAAATACGACGATATCTTGCTAATTGAAGAATATATCCCAGGCAGAGAATTGCGCGTCGGTGTAATTGAAAAAAATGCCGAACTCTATGTCTTACCAGCGATCGAATATCTGCTTACAAAAGATAATCCAATCAGAACCCTCGATGATAAATTAGGTACTCAAGACGACGGTATGTTAGCTAGACAGCCAGTGGAAATAGCTTGTCCTGCGGATATAAATCCAGAATTAAGGCAAAAACTAACTAAAGCGGTTAAAAATGCCCACCAAGCTTTAGGAAACCGCGATTATTCTCTCTATGATTTTCGGATTCATGCAGAAACTGCTGAACCATATATGTTAGAGTCTTGTTCCTTTTGGTCGTTTATTGATGCCAGCGTATTGTCGCGGATGGTGTCAGCTGACAATCAAAAGTTAGAGGATGTAGCCTTTGAACTCTGGAATAATGCGGCCAAAAGGACTCGTGTTGCTTATGGTTCTTTGTTTAAATATATCAATCCTGACAACAATTAATGGTGTTGCATAGTCGCGGGATGATTCTGCGATTAAATATCGGCAAAGTCAACATCTAATTTAATCGTATCCCCATCGCTAAAAGCAAGCCCTTCCACGTTAACCGCAAGTCCATCTTCGGTAAACACAACGTCTGAAGTGTCAATTGCGATCGTGGTATTGGACTCGTCAATCGTAATATTGGCGATCGCAGGTAAGGTATCTGAGATATCGATAATCGCAAAACCGTTAAACTCTGCTTCCAGATAAGAGCTATCTCCATTAGAATCTACTTCATATAAAATGCTATTCTCTGTGATATCGATAGAGCCACCAGTAAGAGTGTCATCACCAACACCGAGATCGAACTCAACCCCATCTCCTACTACTGCTGTTAAAGGATCTCCTACGGGAGTATCAAAATTAGGTGAAAAAGTTTGATACTGTAATTCTGCGCCAATAAAATTACCATTGGTATTATCTACAGGAGGATCTGGTTGAGTATCGCCTCCTTCGGCAAACTCAACATTTAACTCAACAGTATCACCGTCGGAAAAGGGAACATTTTCAATGTTAATGGCGATGCCATCGTCAATAAAGATAATATCTGAATCATCAATTCCCAGGGTAGTACCAGTAGGATCGATGGTGACATTAGTAATAGTAGGTAAGTTATCAGTTAGATCGAAAATGGCATAGCCATTGAATTCACCAGCACCAAAAGTTGAATCAGGGATAGCGGTAGATATTTGATATCTAATACTGTCATTATCTAGGTCGATAGTTACACCAATAGAACTTGGATCTAATTCGCCATCGGCAAAGTTCAATTCGACTCCATCTCCTACTGTAAAATCAAAAAAATCGCCAACTGGAGTATCAAAATTGGGAGAATATGCCTGAAAAGTTAATTCTGCCCCATTAAATCCCAATCCAACAGGTACAGGATCGGGGTCGGGGTCGGGAGGTAAGGGGGTAAAGTCAGCGTCTAAAGGAAAGCCATAGAAAGCAATCCCCTCGGATTGAAAATTAGGCAAGTTTTCTGCTACAGAATCTCTTTCATTTGCAGAAGAGGTATAAAAGTGCGCTCCACTATCAAGATTAAAAAAGCGATATATCGGAATTGTACCTGCAACTTCGCTTTCATAAGCAAAAAAGGCTTCCCCTTCAAAGCTAAAGTTATCAAGCTCTTGAACCGCATCTCTTTCTGCTTCGGAGATAGTGTATAAATGAACCCCCGTATCTTCATTGAGAAAGCGATATACTGGTGTCCCCTGATTATGTTGTGCTGCAAAATAAGACACCCCTTCGTAAACATAATTACTAAGATTTTGAATTACGGCATTTCTTTCTAAGATATTGGCAGTATAAAGATGAACTCCCGTGCTGGTATTCAAAAGACGGTAAATTGCTGGTTGTTGACTATTGCCGTTGGTATTGGTAGAAGCTTGGGCTTCTTGGTTGGCAGATTCTATATTTCCTGCATTATCTGTAGCAACACTGTAAAATTCATAAGTGCGATCGCTTTGACCGTTGTAAACTCCCGATAGTTCTGTTGTATCATCTTGCCAGAGAACATACTCTCCACCGTTGGTCGAAACAAATATATCGTAGGAAGCAATGCCACTATCTCCATTATCAAAACCATACCAGGTGACGTTAAAGGTTGCAGGAACGCTGTTGGGCAAAACCTCTACAGTACTGATTGGTGCTTCTGTATCTGGTTCTGGTTCTGGTTCTGGTTCTGGTTCTGGTTCGGGGTCTGGGGATGTTATTCCGCCGACAATTCTTTGTAGATCGTCACCCAAATTAAACGGTGTAATTAGCAAAGAGTCACTATTGATACTAGACTTCTCCGTCAACCTCGCTTCTAAAATTTTCTCTTCAATATCTTCAATATTATTAGTCTTCATCTCCTCTGCTCTGTCTTGCTCCAGAATTTTAAATGTAATTTATCGTAATTCAAAAACAACTAGTAGTTTGTTCTTACTTAACTTAAATTGTAGAAATTTTTAAATTTGAAGGTTTTGGTAGATAGATAAAGAAATAATTATTTCCCCTGGCAATAGTACGCTGAAAGCTTAAATAATGGTAGAATTCCCATGTAGCTAGGGGTGCTTTAAAGATTTAAGGCTGAGATATACCCTAAGAACCTGAGACTGGTTAGCACCAGCGGAGGGAAGCTGTTTATTGAGGAAAAAAAATATGAGAACGGAATGGGTTGCCAAGCGTAGAGGACAGGGCAATGTATCCCAGATGCATTATGCACGTCAGGGAATCATTACTGAAGAGATGCACTATGTCGCTACCAGAGAGCGTTTGCCTATAGATTTAATTCGCGACGAAGTAGCTAGAGGCAGAATGATTATTCCTGCAAACATCAATCACACCAATCTCGAACCAATGTGTATTGGGATTGCATCTAGCTGTAAAGTCAATGCCAATATTGGTGCATCTCCTAATTCTTCTGATATTCAAGAAGAAGTGGCAAAGCTCGAACTTGCTGTCAAATATGGTGCTGATACTCTGATGGACTTGTCCACAGGAGGCGGTAATTTAGACGAAATCCGCACGGCAATCATTAATGCCTCGCCAATTCCCATTGGTACTGTGCCGATTTATCAGGCACTAGAGAGCGTACACGGCGATATGGATAAACTGAGTGCCGATGATTTTCTCCACATCATCGAGAAACACGCTCAACAGGGTGTGGACTACATGACTATTCATGCAGGTATCTTAATCGAACATCTGCCTCTAGTTAAAAGCCGTCTGACTGGTATTGTCTCCCGTGGTGGGGGAATTATTGCCCGCTGGATGTTGCACCATCACAAGCAAAACCCTCTCTATACTCATTTTGACGACATCATTGAAATCTTCAAAAAGTATGATGTCTCATTTAGTTTGGGTGATTCTCTGCGTCCAGGCTGTACCCACGATGCTAGTGACGAAGCTCAATTAGCTGAATTAAAAACCCTAGGACAATTAACCCGCCGTGCTTGGAAACATGATGTACAGGTGATGGTAGAAGGCCCCGGTCATGTACCGATGGATCAAATAGAGTTTAACGTCAAAAAACAAATCGAAGAGTGTAGCGAGGCACCTTTCTATGTTCTTGGCCCGTTGGTAACGGATATTGCTCCTGGCTACGACCATATCACTAGTGCGATCGGTGCAGCAATGGCTGGTTGGTATGGTACGGCGATGCTATGTTACGTCACACCCAAAGAACACCTGGGCTTACCCAACGCCGAAGATGTCCGTCAAGGTTTAATTGCCTATAAAATCGCAGCCCACGCAGCAGACATTGCCCGCCATCGTCAGGGTGCGAGAGATCGTGATGATGAGCTTTCTAAGGCACGTTACAACTTTGATTGGGAGAAACAGTTTGAATTATCCCTCGATCCAGACCGCGCTAGGGAATATCATGACGAAACCCTACCCGCAGATATTTATAAAACAGCCGAATTTTGCTCGATGTGTGGCCCTAAGTTCTGTCCAATGCAAACCAAAGTTGATGCCGATGCCTTGACTGAATTAGAGAAGTTTTTGGCAAGGGAAGAGGAGAAGAAAACTGTAAAGAGTTAATAAATAACAGATAATTGAAGATTAAAAGTTAGTAAGTGGGAGTGAGCGATAGCTTGCTCTTTTTTTATCTCGACGAAAGAGTGAAACTAGATACATTAGGAAAATTATTTTTGGTCAAAGAAAACACATTCGTTTCTATCAAATAAGTAAAAAAGAAGACAAAAATCCCGAATATCTTCAACTTGGTTTGTCTAAGTTAATTAATATTATGAATCGCTTTCGTGCTTCTCCTTTTTCTCAAAGTCAGTCTTTAAAAAATTTACCTTTTGTTGCTTGCTAATTCGACTAATTTGCCCCAAAGTCATAAAAGAGGGCTAATACCAAGTCCTGTTTACATAGAATACTTATCGGTTAAATCGTCAAACCCTGTAGAGACGCGATATATCGCGTCTCTACGAGCGATTTTTTGGTACTTTTTGATAATCGGATTTGGTATAAATTGCTAAATTAGAAGATATAGCTACAAATAAAACTGCTAACTAATCATATTCTTCTGGCGATCGCTTTGATCATCAATTATTTAACCTTTCTATAGCTAGATGACTGCTAATAACTGGACTCCTTTAGAAGGAGGATGTGTAAACATAGTTGCCTTTAAAGATAATATTGTTCGGCGCAAGCTTACAAGCGTAAGTCCTGCGATCCATAAGCTACTCAAACACTTGGAAGCAAGAAATTTGGCGGGCGTTCCTCGACTGATAGATTGGGATGAAAATTATGAATATTTGACTTATATTCCTGGTAAACCGATTTTTCGACCTTGGTGCGATGCTATTAAAAGCGATCGCTTTATTACTTCAGTGGGAAAATGGCTCAAAGATTATCATCATGTCATTGCTGATTTTAGATTGCAAGGTGATGTCAGATTTAACTGGGGTGTAAAGTCTCCCGAACCTGAAATGATCGTATGTCACGGCGATTTAGGCCCTTGGAACTGCATTCAACTTAACGGCGAATTTAAAGGAATTATTGACTGGGACTTGGCGCATTATGGTTACGCGATCGACGATGTGGCGGAGTTTGCTTTTACGTTTATTCCCATTTGCCCTTATAGTTCCGAAACGATCGCCCATATATCGGATCTCGATAAATTAAAACGTTTGACAGTATTTTGTGAAGCTTACCAAAAGATTCAACCAGACGAAATTCTTGCTCATATACCTATCTACCTGACTCGAATGAATGCCGATTTAAGAAAGCAAGCAAGCTTGGGTATCGAACCATTTGTTTCTTTTGTCGATAGAGGTATTGCCGATAAATTGGATGAGGATAAAGTTTGGATCGAATCCTATTGGCTAGGTCATCAACACTAAGATCTTTTGCTTTTACTGCGCTTATAAAATTTAAGAAAGCGGGTAGCTAATAGCTGATAGCTAATAGCTACGAACTAGTTCATTAACAGCGGAACGGACATCTCACAGGGGCGAGGCAACCTCGCCCCCCGTGTCCTCGTCTATTCAACTGAAAACGGCTGTAAAATGCCATCGGTCAGTCACTACTGATATATTCTAAATGAATCGTGCGTCGTTCGTTATTGCTTCTAGATTTAAGAGAAGAATGCAAAATCAAAGGGTGCATAATCAAAGCATCTCCTGCTTGAAGAGAACAGAATAAAGAAGTTTGTCGCTCTTTAATTTGATTAATTTTTTCTTAGTTTAAGACTCCTAATTTGTACGATCGCGGAATTATTTTTAAAGCACCATTATTGCGATCGGTATCGTCTAAGGCGATTCTAATAGTAATAATTTTTTCTAAAATACTCGATGGTGGTTGTACGTGAGGAACTCCCTGTTTGACCGTCCAATTTTTAAAGCCAGGAAGGATAATTTTATTTTCAACGGCAATAGTTTTATCCTGATGCCAAGCTACTGACCAATTATGATTTAAGTTTGTATTAAGAAATATAGCTTAAATTAATTTTAAATTCTGGGCTTGAGTATACTTTTGTAAGGTATTTAAAATCAACTTAGAATTTGCTAAATTATTGACCTCAGGTATTTGATGATGTAAATTTCTAATGCCATAATTTGACTTGGTTTTTAGTCGGTCATCAATAGCATTTATTAAGCGATCGACTAGATCGACATTAATAAACTGCCCGATCATTTTATATCCGTTTTGCGATAATTCATTGACCATCTGATAATTTAAATTATTTTAATAAAAATACATTAATAAACCTTAAAGTTTAGATATTTAGATAATTACTCGAATGATTCGAGGTAGAAAAAATAGTTAGCTAATGATAATTCAGCAGGAAATATTAGCAAAAATAGCTAAGTCACAAACCTATCCACTACTATTTGCAACTATTAGTGGCGCGCATTTATATGGTTTTCCTTCGCCAGATTCTGACTACGATCTACGAGGCATTCATATCTTACCTCTCCAAGAAGTAGTTGGCTTGTATCCCCTACGAGAAACTATCGAAATATCCGAAATTAAAGCAGGTTTACAAATCGATTTAGTAACCCACGATCTCAAAAAGTTTTTTCTTTTATTGCTCAAAAGAAATGGATATGTTCTCGAACAGTTATATTCCCCTCTAGTAGTCCAGACTACTCCAGAACACCAACAATTAAAAGCGATCGCCTCTGGCTGCATTACTCGCAATCATTATTATCATTATTTGGGTTTTGCTAGGAGTCAATGGCGACTATTTACTAAAGGAGATATTTATAGAGTCAAGCCGTTACTCTATGTTTATCGGGTGTTACTCACGGGAATTCATTTAATGAATACTGGCATCGTTGAAGCTAGTTTGGTTAATTTAAATCAAGAGTTTAATTTACCTTATCTTGACGATTTAATCGCGCAGAAATGCACGGAATCAGAAAAGACAATTTTAAGAGAAACCGATTTAGAAGCTCATTTTCAAGAATATCAAAGGTTGCAAGCTGAATTGGAAGTAGCTTTTCAAGATAGTCATTTACCTGACAACCCATCGGCAAAGTCGGAGTTGAATAGTTTATTAATAGAGATTAGACAAAGAAAATAAAGTCCGCAGATAAACGCAGATTCATTTATCTGCTTTTCTACAGATTGAAGGTGAGAAAGGCGCGGGGGCGACGCGCATCTCTAATCTTTTTCTACCGCTCGTCTTGATTGCTTCATATTACATTTTGACGTGCGGAAGGTGGGTTAGAAGAAAATAAAACTCAAATATCTAGTCAAACAGCGCGACAGTCCGTTTCTACTAATAATTCTGAGTCAACGAATAATCCCATTCAGCCAGGGCAATTCGTGCGCCAAGGGGTTGATAACAAAATAAAAATCGAGCTGCTGTCAGTTAAAAGAATTCAAAATCCCAAAAGCAACGAGAAAAATGTTGTGGTAGTGCAGCTGCGAGTTCGTCGGATCGTTCCCAAAGGAGAAGTAGATTCCCTTAACCTAAAGATGTCAAAAGGTAGGAATCCTGAAACAAGCGAAGTTTACCGTACTATTAGAAACAGAAGTACTAGTTTGACATACATCAACAATCTACCGAGAGATTCTTGGGGTAATGCTTATTTCTGGTTGGAAGTTCCTGAAGGAATAGATGTAATTGATATTATTATCCCCGAAACAGCAATCTTCGACAAAGTGCCAATTAGCAGTTAGATTTTATTTCTTGGCGATCGCTCGATGAATTCTACCTAAAGAGCGATCGCTTTTTATTTCCACTACCAGATCGGCAGTCTTAGTTAAAGGCTCGATCAACAATTCTGGGTGTAACGCTTGCCAGAAATACTCTACAAAGCGATCGATCTCCTCATCGCTCATTCCTGTCTTGCCTGAAGCGATCATTTTATGTTCTGCTTCTTTGCGCCACTGTTTGCTCAAACGATAGTCTTCGGGATACAAAACAATCAAACGGTCTAATTTTTCCCACAGGGGCAGATAAGCTTGGAGACGCTGATTATTATCTTTAGCAAATTGAATATCTTCGGCGGTGACAATAGGTGCAGGAGGATTATCGAAGCAAGTTTCAGGGACGGGTTTCACTCCCACAAACCAGCCTTCAAACAATAAAATATCTGGTTTAGTTATCGCTTCTGGGGAGATGCGATCGCCCGAACCATTCCAGGCAGATTTATCAAAGCGTGGCATCAAGATTTCAGCCTCTGAATCTTCCTGCAAACACTGTTCGATGACCTTCAAACCCAGAGCAACATCATGAGTACCAGGAGGGCCGCGCCAAATTAAACGAGGGTTTTGTCGTTTTAACTCCTGTCTTTCTGCATGAGTAAGATAGAGATCGTCTATGGAAAGACTGGCAACTTCAAAGCCTAAGTAATTCAGAATTAACTTCAAAATAATACACAGAGTACTTTTGCCCGTCCCCTGTCCGCCCAAAATTCCTTGAATTATGGTTCTGTTTGACTTTTGTCTGGCTTCAGCCAATTCCAAGGCGGTAGGTAGCCATAACTTTTCCAGTTGTGGTGCGATTAGATCCTGCTGTTCAAATCCCAAACTATTGCAAACTGCGATCGCCTCAGCCGATAAATCGGCAAAAAACTCCGAATTGGTTTTATTTGTCAAAGATTCTAATCTCTGACTGAATATTTCTGCTTTTTTTCCTTTTCCTTCTTCCTTCATCCTTAAGACCCCAATTTAAAGGCTTCGAGAAACAAACTATAAATCAAACCGACCTTGAACAGATTTAAAACATCGATATAAAGCGAAGATCTTTGTAGTACGTTAGGAAAAGCATCAGATCGCCGACGCTTAGAACGACCATAAACAAATCTACTCGTTAATTCCGTCAAGGTAAATACAAGTGCAGCAGCAGGAATATCCCAGACAGCATCTTGTCCTGCGGTGGTGACAATTGCCGAACCCATAAAAAAGCCCAGGAGAATACTGATTAAACTGAGGGCAATTCGTCGCCAAGGATTACTAAAAAATATCTTAAGGCGATCGCTAGTAAGCTCCACCAAAGTATTGATCCGAGTACGTTGCATTACTAATTACTAATTAATTACTTAAGATTTCGCTGCGGTTTAACCGTGCCAAGCTGCTACTTATCAATCCGATAAAAAACCCATAAAGAGCTAACCAGTCCTGCAAAATGAGCTGCGATAATATTAATACAGGCTTGGATAATAAATACATCCAAAGAATTAACAAATTCTGTATTGCTTTGATTATTAAAGACCTTTGCTGGATCGAAAGCCAAGGTTTTCGAGAGGACAATACCAGCGATGGTTTCTGCCCCCAAAATAGAAAGCAATGTACCAACTAGGCTAGTAACAATAGCAATTTGCACTATTTTGATGGTAGTAGCTTTTTTAGGTGGAACAGCTTTGGGAATAGAAAATTTATTTGCCATTTTGCCATACCTAAAGGAAATACAAATTCCGACAACCAAGCAAATCAAGCCACAGACAGCACAAAACAAGCTGAACCCGACACCAGGACTGCTTCTTTCGGTTTTATTGACTATCGCTAAAGCGAGGGTGACAGCAGAAACTACCCCCAAAACTATTTGAATCCAAAATCCAGCTAAACCCGCCCACTTCAAAGTCGTAGCTACCCGACGCATCCGCGCTGATTTAGAAACAGATGCAGAGGAGGAAGAACTAATGTTATCTGAAAAAGGTGTAATCTCTGATTCGTTATTCATGGTTAAATTTCTCTCTGATTAAAAAATATCATTCAATTTTGTAAGCTATTGATTCAAAAGACACTACTTAATTACTTAGATTAAGCTTTGTGACCAAAAATTATGACTTCATTGACTCTGGGCAAAGGCAAAAAAGCTTATAGTTTATAGCTTTTAGCTTCTAGCTGTTAAGAAGATAGCGATCGCTCTCATTGATTAAACTCGTCAAGTTAATTGAAGTTCCATATCGATCAATAATAAACTAGATACATGAGAGAGTTGGCGAGGTAGTTGCAGATCTGTCCTAGAGGCAGATCTGAGGAAAGTCCGGACTCCCGAAAGACCAGACTTGCTGGATAATTCCCAGTGCGAGCGATCGCGAGGAGAGTGCCACAGAAAAATACCGCCAATTTAAAAATGTAGGGTCGGTTCGCCCTAAAGGACTCGCTCCGCATCGCGAACCGCCCCTACGGTTGGTAAGGGTGCAAAGGTGCGGTAAGAGCGCACCAGCAGTATCGAGAGATACTGGCTCGGTAAACCCCGGTAGGGAGCAAGGTCGGAGGGACTATGGTTGGTCTTTTTCCAGTCCCGAATTTGGAGAACCGCAGGAGGTGTTTGGTAACAAACATCCCAGATAGATAACTACCCTCAAGCAAAATTAATTGTGTCAAACACCAGTTAATTAAGGTTGAGAACAGAATCCGGCTTACGTTCCAACTCTCTCCATTTTACGCTGTCCGTATTTAAATGTTTGAAGATCCCAGACGACAAAAGCAATTAGAAAAATTTATTCAAAAGCTCGGTTTACCTGCAACCGCACCTGTAAATTGGTCGCTGCTAAATTTAGCTCTAACTCATCCTAGTATTTCTGGCGATGGTAATTACGAACAGTTAGAGTTTGTCGGAGATGCAGCGATCAGGTTAATTGCTGCTGAATTACTGTTGGAAATCTATCCCCAAGAATCTGTAGGTGAATTTGCTGCTATTCGTTCGATTTTGGTAAGCGATCGCGTTTTAGCTCAGTTTGCCGAGTACTATGGCATCGAACCTTATCTACTGATCGGTAGTAATGCGACAGGCAACCCCACGGGTAGACAGTCTTGGTTGGCAGATGCCTTTGAAGCGGTATTGGGAGCATTGTATCTAAGTACTCACAATATGGATTTGATTCGTCCTTGGCTCGATGGGAAATTAAAAACTAAATCCGCAGAAGTGCTTCGAGATCCCGCTCGCTTTAACTACAAAGATGCCTTACAAGAATGGACACAAGGAAAATACAAACTCCTGCCCGAATACCGAGTGCGAGAAAACAAGCAGCTTAAATTATCGACCAAAGCAGCAGATTACGATTGGCAGGAACAGCGTTTTTTAGCCGAAGTCTGGCTCAAGGATCGTTTACTAGGTGAAGGCCTTGGACGTTCCAAAAAAGCTTCAGAACAAGCTGCTGCCAAACAAGCCTTTTTAGCGATACGAGCTGCCGAAGCCTAGTTATTCCGATCCCCAAACAATTTAGCAAAACCTTCTCAGTTTATGCTAAGACAATCCAATAGTAGTATGAAAAGATAAAAGCACGTAAAATATAAAATTTTAATCACCTGCCCAGAATCAAACCAGAACAGAGCGACAAAGAGCGATTATGAAAAATGATGAATTAAGTATAATAGAAGCCGAACTCAGCAGTCCTCTAGATCGAATCGATTCAGCAGAGTCCACAGCCGAGATTCCCCCTCCAGATCCAGAGCGAATGTTAACGCTCTTAGAATCAGAAATCCCTTCAGAAAGAATGCTAGCTGCCAGAGCGTTTTGCGAACTCGAAGATCGACGCTCTGTACCTCTACTAATCAAACTGCTAGACGATGTTTGCCCTCTAGTTCGAGTCAGTACTACCTATGCTCTGGGACGCAATACCGATCCTAGTGCGGTCGAACCCTTGATTAAACTACTGGCAACAGACTTTAATGGTTATGTTCGTAAAGGAATAGTTTGGGCATTAGGCAATAGCAAAGATTCCCGCGCGCTCAAACCTTTGATCCATGCCCTGAAAACTGATATTTCAGCAGTCAGACTTTGGGCTGCTAGTGGTTTAGCGCAGATAGCCCCCTTAAACTACGAAAACATCATTGCAGCAATTCCGCCTCTAATTGAGGGTCTGAGAAAAGACCAGACCGCAGCAGTACGGAGTAACTGTGCTTGGGCAATTGGGCAACTGTGTCGAGAGCTACCTTCTAATGTAGTTTATGCCACTGCGATCGATGCTTTGATTGAATCTTTGGTAGAAGACGAAGATTTTGGGGTTAAAGATGACGCTAGAAGTGCTATCCTCAAGGTCGGCGATCCTCGCGGTTTGCAGATGATCGAAGAATTGGAATTTGAAGGATTAATTTAACTAGAAAATTATTAGCTGACAAACCCCTGATTGTCAGCGTAAGTGGTGCTTCAGGACTAATTTATGCTGTGCGTACTTTAAACTCGATCGAGTTGGCAAAGACGCTAAAAGCGCGTGGGGGACGGCGGAAGCGCAACGCAAGTCGAAGACTTGGTTTCCTCGCCTTGTCCAACCACGTAAGACGCTAAAAAGCTTCCAGATATTTCACCCCAAAGCTCAATAATCTGTTTACTATCCGAGCAATTCCAGACTATTGAATCATCAAAGTCCTATAATTAATACGGTGAACTAACACGGCAAACAATTCCAAGTTTGGATATAAGAAAGCATGAGTCCTAGAAAACTAACCGAAGATGATAAGCAAGAAATTCTTCAGCTATATCGTAACTCTGAAGCCACTACTTCAACCCTAGCAACTCGTTATGAGGTCAGTAGTTCTACGATTAGTCGCTTTCTTAAAAATAAACTATCTTCGGCAGAATACGAGGATCTGATTCAGCAAAAACGCTTGGCGCGGACTCCCAGAGGAGAAAAAACTTCGGCCAAGAAAGAAAAAACTACTGAAGCTAAGAAGAAAAAGACTGGCAAAAAATCCCCCCCAACAACCAAGCTAGTGGAAACGGAAACCATAGAAACTACTGCTGTAGTACCAGATATTGAATCTCCTCAGCCAACGATCGCTCAAACCCTTGGCGAATCTCAATCAATACAGACACGTCGTCGCCGTCGTCGCTCTTCGACTAGTCCCGAACCTGCGGCAGCATTAGAAGCAAAAACCAGTGACTTAGAGGCTCAAGAAGAAGCTCTAGAGGAGAAACCACCAGTAAAACTAGGAGTCGAAAGTAAAACTTCTAAAAGTAATAGTCTCATTCTCAAAAGCGATCGCCCCGATCTAGAAGAGGAAGAGGACGACGATGAGGTTGATATCATCACTCTCAAAGAAATGTTGGGAGAAGATCTTGAAGATATTAATGATGATGAAGACGAAGAAGACGAAGATTGGGAAGACGAAGAAGAAGCGATCGCCTATCCTAGTCGGGGTTCGAGGTATAGTGATGTTGAAATCCTGCCCCTTTCTCAAGCTACATTTCCTCGTACTTGCTATCTCGTCATCGACCGTTCTGCGGAGTTGATTGTCAAACCTCTGGCAGATTTTGCCGATTTAGGTGAAATTCCTCAAGATGAAATCAGACAAAGAACTTTACCCGTGTTTGACAACCATCGTATTGCTAAACGCTTTTCTCATCGTCGCGAACGAGTAATCAAAGTACCTGACGGACGTATGCTTCAAAAAACTTCTCGCTACCTCCAAGATAAAGGAATTACTAGATTACTAATTGACGGACAAATTTATTCTCTTCCTAGTTAGTTTGCTGGAAATAAAGGCAATGTCAATTCCGTTCGTTATAGCAAGGCGGGACAATCGAGCAAAATGAACCAAAATCTAACCGAAAAAATCCGCAATGACTTCGATCGCCTTGCTTTATACGAGGTAGAACAGTGGAATCATAATAATCACTATCATCAGTTTTTATTAAAACAGCTACCCCCTCGATGTGAAACAGTTTTAGATCTAGGTTGTGGTGTAGGGGAATTTTCGCGTCTTCTTGCCGAACGTGCAGAGCGAGTTGTTGCCATTGATTTGTCTCCCAACAGCATTAAAATAGCCAGAGAAAAATCAAGGCAGTTTAGTAATATTGATTATCAAATTGCTGATGTTCGAGGGTGGGAATTGCTTCCAGAACATTTTGACGCGATCGCATCTATTGCTACTTTTCATCACTTGTCCCTAACAGAATTACTCCCTAAACTCAAAGCTGCTTTAAAACCAGGAGGCGTACTAGTAGTTTTAGATTTGCTGAAAAATCATCATCTTAGAGGCTTATTGAGCGATGCGATCGCCGTTCCTTTAAACTGGTATTTTTTAAAGCTCAAAAATCGAGATGTACGGGTTTCTCCTGAAGCAAAAGCAGCAATGCAAGAGCATATTCGTACTGATAAATATTTAAACTTAGTAGAGGTAAAAAAAATCTACACTGAGTTTTTAACCACACCTAAAATCAGAAAGCATTTATTGTGGCGTTATTCGGTAGTTTGGCAAAAACCCGACCGATGAAGAAGTTATCCGAAATCCGATTACCAAAAAGTACCAAAAAATCGCTCGTAGAGACGCGATATATCGCGTCTCTACAGGGTTTAACGATTTAACCAATAGTATTCTATGTAAACAGGATTTAGTATTAAATCAAGATCGTAAAATACGATCGAGACTAAGCTGGTTTCCAAGTGCCATGAAAACTATGAGGAATTACCGAGGGGAAAGCGAGGCGACAGATAGGAGGTTCGGATAGTCGATCGCTTTGGTAAACTCTGACTTCGCTTAGATCGCTATTGCCATCGTAGACAACAGTTAAGAGTAATTTCTGACTGGGAACTAATACGGGTTCGGAGGGATAGCAATTTTTACCCAGATCGGCGATCGCCATCTTACCAGTTTCGCGATCTAAACAGGCGATCGCATTAAACAATTCTTGACCTACTTTTGCCTCATGGCGATGGACGTTGAGATAGGTATAACGCCAATCTCGTCCTACATTTCGCGCTGCGACTACAGGAAATTCTGCTGCCAGATCGGATTGTTATTGGTTATCGATAACTCGCGCAGTTTGGGGATTAATGGTGAGCGACCACAAAGTCCCTTTAGCTGGTGTTTGGGTATAGCCAGATGCTACTTCTTGGAGATATTGATTGGTGGCAAAGTCCGAGTAGCGAATAAATTCGGTGACGATATTACCTTCGCCATCAACATAGCCATTAGCAAAATGCCACTGAAACCAAGCATCGCTTTGACCGCGACTAACCAAAGACAAATTTTGGCGATCGAAAATCAAAATTTCTGTGCCTAGTTCGCTTTGCCATTCCATTGCCTCGCTATAGCTTTTCTGTCCTAGAACTATAGGTGCTAGATCGACCCTGACTGGCGAGACTAAAAAGACTAAATATTGCCCTGCCAGACAGAAATCGTGAACGATCGGTAATCCAGATAGGTTGTGGGAATTCTGGTGGGTCAGTTGACCAGAGCGATCGCAACGATATAAATTTAGAGTGGCATTTCGACCAGGACTGACCCCGTAGTTAAATATTTCTCCCGTAACTCCACATATTTTGGGATGAGCGGAAAAAGATTGTTTATCTGTCAAATCAGAGAGATCGTCAACACCTATAGTTGTCAAAGTCTCTAAATCTAAAGCGTGAGGTTTACCCCCTTCCCAAAGAGCTAGCAAACGGTCTTCTAGAGCCAAAACTGAAGTGTTCGCGGAATTTTTGACTGGTTTTAACAAATTATTCCAAAATGACCCAGCTGCGGTCATACCATAGTTAGGATAAACAAAAGCATCCCGTTCTTGTTCGTCTAAATAACCTTGAGTTTTCACGTAGCGATATGTTGCTGTTGCCCCGGTATCGGTAAAATCAACTCCTAAAATCGCCCCGTCCCCATCAAACCAATGTCCGACTCTTTGTCCGCCCCTAGATAATCTAGCAGGGCCATTACGATAAAGCTTTCCTCGAAGCTTTGTGGGTATTGCTCCAGCAATCGGCGACAGAGGAGTAGAATCAAATTCTAGAGCGGGTTTGGCGATCGCTTTTGCCCAAGCTTTTTGTTTAAATGTAGTTATCATCAGTTTCTTTTTGCTTTTTTATAACTAATTCAAGAGATATAGACCAGCGGACAACGATATACTAACCAATAGTAAGTGTTAAAAATTGTAAGATCTTCTCAATTTCGTTTGAGATGAGCCTAACCTAATACCGTATATAAAAAATGAACTCAGGAATTGATTTACAAGGAAGCTTTATCCAAACTCTACAAGATTTTGGGCTTCCCTTTGGTTTAGCTAAAGCTATTTGGCTGCCGTTGCCAATGTTGTTAATGATCATTGGCGCGACTGTAGGAGTTTTGGTAGTTGTCTGGCTGGAGCGAAAAGTCTCCGCTGCTGCTCAACAAAGAATTGGCCCTGAATATGCTGGCCCTTTGGGAGTTTTGCAACCAGTTGCCGACGGTATTAAATTAGTTTTTAAAGAAGACGTTATCCCAGCCAAAGCCGATCCTTGGCTGTTTACCATGGGGCCTGTCTTGGTCGTTGTCCCCGTGTTTTTGTCCTATCTAATCGTTCCTTTTGGACAAAATTTAGTAGTAACAGACCTGAATGTCGGTATTTTTATCTGGATTTCTTTATCTAGCATCGCCCCAATTGGTTTGTTGATGGCTGGTTATGCTTCTAATAACAAATATTCCTTGCTGGGAGGTTTGAGGGCTGCTGCACAATCAATTAGTTACGAAATTCCCTTGGCATTATCCGTACTGGCGATCGCGATGATGTCTAATAGTCTCAGTACGGTGGATATTGTCGAACAACAATCTGGTTATGGTATTTTAGGCTGGAATATTTGGCGACAACCCGTAGGCTTTCTAATTTTTTGGATTGCAGCCTTAGCAGAATGCGAGCGTTTACCCTTTGACTTACCCGAAGCAGAAGAAGAATTAGTTGCAGGTTATCAGACAGAATATGCAGGGATGAAATTTGCTCTTTTTTATCTTGGTTCTTATGTCAACCTGGTACTATCAGCTTTGGTTTTTGCCGTTCTGTATTTAGGTGGTTGGGAATTTTTTATCCCTTTAGATCGTCTAGCTGACTGGATTGGAGTTGCCGAAACGACTCCCTGGCTACAGGTATTGACTGCCTCTTTAGGTATTCTCATGACCCTAATTAAAGCTTACTTTTTGGTCTTTATTGCTGTTTTATTACGCTGGACTGTACCCCGCGTTCGTATTGACCAACTACTAGACCTCGGCTGGAAATTCTTATTACCCGTTTCTTTGGCGAATCTTTTAATTACTGCTGCCTTGAAGCTGGCTTTTCCCATCGCTTTTGGTGGCTAATATACCTTGGCGGAAGCAGTAAGTATTTATTTGCTAAAGAGATAAGTCTGTCGATCTCGTCCCAACCCCGATCGATCTGTTCCTATAAAGTAAAGTAAAAGTAAACACCATGTTTAAAATTCTCAAACAAGTACAAGACTATGCAAAGGAAAGTTTGCAAGCTGCAAAATATATCGGTCAGGGTCTTTCCGTGACTTTCGATCATATGTCACGTCGTCCTGTTACCGTCCAGTATCCTTACGAAAAATTAGTTCCCTCCGAACGCTATCGCGGCAGAATTCATTACGAATTTGATAAGTGTATTGCCTGCGAAGTTTGTGTTCGCGTTTGTCCGATTAATCTACCCGTAGTTGATTGGGAATTTGATAAGAAAGCCAAAAAGAAAAAACTCAATCACTACAGTATCGACTTTGGGGTCTGTATTTTCTGCGGTAACTGCGTCGAATATTGTCCTACCAACTGCCTTTCGATGACAGAAGAGTATGAATTGGCTTCTTACGATCGCCATGAGCTTAATTATGACAGCGTAGCTTTAGGACGCTTACCCTACAAAGTAACTCAAGATCCAATGGTGACTCCTCTCAAAGAGTTTGCTTATCTACCCAAAGATGAAGTAGAACCCCATGGTTTGCCCACTGGATCGCAACGCGCTGGTAAACGTCCCGAAGAAATTTTAGAGGAAATTGAAGCAGCTAAACCAAAAGAAGAAGCTAAAGCTGAAGGATGAAGCAGCGAGGATAAAGGAGCGAAAAACTAGCGATTTTTGCTCCTTAAACAAATACAAAAATTAGACAATTTAAACAGAGGAGAAAAAAGTGAATTTAGCTGAAGGAGTCCAAGTAGTTTCTTTTGGCATCTTGGCGGTGATGATGATTGGTACGGCTTTGGGAGTAGTTTTGTTACCCAAAATTGTCCACTCCGCTTTTTTGTTAGCAGGGGTATTTGTCAGTATCTCTGGTTTATATATTTTGCTCAATGCCGATTTTGTAGCTGCTGCTCAGATTTTGGTTTATGTCGGTGCGGTTAACGTACTGATTTTGTTTGCCATTATGCTGGTAAACAAACAAGAAAATTTTGTCAATCAGTCTGGGCGTGCAATACGGAAAGTAGCAACTGGCGTGGTTTGTCTCGGTTTGTTCGCGCTCTTAGGAACCATGGTTTTGGCTACTCCTTGGTCTTTGGATAGTACTTCTCCTGCGGTAATCGAAAATACGATTGTAACTTTAGGGGAGCATTTCTTTAGTGATTATTTACTACCATTTGAATTAGCTTCTGTATTGCTTTTGATGGCAATGGTAGGGGCGATAATTTTGGCTCGTCGCGATCTTATTCCTGAGTCTATGGCGACTCAAGATACTGTAACTACTAGCTTGACTTTACCAGAGCGTCCCCGCGAATTGGCTACCTTAAACAGCGAAGAACAAAATCAATAATCAATAATCACACAGGAGTAACCACAAAAGTGCAATTAGAATATTTTTTGTTATTGGCAGCAGCCTTGTTTTGTATCGGTATTTATGGACTGATAACCAGCCGTAATGCAGTTAGGGTTTTGATGTCGATTGAATTAATGCTCAATGCAGTGAACTTAAATTTGGTCGGATTTTCTAACTATTTAGACCCTGGTAATATCAGAGGTCAGGTTTTTACCGTTTTTGTGATTACAGTAGCAGCAGCGGAAGCAGCAGTAGGTTTGGCAATTGTCTTAGCTATTTATCGCAACCGCAACACCATCGATATGGAACAGTTTAATTTACTCAAGTGGTAGTTTTATTTTCCATAAGAGCATTTAAAAAAAAGCCGAGGATGTCCTCGGCTTTTTCTTTGAAAACTAGCAGGTGTGAGGCTAGTCATTAATGATGATGTCATCCACTATTGTGAATGATTACTGTGAGAATCTGATTAAGGTGAGTTTAATATCCAGGCTAAGTTCAATTAAATCTGAGAATAAATAGTCGCGACTTTTACCTGAAGGAAATTATAATTTTGATTGGCTTCAGCGATCGCTAATAGCCTAATTACAAAACCCAGATCTTCTGCGTAAATGTGTGAGTTCGGAATTCGGAATTTGTAGAAGACGCACCAGATCCCGTCCGTACATGAGTTTCAAAACAAAGACACAAAGATTATTGTGTAGTCATAATGCTAACAAATTCCAATAGACTACAATGTTAACCTACTTTGATGATGAATTTAATAAAAGATGGGGGTAGTGCTAAACAAGTAATGATTCATTGTAATGGTGTATGAAATACCAAATAGCACCTATGTGGTTTTCTAAAGATTTAGAAAAAGACAAAGTTTTTCTAACTAAACGCGATCCTCTTTGTCTCAGGGTGTTGTTGAATCTTTTTTATATCATTACTTCTACAGGATTACCAAAAGAAAATAAAGAAGATTCTCTTACGTCTTTCGATAAGATAGTAGAATTTAATCTTCAAAAAAGAATATTTTGAGCGATAAAAGCTTCAATTTACTACTTTCCTCACAAGTTCTTCAAGATACTTTTTTATAAATAAGGCGGTTAGATAGGCTCATTTTTCTCGATCCTTTCTCAATCTAATTATCGAATAAAGGAGTATTTTAATGGACGGTCAAAAGCGATCTCCTACGAGAATTGTCATTATGGGGGCAGCAGGTCGCGATTTTCATAATTTTAATCGAGTATACCGCCATAATCCAGAAGCGGAAGTAGTGGCATTTACCGCAGCACAAATTTCTGGTATTGCTAATCGTCGCTATCCACCCAGTCTTGCAGGTTCTCTTTATCCTGAAGGTATTCCTGTCGTTGACGAAACAGAATTGGAATCTCTTTGTCGTCGAGAGCAAATAGATTGTGTTGTATTTGCTTATAGCGATTTGACTCATGCTGAAGTGATGCATTTAGCATCGCGGGCAATGGTAGCGGGTGCAGATTTCTTATTTTTGGGTCCCGAACGAACCATGCTGTCAGCAAAAGTCCCCGTAATCGCTGTTTCTGCGGTACGGACTGGTTGTGGTAAGTCTCAAACTACCCGTTGGCTTTCTAAACTACTGCGACAAAAAGGTTTGCAGGTAGCTGTTATCCGTCATCCCATGCCTTACGGAGATTTAGAAAAGCAAGCTGTGCAAAGGTTTGCCACCAAAGCCGATTTAGATATAGCTGAATGCACAATTGAGGAAAGGGAAGAATACGAACCCCATTTAGAGGTGGGCAACATAGTCTATGCTGGAGTCGATTATGGATTAATTGTCCAGAAAGCCGAACAAGAAGCAGATATTATCCTCTGGGACGGCGGTAACAATGACTTTCCCTTCATTAAACCCGATTTACATCTGGTCTTAGTCGATCCCTTGCGTCCTGGAGATGAAACTACTCACCACCCAGGAGAAGTAGTATTGCGGATGGCAGACATTGTAATTATTGCCAAAGTCGATTCGGCTGCTGATGCTGATGTACAAAGAGTTAGCGAGACAGTCAAGAGGGTTAATCCGACAGCAGTTATTGTTCGTGGTGCTTCACCCATCAAATTAGACAATCCCGAAGCAATACGCGATCGCCATATATTAGTAGTAGAGGATGGTCCTACTACCACTCATGGAGGAATGCCTTATGGTGCCGGCTATGTAGCTACTACCCGCGCCCAGGCAGCAGCGATCGTCGATCCCAGGGCTTATGCTGTTCCTGAAATTGCCGAAGTTTATGTCCGCTATCCCCACATTGGCTCAATATTACCAGCTATGGGGTATTTCCCCGCTCAACTCAAAGCACTAGAAACAACAATTAACAACGCCGAAGCCGACGTAGTTGTGGCAGCTACTCCTAGCGATCTGAGTTCTCTGATGCAACTTAACAAGCCAGTAGTACGCGCCCGCTATGAATTTGCTGAGGTGGGTAAACCGAGTTTATCGGCTCAAATAGAGCAGTTTCTTGTCCGTAAAAATTTGGGAGGATAGATAATTATGCTCGTAGTTATTGCCTTGGGCGGTAATGCCCTAGTTAGGCGCGGTCAACCTCCAGAAGTAGAAATCCAGCGACAAAATATTCGCTTGGCAGCCAAAGCGATCGCCCTTGTTGCTAGAGAACATCAGGTGGTAGTCACCCACGGTAATGGACCCCAGGTAGGACTGCTGGCTATGCAAGCCGAAGCTTACAAAGGAGTTAAACCCTATCCCCTAGATATTTTAGACGCAGAGACAGAAGGAGCGATCGGTTATCTAATCGAACAAGAACTCTGCAATCAACTACCAGAACAGCAAATAGTTACTCTCCTCACCCAGATCGAAGTAGACCCCCACGATCCTGCTTTTGCTCGTCCTACTAAACCTATCGGTGCGGTTTATTCAGAAATAGAAGCTAAACAGCTAGCCCAAGCAAGAGGTTGGGCAATTGCTGCCGATGGCAATGTCTATCGTCGCGTCGTTCCCTCTCCCGAACCTAAGAGAATCTTAGAATTGACCACAATTCGGTTACTGGTAAAAGTGGGAGCCTTAGTCGTCTGTGCTGGCGGTGGTGGCATACCCGTTGTAGTTACCCCCGCAGGCAGTATTCGTGGGATTGAAGCAGTTATCGATAAAGATTTAGCCACAGCATTACTGGCAACAGAGTTACAAGCTGATGCTTTACTTTTATTGACTGATGTAGATGCGGTTTACACTAACTGGGATACTCCAGAAGCACAACCAATATACGGGACTACTCCTCAGCAGTTACGCAACTATAGCTTTGCTCCTGGTTCAATGCAACCAAAGGTAGAAGCAGCTTGTCGTTTTGTTGAGACTACTGGCGGTATGGCGGGAATTGGCAAGTTAAAAGATGCAGCAGAGATTTTATCGGGCGATCTTGGGACAATTATAAGAGTAAAATAGCGATCGCTTTTGTTTTTAACTTTATGTCAGAGTTAACGCCCGATCTTCATGAATCGAGAGGACTTCTCACGCCTCTACCACCACGATTCAAGACATGGGTATAGACCATTGTAGTACAAACATCTTTATGACCCAATAGTTCCTGTACCGTGCGGATATCATAACCATCCGACCGTAAATGTGTGGCAAAGCTGTGACGAAAAGTATGACAGCTTGCTCGTTTAGTAATTCCTGTTTGGCGAATTGCCTTTTTAACGGCTCTTTATAGCGAATCTGGATAAATATGATGTCGGCGAACAATACCCGAACGCGGATCTTTTGAGCGATTATTAGCAGCAAAGACAAATTGCCATACCCATTCTCGATTGGCATTAGGATATTTACGCTCTAAAGCATAAGGTAAATAGACGGCACCGTATCCTTGAGCCAAATCCTGTTGATGTAAATATTTGGCATTTTCTAATTGCAGTTTAAGCCCTTCAATAGTTGATTGTGGCAACATCTTTATACGATCTTTGCTCCCTTTACCATCGCGCACTGTGATTTGCTGATATCCAAAATCAATATCTTTAACTCGTAAATTTAAGCATTCTGTTAAACGTAAACCCGAACCATATAGTAAGCTCGCCATTAAATGATGAACACCACTCAAATTTGCTAAAACAATACGTATCTCTTCACGAGTAAAAACAACAGGAAGTCTTTTAGGACGTTTTGCTGGCTTAATTCCATCAATAAAAGGTAATTCTATTTGTAAAACTTCTTTGTATAAAAACAATAGTGCGTTTCTAGCAACGTTTTGTGTTGATGCAGCCACATTTTTATCTACTGCTAAATGTGAAAGATAAGCTCTGATTTCCTCAACTCCCATTTCTCTGGGGTGACGTTTATGGTGAAACAGAATAAACTGCTTAATGTAGTATAGATAAGACTTTTCGGTCTTAAGACTCATATGCTTGAGACGCAATGTGCTGCGTACTCGCTCTAGCAGGCGAGGTTGTTGTGGATTGTTCATATGCAAATTTAGTAAAACTTTTTTGATGGAAAAAGTAAAGTTTGCTCATTTTCATTATTCCCAGATTGACGTTACTAGATGGCAAACTGCGGTAAAAGTAACAAAATGTGTTTGTTAGATAGTAAAGTGCGGTTTTTGTCGCTTATAATGAATACTAGATTGCAAAATGCAATGATTTAAACATTATATGAATGCTAGACTACAGGGTGCGGTTGAATATATAGTTAGGCATCTAGTGCGCGAACAACCCTGGTTGAGATGATGAGTGTGTTTAGCTGGCGGTCGACTTCATGGAGCCGTAACGCTTGGACGTCGGCGGTCCTGGCGGTGGTGACCGCTCAGATCCTCTGGGTAGCTGTTGGTTTCGGGTATGGATTTGAGACAGCAGATAGGTTGACGACGGAGTATCTCTGGTATCTCGTGGGGACCCTTTTTGCTTTGTTTTTCGTTGTTAGAGCTCCTGGCTTCGGTCGTCCGAGCGAGACCGAAACCAGGCCGAAGACGGAGTCGGATGCCTAACAAGGCGCTGCAGCCGACGCCGTGCCGCGTAGCGGCCCGTCGCGGCTGAGCTTGGTCGTTAGGTATTCCAAGGCTCAAAATTAAGTCCAATCATACAAGCATAAACCAGAAACTATAAACTTATGAAAACGGAAGCATTTCTTGTTCAAGCTAATCACCATATTCAACAGGTAATAACTTGTGCCATTACAGATCAATTGCTTAGAAATCTTGCTGTGCCTGTTGTATTTTTTTACAGAGAAAGCTTTGATCGCAATGCATTAATTGATTCACTAAGGGAAGTTTTGAGTGATTTCCCATTTTTTGCAGGAATATTGAAAAAATCAAATAATAATTTGTACATAGATTGTAACAACCAGGGAGTACTCTTCTCAGTTGCGAGAGAGAACTGTACGGTAAACCAGATTCTTGAAAAATTGCCCAGAATAAAGAAAGAAAGACTTGTCAATATCATCAATCCTAAAAAGGTAATACCTAACCAAAGCCCCTTAATGACTATTAATCTTACCTATTTTGCCTGCGGAGGGATGGCACTGGGGATTTGCTGGCATCATTCTATTGGAGATATGCATACATTTATGCAACTTATGAAAGCTTGGTCAAATTCAGCAAACAAAAAAGAATATATTTTACCTCTGATTACCAAAGAAAGAGATAAGTATCTTCAAGAGAACCTAGAAGAAAATAACAATAATACTCCCGCCGTTAGATATCTGAACGGAAGAGAATTGTTTGAGCTGGCATTTTATATGTTATTCCAGGCTCGAAATAAAACCAGCTTGCGATTCTATTTTTCTGAGAATGAATTAAATAATATGAAGCAAAAATTCTCAGAAAATGCCCACAGAAACTTATCTAGAAACGATGTATTGTGTGCACATCTATTTAACATCATATCGGAACTGGATGAGTACAGTAAGGAAAGAGTTTTATCCATAGCTATTAATTATAGATCTAAAATGAAATTGCCAGAAAATATTTCAGGAAACTTTGGTTCAAGTATAAATATTTCGGTTAATCAGAGAGTTAAGCCTTTTCAATTAGCAAAAGACTTAAGAGCATCAGTTGACAACTTCGAACAACTACACATGAATTTCTTTTCGACAAAAAAGTATATTGAAGAAAAAGGTGGCATCAATAAAATTGACAGGTTCGTCAGCAAAGGTATTGATCCTCTGAAAAGAACTTTATTGGTTACTAGCTGGGTCAACTTTGGTACTTACGACATAATATTTGGAGAGTCAAAGCCATTCTACTTTAGCTCTTTTGGAGATTATCCTTTTCCCTGGTTATCGAGCATTACTGAGGGATTCTCAAATAATGGGCTGTTTTACTCTGTTCTTCTGCCGAGTAAATTGGCTAAGAATCTAATGCAACATGATAATCTACGAAGAATACACAGATATCGTGATCAAAAAGAAGTAATGCCAGAATTAGTAGGAAAATTAAAATGGCTATTATAGGCAAAGTCTATGGTCTCATAGGTTGTTCTATTGGTAGAATGTCACGGCATTTCTGCATTTTAACCCTCATAAGCTTAGACGCACTAAAGTTACCTATTCTATTCCTTCTCCATAAGGCGTTTGAGGATTTCAAAGTGCAATGTAAATGCGTCTAAGCTTATCACGTCATGGCAGTCGATGCTTGAAAGTCACTGCTGAGAGGGTAAGTTCAATTTGCCGCCGCTGCGTTTTTCCGTTAGGTTTCTGCTGTCCTTATGTTTTGTGGGTGAAATTGGGAGGTGCTAACCTGCGATCTCCACAATGGTTTTGGCTGTTGCAAGTGGGCCATCAAACCTAACCGTTCACTGCAGCGGATGCTTGACTAAACTATCATCTTCTTTCGATTGTTTGTCTAGCACCGCTGAGCTCAAGGTCTTAGTGCGATCGCTGGCTTTTAGTCCAATCTGTGTTGACCTCAATTCAACAAGAAACCCTATCATCCATTTCTCCAAAGCCAAGCGGGCAGCCTGTAATTGACCTCGATCCTTGGACTCAAAGCTCGATCGGTGTAATTCAGCTAGACTCAGAAGATTCTACAGAGTCCTACGTTGATTATCTGGAGGAAAAATACCGTTGAAGCGAGTATTGTTTGATAGTGATGTATTGCTGGATGTTCTGGCTCAACGTCAGCCCTTCATTGTAGCTTCTGCACAAGCATTGAACACGGTAAGATTGACTGCTATTGTAGAGGAATAGCCGATCTTGTAGGTTCAGTTGACACCAGGCTAGTGGAAATATGGCAGGAATTGGGAAGGCACGAAGATACTGCAGAGATTTTGAGGGGCGATCTCGAAACAAAACTACTTGATATAATGTAGGCAAATATTTCTACCTCATGCCACTTTATGGACTACCAAAACATCATCACAATTGAGCCTGGAAAACGCAGTGGCAAGCCCTGTATTCGGGGGATGCGAATTACAGTGTATGACATATTAGAATATTTGGCAGGTGGCATGACCGAAGCAGAAATTCTAGAAGATTTTTCTGAACTCACTTTGGAAGACATCAAGGCTTGTCTTGCCTTTGCGACCGATCGTGAGAAAAAGTTATTTGTAGCATCGTTGTGAAACTGCTATTGGACGAAAACCTGTCAGATCGAATTATTAACAGGATTATAGATTTGTATCCTGATTCTGAGCACGTCAAAACCCTGGCAATGACTAATACTGATGATGCCGTTATTTGGGAGTATGCAAAGACGAATGATTTTGTGATTGTTTCTAAGGATTCTGACTTTCATCAGCGCAGTTTAGTTTACGGACATCCGCTAACTGCGATCTCTTTTGTACCTACTCAACGAGCGATTAGTGCGATCGCGACTAACTACAAGACTCTTAGAATACTGGGAATGCTGTCAATAGCATCTAGATTTTTAATCTCTGCCAATGCTTGACGAAAGTTTCCTTCCCGCACATCGTGAGTGACAACGACAATTTCGGCTAAGCTATCTTGATAGCCAATTTGCACTACTGATTCTAAGCTAACTTCATGCTCGCCAAAGCTAGTACCTAAATGACCGATTACCCCAGGTACATCCTGACAGAGAAAACGGGCGTAAAAACGAGTCTCGATCTCGGCAATTGAAGTCAATTCACTAAAGTGTTCGTGAGGACAACTCAACAGAGGATCGAGCTTCTGGTTAGTACCGTTAGTCTGTAAAATAGCGACGATATTAGCAATATCTGAAACTACCGCGCTAGCAGTCGCCCCTTTACCCGCACCAGGGCCAAAAAACATGACCTGTCCTAGTGGTTCACCTTCGACCAAAATAGCGTTATAGACATCATTAACGTTGGCTAAGGGGTGGTCTTTTGGTACGAGGGTGGGATGGACTCTTACCTGAAGAGAGTCATTGCCTTGATTGGCTTTAGCGATCGCCAATAACTTAATCACAAAACCCAGATCTTCTGCGTAGCTGATATCGGTAGCATTAATCTGACGGATACCTTCACAAGCAATATCTTCCCGTTTAATTCTCCCCCCAAAAGCGATCGCAGCTAGAATAGCAATTTTGTCGGCTGCATCATAACCATCAACATCGGCGGTGGGATCGGCTTCAGCATAGCCTAATTTTTGGGCTTCGGCTAAGACTTCAGCAAAATCTGCTCCCTCTTCGGTCATTTGGGTCAGAATATAGTTGGTCGTACCGTTAACAATGCCAATTACAGTCTGGATGCGATTTACCCCTAAAGACTGTTTTAAAGGTTTAATTACGGGAATTCCTCCTCCTACTGCTGCTTCTAAGAGGACATATACCCCCGCACCATTAGCTGCATTAAAAATTTCTTCGCCATGACGAGCAATTACTGCCTTATTTGCCGTCACAATATGCTTACCGTTGGCTATAGCTTTGAGGATTAGCGATCGCGCTGGTTCTAATCCGCCTAATAACTCCACTACAATATCAATTTCAGGATCGCTGACAATTGCCTCTAAGTCCGCAGTCAAAACTCCTACTGGTAGTTCTGGCGATCGCGGTTTATCGAGCGATCGTACCCCTACCTTTGCTATTTCAATTTCCCGCAGCAAATTATTTCTTCCCAACGGATCGAGAAGAATTTCCGCCGTACCCGTGCCAACTGTACCGTATCCTAATAAACCAATTTTGAAAGCCACAACTTTTGTCCTGACTGCAATACCTTATCTAGATTAACGGCAATGGGTGATGTTGGCGAAAGTTTTTTTGACGCTGTTAAAAACTACAAATTAGCTACAGTTGGCTTTGAAGCATAACTTTACATTATTATTTCATCCAATAAAACTAAAACACTCTTATTTGTTTTCCAAATTAAAAGCCATCCAAGCAGTTACAAGTGTTAAGACACTTGCTACCCAAAAAGGAATTCCGTAGCTAAAACTTACCAATACACCTGCGATCGCAGGACCTATGGTATTTCCCAAACTGAGGTAAGAAGTATTAATACCGAGAATTTCCCCTTGTTCTTCGGAACTGCTTTTGAGAGATACGATTGACATCAATAGTGGTCGAGGAAAAGAATTAACAATGCTACAAGCTATAAATATAGTAAAAAATATGCTGGGGAAGGGAAAAATTGGGATTAAAAGAAACAGTACTCCTCTGATAGCTAAACAAATGGAGAGAATATTACTTAAGTTAAATCGTAAGGTTAAAGGTGCTAATAAAACAATTTGAGCGATCGCCCCTAATATTCCGATCAGAACAAATGGAACAGCCAGCATTTGAGCATCTTGTTCGAGTACATAGATCAAAAAGGGTTGAAAAGCAAAAGTAAAAATTGTATAAGTTAAACCGCTAGCAAAGCTAATTACAAAGAGCTTACTAAAATTAGTATGAACTGCTGACTTTACTATTTTACTCAAGCCTAGTTCGTTCCACTTTAAACGAAAACTTTGTTTCTGCGGTAATGTTTCTGGTAATAAAAAAATACATAGTAAAGTAGCTAAAAACGCGATCGCAGCAGCAACTAAGAAACCAATTCTAAAAGAAAAAATTTCTCTTATCTTTGATAAAGATAAAGCAGCATAACTTAGAGCAGGACCAGCTATAAAACCCAAACGAGAGCCAGCTTCAAAAAAACTAAAAGCTTTGGGACGACGAGCGGGAGGTGTAGTATCGCTGATTATTAGACGTGCAACTGAAAGATTACCACCCGTCAATCCATCCACGATCCGCGCCGTAAATAAAACCCACGGCAAAGAAAAGAAACCAATGCTTAAGTTAGCAATTACAGACCCAGAAAAGCAAGCAATTAATAATGGTTTTCGACCAAAGCGATCCGATAGTTTACCAAGTATGGGAATGGCAAAAAACTGACAAATAGCATAGGCTGCATTCAATAAACTAGCTTCAAGATCGCTCAGTCCTAGTTCTTTTGCCAATGGGTAAAGAACAGACATAGTTGTAGTAAAACCTGCCGTGTTAATAAAAGCAACCAGAATAGCAAGCCAAGTAACTGGTAATTTAAGATCTCGTAAATTCATGTGTTCATATTAATCTGATTCTTGCTTCTTTAATTAACTTTATATTCAAGCTGAAATGTATTTATGAAGCAGGTTTCGTTTAATTATTGTGCCAATGGAAATTAAATATTTGCTCTTTTGCTTGTCAAAGCGTACTCATAACGAGTATGATTTAGTTAATGAAGAATAATTTTTAATAAGCGTACTCGATTCAACCAAATTGAGGAACAAACCAATGGGTAGATTACAAGGCAAATATGTTTTAATTACTGGAGCATCACAAGGATTGGGCAAACAATTAGCGTTAGACTATGCAAGGGAAGGTGCAGCAGGAATTGCAATCGTCGCTAGAGATGAATCCGCTTTAAAAAAAGTAAGCGATCGCATTACTCAAAATACTCATCCAAACCAGGTAGTATTAGCAGTAGCAGCCGATTTAAGCCGTTCTGGAGAAGTGGAAAGGGTTATCGAACGGGTGCGAACCGAGTTAATGGCAAAGCAGTCTCAAACCAAAGTGCTAACTATTACTGCCGATTTGAGTCGTCCAGAAGATATAGAACGAGTCGTAGCAGTAACCCTAAATGAATTTAACGGACGTTTGGATGTTTTAGTTAACAACGCCTCTACTATCGGTGCGACACCAATGCCATACCTTTTAGATTATCCTTTAGAAGACTTTCGTAAGGTTATCGACACTAACTTAATCGCGCCTTTTCTGTTAATCAAAAAAGTCTTACCAGCCATGAGTAACCACGGCGGTTCGATTATTAATGTTACCAGCGATGCGGGAGTAACTGGCTATCCTGGTTGGGGTGCGTATGGTATTTCCAAATTTGGCATTGAAGGAATGTCACAAACCTGGGCAGCCGAACTAGAAGGTAGTGGTGTTAGACTAAACTGGGTCGATCCTGGGGATATGAATACCGCCATGCACCGCGCAGCCGAACCCGAAGCAGATCCTAACCAGTGGGCAAACCCCGCCGATGTTACCGAAGTATTTATTTATTTAGCATCCGACGAATCTGAAAAAGTACACGGACAGAGATTTGAAGCGCAAGCAGAGGTGGAAGTAAATAATAATGGTCGAGCAATTAATTCTGTCATGTAATAAAAAACACTAATTTTTCAGTCATGCAGGTTATATTTACCAAACAGAAAAATTATACTTACTCAGTCATAGTTAATCGATGCGATCGCGTTAAACTGCAATTTCAGGGAGTAGGTAAAAAATTTCTCGTACCCCACGATTTAGCTCACCTTATCGTCGAGAGTAAGTTAGATATGCGTCGGGGGTTCTGGGGTTGTGTAGCTGATGGCGGTTTGTTTCCTGGTATGAATATTATCGCAGGTCGTCTTCACTCATCTCATTTTGGAAGTAACCCAGCTTCAGGACGAGTCATGCAGAAAATAGGAATGATATATGAAGGTTGCTTGCGACATCACCGCAAAAAATCGGAAAAATTTGAAGACTTGGCGATGTACGGAATTTTAGCTGCTGAATGGTACGAGCGAAAAAACAAATAACAAAGTGAAAAAATCAAATGATTGTAATCGAAACTCCTCGCTTAATCTTGCGACATTTTACTTTAGATGATGTAGAAGATTTAGCAGCTATCCATGACGATCCGATTGTGATGGAGTTTTATCCCCGTACCCGAACTTATGAAGAAACAAAGCAACAAATAGAGCGAATAATTGATGATTATCGGCAACACGTATGGGGACTGTGGGCAACAGTTTACAAAGCTAATAATAAATTCATTGGTCGGTGTGGATTGAAATATTGGTTAGTCAACGGAGTTCCAGAAACAGAAATTGGTTATATGTTAGCTAAAGAGTATTGGGGAAGAGGTTTAGCAACAGAAGCTGCCAGGGCAATTCGAGATTATGGTTTTAAGATAGGTTGCGATTACGAAGTTAGCCGAAGGCATCGCCTTATTTCTTTAATTGACCACGGCAACATTGCCTCACAAAAAGTCGCATTAAAAACAGGTTTAACCTACGAAAAAGACGTACAGATGTGGGGAAAAAATGTTCGTCTCTATGCTATCTACCGCTCGGGTAAATCTTTAAATGCAAGCTTAAGATAATGAAACCCCGTCCCACACTGCAAACAGCAAGATTGATTTTGCGACCTTTTGAATTAACGGATGCGCCAGAAGTTCAAAAGTTAGCGGGTGCGAGAGAAATTGCCTCTGTAACGCTCAACATACCTCATCCTTATGAAGATGGTATGGCTGAGGAATGGATTAGCACCCATCAAGAGAGATTCGATCGAGGTAGATTGGTTAATTTTGCCATTGTTGAAAAAGCAACTACTCAACTATGTGGAGCAATTGGACTAAATGTCAATAGCCAAAAATATAAAGCCGAACTCGGTTATTGGATTGGCGTTCCTTATTGGGGAAGGGGTTATTGTACTGAAGCTGCTAAAGCCACTATTGCTTATGGATTTGAAAATGTAGGTTTGCATCGCATTCATTCATCTCATTTTAGGCGCAATCCTGCTTCGGGAAGGGTCATGCAGAAAATAGGGATGATATGTGAAGGTTGTTTACGACAAGACGCGAACAAATGGGGAGTGTTTGAAGACCGTATTTTGTACGGAATTCTGGCTACTGAATGGCACGAAAGGCAAAACGAACAAAATGGAGAAATTAAATAAATGCGATCCCTTGGGTACATCCATTCGTCCCGTTAGGCAGAATAATAAGTGTAAGCGCGATTGCGATCGCTTTTTTATCTAGACGATCTAGCAATTCCTCTTACTTTTATAGTCCGTATTCTTTCTCGTTTAGAATTGAATAATCAACTACGATCTAGCAACAAAGCAGCAAAATGTCTAACACAGATACAAAGTGGGAGCAAGCTCTATTAAATAAAGTAACTAGCAATGGAGAAAGAATTGCTGTAATTGAAAGAGATATCAAAGATCTAAAAACCAGTACCTCAAAAATGGCAGAGGATATCGCTGGACTCAAGACTGATGTTGCTGGACTCAAGACTGATGTTGCTGGACTCAAGACTGATGTTGCTGGACTCAAAACTGATGTTGCTGGACTCAAGACTGATGTGTCTAGTTTGGACAGCAGATTATCTAATGTAGAAAAATTAATCGATGATGTCAAAAAAATCCTCAAGTGGATCGTTGGCGGTATTGGGGCAATAATTTTTTCTTTGATTGCCAATTTTATTTATGAGAATTTCATTTAGATAAGAGTCTATTCTCTTTAAAGAGAAGAAAATGCACGGGCAGCATTACAATTGAGCAACGCCAACCTAATTATTGAGAATGGCGATCCGAAGCAGACACGATAGCGCGATCGCATTCTGACAAAACCAATCTCAAATGAAATCGAAAAAAGAATGATCCAAATAGCTATAAGTTGTTAGTTATTAGTCAAAGCGCGATCGCTACTTACTACTCGCTACTTAACTCATCTCTCAAGTATTAGTAGCAGGAATTAAAGTATTTTATATAACTTTATACTCACTACTCACTACTTACTACTTTAACTTCACTATTTAATCGAGAAAACAAATTATGTCTGCACCTTTTACTTTTACATTACCTAAAGAATTAGCAGCAAAAGAACCAGCCGAAAGACGCGGTATAGGTCGCGACGGAGTACGGTTGATGGTTATCGATCGCACTCAAAATAATTTAGTCACCCATACTAAATTCAACAATCTCAGTGAGTTTCTCTTACCAGGAGACTTATTGGTTTTCAATTCTAGCCGTACTCTACCTGCCTCCCTTAAAGGTTGCCAAGCCAACGGTACTTGTTTGGAAGTGCGTCTGGCGCACAAATTACCAGATGATTCTTGGTTAGCATTGCTACTATGTCAGCAGGGAGAACCTTTTAGCTGTGGTTTGCATAGCGGTATGCAGTTAGATTTTGGCTTGGGTTTGACTGCTACAGTAGAAAAACGAGATTCTCATATTCATCGACTATGGCAAATTCGTTTTAATCATCGGGATACAGAACTAATCGATTTATTCTATCGTCTGGGACAACCAGTACGTTATAGTTATGTTTCTGCACCTTGGGATTTAGATTACTATCAGACCGTTTATGCCGTCGAACCTGGTTCGGCAGAAATGCCTTCAGCAGGACGTGCTTTTACCTGGAAGCTGTTGTTCGACCTCAAAGGCAAAGGTATCGAAACAACTAATATCGTGCTACACACTGGTTTATCTTCGTATATGGACGACGAATTAGATGCCCAACATCCCGCATCCCAAGAGGAATACTTTATTAGTGATGCAGCAGCAGAGAAAATCAATTTTACTAGAAGTAGAGGAAACAGAGTAATTGCGGTTGGAACTACAGTAGTTAGAGCCTTAGAATCGGTAGCACAGCAGAAAAATACAATAGCACAGCACGGTTATACGCGGTTACATATTAACGCCAATCATCGGCTTAAAGTCGTAGATGGTTTGTTGACGGGAATGCACGAACCAGAAGCCAGTCATCTCGATTTGTTAACGGCGTTTCTTCCTGCCGAAAAAATCAAAGATGCTTACACTGAAGCAGTAGCCAAACAGTATCTTTGGCATGAGTTTGGCGATTTGAATCTCATTGTTTAAAATTGCCAAAAATTTTGTGTGAATTTGTTTATGATTTCAATTCTGAAGACTTGGAAAATAATACCGAGTCTGGTTGGGAGCATTTATTTAATGGCAGAATAATAGAAAATCAAGAAGAAGCGATGTCTTCGACTAGCTTCGCAATCGCGCCTCGTTAAAAGGATGACTGATGCTTTAAATCCAAGTCAAGATAATTGTCAATATTGTTTATAAATGTACAATGATAGTATTCAAAAATTAATTCTAATTTTTGAATACTCATCAAAAAATTAGAAAAAATTAAAATTATTTACCAATATTTTTTTGAATTTATTTGTCTTATTTAAGTAATTAAATTAAATATAAACTTAAAAATCAGAAATAATCTTTAAAGTAATTTCTTGAAAAGAAAAAAACTTAAAAAATTAGAGAAAAATATTTACAAAGACACCGAAGGAAAAGAATTTCTAATTAAATTTAGTCGAAATAAATATGGTTTTTTCTGTTTTTTCCCAATCTTACAGTAAGATAGTTCAAAGATTTTTGAGATACTCTTTTAGATTAGACGATGAAGTGAGATGAGAATAATACTTAAATAATCTGTAGAAGATAAATTAACCTAAGCTTAATTTCTTTTTATCGTTTTTGAAAAGATTTACTAGTAACTTGATGCTATTAGTATAGCAATCATCAATACTGTAACTAAGATGAAGCTAATTCACAACAATTCAAAAACAATTTATTTTAGTTATGAGTCAAGGGAAAAACGTATAAATATTAACCAGCTTTTTTGGCTATTAATCTGGCTAATAATTGGTAGTTTGTTACGATTTGCTTATCTAGATAGTAAACCACTCTGGTCTGATGAATGGGCAACTATTGTTTTTAGTTTGGGTCATAGTTTTCATACCGTACCGCTAGACCGAGTTATTTCAATCTCGACTCTCTTAGAACCTTTGAGAGTAGATAGTAATTTAGGTACTAATAGCGCGATCGCCAATTTAATGACCGAAAGCACCCATCCTCCTTTGTATTTTGTCTTAGGACATTGGTGGTTAAAATTATTTTCTCAGCAAGGCGATTTAGTCTCGATTTGGCTGGCAAGATCTCTCAGCGCAATCCTAGGGGTGTTAGCGATCCCTGCTATGTATGCTTTGGGTTGGCTAGTATTTGACTCTCTCTTAGCAGCACAGATGGCAGCAGCATTAATGGCAGTTTCTCCCTACGGTGTTTATCTAGCGCAAGAAACTCGTCATTACACCTTGGCAATTTTCTGGGTTGTGGCATCTTTAGCTTGCTTCATGGCTGCGGTACGTTGTTGGAAACAACGGCGAGTCCCCTCGCTAATGCTAATCCTAGCTTGGATTTTGGTGAATAGTTTGGGAATGGCTACTCACTATTTTTTTGGTCTAAATTTGCTAACTCAAGTAATGATTCTAGGCTGGTTGTGGTGGCAAGATACCAAGAACCCTTGGGGTTATAAAATCGGTCGAGGCGTTTCTGTTTCCCCAATTTTTTGGCGCAGAATTAGTCTAGCAATTTTCGGGACGATTGCCAGTTGTTTGGTTTGGGTGTTTCGCTGGCAGTATTTTCCCGATCCTCGGTTGACTGAGTGGATTCGTTATAAATTTACTTGGAATCTAGATTTTTTTGCTCCAGTTGGGAGGTTATTGACCTGGATCTTGACTATGGTCGTTTTACCGCCCGTTGAGGGAACACCTACTTGGATTAGCGTTGGGGCAGTTGCCATATTGTTACCGCTAGTTGGTTGGTTAATAAAAGCAGGCTGGCAATATCTTCACACTCCATTACCGTTAGTTGCCAAAACTTTAGTTGGATTTATTGGGGTGGCAATTGTGCTGGTGATTTTATTTCCCTATATTCTGCGCAAGGATCTAACCTTAGCTGCCCGTTTTCAATACTTCTATTTTCCCGCCATTTTACTTTTGATTGCAGGTATACTCAGTCAAAAATGGCACTTAAAGCATGGGAAGATCTTAGCTATAGCCGTTTTACTAGCGGGTTGTCTGGGGGGAGTAACGGTAATTAGCAACTATGGTTTTCAAAAAAGCGATCGCCCAGATCTGGTAGTACCCGCGATCGTCGAGGCGCAACAACAGCAATCAAATATTCCTCACATAATTGCCACCGTCCATAAAACTCACGAACAAACAGGAGAAATGCTAGGGTTGGCTTGGGAATGGCAAAAAATTCAGTCTTCTAGTAACGAGCAACAATTGACTCCACCGCGATTTTTGCTCCTCCACAAAGAAAACGATGCTAGCGTGGCTACGAGGAATTTATACAGTTATCTCAATGTGTTACCTCGACCTTTCGATCTGTGGTTAGTTAACTTTTCGGCATCAGATCGATTGCCATATCATACTTTAAACTCTCAAAACTGCCTCGCCGATCCAGATTATCGTGGCAAAGTTTCAGGTTATCGATATCGAATGTATCACTGTCAGAAAAAAGATCGCAGGCGAAATGTAATTTATAATTATCCAGAACTTATCCACTCAGTTGATTAAATGATGGGAAAATTACGATCGCACTTTAATAGGCGAGCGCAAGTAGTTATCTTGTCAGGTTGGATCTTGCTTGGTCTTGTGCTTCGTCTGACTAATTTAGCTCTCAAACCACCTTGGTCTGACGAATGGGCAACTATTGTCTTTAGTTTGGGTCATAGTTTTCAAACGATTCCCATCAATACCCTCATTTCTCTAGATGATTTACTCCAGCCTTTAGTTGTAGATAAATTAACACAACCTCAAGCTGTTGTTCAGCATTTGATGAGTGAAAGCACCCATCCACCCCTATATTTTCTGCTTTCTCATTGGTGGTTGCAGTTTTTACCAGGCGATCGCCTGATTTCAATTTGGTGGGCAAGATTTCTTAGTGCCTTACTGGGAGTGGCAGCAATACCCGCTATGTATGGTTTGGGTTGGCTGTGGTTTCGCAGTAAGACTGTAGCTCAATTGTCTGCTGCCTTGATGGCGGTTTCTCCTTGGGGGATCTATTTAGCGCAAGAGGCACGTCACTATACTTTGGCAATTTTATGGGTAATTGCTTCTTTAGCTGGTTTGAACTTAGCAGTAAATTCAATCTTAACCAAAACCAAACTTAGGTGGTGGTTAGTCTCGATCTGGGTAATAGTTAATTGCTTGGGCGTGGCGACTCATTATTTTTTTGTCCTCACCCTCGTAGCAGAGGTATTAGTTTTGTGGCGTTATTGGCTACCAGACTGGCAAAGGGGGTTGAGCAATTACTGGCTGAGGATCTACAGTGCGATCGCAGCTACTATCTGTGGGTGTTTGGTTTGGTTAGACAGTTGGCGTAGTGTTAGTAACAATCAGCTTACCAGCTGGGTATTTGAAGGAAATCCTCTGAGTGATTTTTTTGCCCCCCTGCAAAGATTGTTAGCTTACTGGATTACGATGTTGTTTATTCTACCCGTAGAAGGAGTACCTACTGGAATAGACATTATCTCAGGAATAATTATTTTAGGCTTTTTAATTTGGGCAGTTCCTCAGTGTTGGCGAGTTATTAATACTTGTCGCCAATTTAAACTTAATAGCACGGCAATAGATATCCTGGGGAGTTTTAGCATCAGCGCGATCGCCCTAATTCTAGTTATTACTTATATTTTTGGTGCAGATCTAAGCTTATCGGCTCGTTTCCAGTATATTTATGCTCCAGCAATTTTGTTATTAGTTGCCGTCATCCTTGCCTGTTTGTGGCAGCAGTCTCAGGGTAGTGGGCTATTAGCTTCAGGAAAACGAGTCGTGACAGTTACCCTATTTCTAGGACTATTAGGTGGATTGACGATTATCAATAACTTAGCCTATCAAAAAGTCGAACGTCCTGAATTAGTTGTCTCAGAAATAGTCGCAGCCCAAGATAATCGGAATACTCCCGCGATCGTTGCCACTCTCCATCAAACCCACGGACAAACAGGAGAAATGATGAGTTTGGCTTGGCAGTTTAAGCAGTTTTTCCCTCTGCGGCCAGAGTTTTTTCTGGCACATTCAGCCAGAGGAGACAAAAAACAAGCTACGCAATTGTTAATCGATGCTGTCTCCAAAATACCCCGTCCCTTTCAACTCTGGCTAGTTAATTTTACCCCCGCCAAAAATCTTGAAACTCAAAAT